>NZ_JBHTXX010000013.1:0-118782 GCF_042791415.1 Arthrobacter sp. NPDC056691
CCTTCCAAGGTGACCGGCCGCCGTCGTCGTTTAAGCACTTGGAGTTTTTGTCCACATAATGGGACTTTGCCACCCCCGAAGTCGCGACAAATGGACAAAAACTCCAAGCCCTAAGGGGTGGTTGCCTTCGTTATTCGAGGCCGCGGCGCTTGAGTAACGGCTCGAGGGTGGCGTCGCGTCCGCGCAGGGTGCGGAACGACTCGAGCGGGTCGCGGCTGTTGCCGCGGGAGAGGAGTTCCGCGCGGAAACGGTCGCCGTTGGCCCGGTTGAGGCCGCCGTTTTCGGTGAACCAGTCCACGGTCTCGGCGTCCAGTACCTCGCTCCAGATGTAGGAGTAGTAGCCCGCAGCGTAGCCGTCGCCCGCGAAGATGTGCTGGAAATAGCCCGTCCGGTACCGCGGCGGAATCAGCGGATGAGCCACCCCGGCGGCGGCCAGGGCCTTCGCCTCGAACGCGAGGGCGTCCGCCGGAACGCCGTCGGCTTCCAGCACGTGCCAGGCCAGGTCAAGCAGCGCCGCGCCGAGGTACTCCGCGGTGGCGAACCCTTCGCCCCACAGGCGGGACGAATTGAGCCGGTCCACGATGTCCTGGGCCAACGGTTCCCCTGTGGCATGGTGGCGGGCGTAGTTGGCCAGCACCTCCGGCCACATGATCCACATTTCGTTGACCTGGGACGGGTACTCCACGAAGTCCCGCGGTACCGACGTGCCGGAGAAGCGTGGATAGGTGACGCTGGAGAACAGGCCGTGCAGGGCATGGCCGAACTCGTGGAACGCGGTGCGCACCTCGTCGAGCGTAAGCAGCGTCGGCTCGCCCGCGGGCGGCTTGGAGATGTTCAGGTTGTTGATGACCACCGGCTTGGTGCCCAGAAGTGCCGACTGGTCCACCAGGGAATTCATCCACGCGCCGCCCCGTTTGGTTTCGCGGGCGTAGTAGTCGCCCAGGAACAATCCCAGCTCTTTTCCGTCCGCGTCCCGGACCTCCCAGATCCGGACGTCCTCGTGATAGCCCGCGAGGTCCGCGCGCTCATGGAAGGTGATGCCGAACAGCGAGGTCGCGGCGAAAAACACGCCGTCCGTCAGCACCCGGTCCAGCTCGAAGTACGGCCTGAGGGCCTGCTCGTCCACGGCGTACCGTTCCCGTCGCACCTTGGCGGAGTAATAGGCCCAGTCCCAGGCCTCCAGCGGGTGGCCGGCTGTCTCGGCCAGGGCGGCAGCCTCGGCATCGGCGTTCCGGACGGCGGCGGGCGCCAGCCTGTTCAGCATGGTGCGGACCGCGCCGAAGTCCGGGGCCGTCTGCCGGTCCACCACTAGTTCGGCGTAGTTGGCGAAGCCCAGCAGGACGGCCTTTTCGGCGCGGAGCCGGACCATGGATTTCACGAGGTCGAGGACGTCGAGGTCACCGCCGGTGCTGCCGCGGGCCACAGAGGCCTCGAAGAGCCGCCGGCGCACGTCCCTGTTGTCCAGCGCGGCCAGGGCGGGCTGATTGCTTGGCTGGATGAGCGTCAGGAGGAACTTGCCCTCATGTCCGGCAACGCGCGCTGCTTCAGCGGCGCTGGCGATCTCGTCCGCGGGAAGGCCGGCGAGGTCATCGGCGCTGTCCAGCAGCAGGGCGGCGGACTTCATCGCTTCCTTGACGCGCTGCCCGAATTCTGTGCCTAGCCGGGACAGCTCGGCGTTCAGCAAACGGAGCCTGTCCTGGCCGGCGTCATCCAGCTGAATGCCGGACTGGCGAAATTCCTTGAGATACTCCTCCACCAGCCGTGCCGGTTCGGCGTCCAGGCCTGCGGTGTGCACGGCGGCGAACCGCTCGTAGAGCGGACGGTTGAGGTAGACGGCGTCCTGGTGGGCGGCGAAGCGGGGCGACAGTTCGGTTTCCAGCTTCCTGATGGCCTCGGAGGCGTCGGCCGAAACCAGGGTGAAGAACGACGCCGCGGCGCGGTCCAGCAGGCGGCCGGACCGTTCCATGGCCAGCGCGGTGTTCTCGAACGTGGCCGGCCCGGGGCAGTCCACGATGGCCTGGATCTCGGCCAGATGCTCGGCGAGTCCGGCATCAACCGCCTCGGCATAGTGGGCGTCGTCGATGTCGGCGAACGGCGGCAGTCCGAAGGGCAGGGCGCTGGGGGACAGGAGGGGATTGGTCATGAAGCAACCCTTTCATGCAGTCCTGCGGTGCACAACGTTTTGGGCGGCCCGCTGCGGGCCGGTTGCCCGGCGTCGGCGTTCCCCGGACATACGCTGGGGCCATGGGGAACAACAACATAGCTGGCCGTGCGCAATACGTGGCCGTCGCCGCACTGCTGACGGTGGCGCTGGCGTCCTGCGGCGTGATCGCCGAGCAGGCCAGGCCCGGCGGCGGGGCCACCGCAGCTCCAACGCCGACGGCGGCTCTAACGCCGACGGCGACCCCCAGCCCGAGTGCCGCAGCCACGCCCACGCCGGGGGCCGGCCCCGTATGCACGGCGGTCCGCTGCACGTCCGTCCTGGTCACCGGTGACATGCTGGTCCACGCCCAGCTCTGGCAACAGGCCCACGAGGACGCTGTGGCCGGCGGCGTCAAAGGGCTCGACTTCGGTCCGCTGCTGGAAGGCCAGCGGCGCTACATCGAGCAGAGCGACCTCGCCATCTGCCACCAGGAAACGCCGGTGGCCCCGCCCGGTGGCCCGTTCTCCGCATACCCGTCCTTCAACGTCCCGCCGCAGATCGCCGCGGCCGCCAAAGCCGTCGGTTACCGGGCCTGCACCACGGCCAGCAACCACACCATCGACCAAGGCACCGAGGGCCTCACCAGGACACTGGACGTGCTGGACGCAGCAGGGCTGGAGCACACCGGCTCCTACCGGACGCTGGCTGAGTCCCGCGGCATCCTCATCCTGCAGACTGAAGCCGCCCGGATTGCGGTCATCGCGGGCACCTACGGGCTCAACGGCCAGGCCCCGGAACAGCCGTGGCAGGTGGACATGCTCGACGCCCCTGCCATGATCGCCAAAGCCAAGGAAGCCCGGGAGCAGGGCGCGGACATCGTGCTTGCCGCCATGCATGCGGGGGACGAGTACTCCAGCGCCCCCAACGCGCAGCAGCTGCAGGTGGCGCACGCGCTGGCGGACAGCGGGCAGTTCACCATGGTCTACGGGCACCACACGCACTCGGTGCTCCCCGTCGAAAAGTACAAGGGAACATGGATCGCCTACGGGCTGGGCAATGGCGTGACGGAACTCTCTCCGGCGTACGTGGTCAACAACGAGGGCCTGCTGCTCCGGGCACAGTTCAGCCAGGACAGTGCCGGCAGGTGGACCGCATCCGACGTCGCCTGGGCACCGTCGGTCATCGTCAGCGCCCCCTACCGCTGGTGCTCCGTGGCCGCGGACGCCCCGCAGGGCGTCTGCGCCAGTCCAGCGGCCGACGCCGACACCCGGCTGCGGACCAAACAGGTGGTGGAGTCCATGGGCGCGGTGCAAGCCGGAGCCCACGAGCTGCTGGTCACCAAGGACCGGTGACAGGAGAGACAGCCCGGCCGGGCAGCCCCTAGCGAGGCCGGCGGGCAGCGTGCTCGCGGGCCAGGACGGCGTAGCGGTCGTCCGCTTCGCCGGGCGTGAAGGTTCCGTACTTGCGTTCGACGGCGGTCCGGATCAGGAAGTCGGCGATCGCCGGGTTCTTGGGCAGCAGGGAACCGTGCAGGTAGCTGGCCACGATGTTCCGGTACCGGGCGCCCTCCTGGCCATCGCTGCTGTTGTTGCCGGTGCCCTTCGCCACTGTCCCCAGAGGTTCGACGCCGGGGCCCAGGGTGGTCTGGCCGCTGTGGTTCTCGTAGCCGAGCACTTCGCCGAACTCGGCCGTGGTTACCCTGACGTTGCCGATCAGCCGCTCATCCGTGCCGTGGGTCTCCACGTCCAGAACGCCGATGCCGGGAATGACCGGGCCGGAGCGGGTCTTGAAGAAGCGGCCGAAAAGCTGGTAGAGCCCGCAGATGAGCAGCATCGGCGTGCCGTCCTCGGCCATCCCCTTGAGGAGGCCGGCCCGGGACTGGAGGTCATCCTGGATGACGAGCTGGCCGCTGTCCTGACCGCCACCGCCCAGGATGATGTCCACGCCCTCCGGGAATTCGTCGCCCACGTTGTACTCGAGCAGTTCCGGCGTGTAGCCGTGCCACTTGAGGCGCTGCTGCAGCACGAGCGCGTTGCCCCAGTCGCCATAGATGTTCATCTCCCGCGGGTACAGCTGGAGGACCCGGATGGTTCCCTTTGGTGCGGCGGTGCCGGCGGTCGGTTCGGGGGTCAAGAGACCACCTCCACTGTAGTGATTTTGGACAGCTCACGGCGGATGGCGAGCATCGCGGTGTAGGTGCAGAAGACCCGCTTCGGCCTGCCTTTGCCCTTGCGGATGAAGTCGGCCAGGGCGGCCGGGATGTCGGTATCCGCCGCCCCGATCTGCACTTCGTCGTACTGCAGGCGCAGGGCCATGTCGTACGCACGGGAGCCCGTGACCTGGTCCACGCCTTCTGCGCGCAGTGAGTCGAAATCGACGTCCCACAACCAGGACATGTCGCGGCCGTCAGCGTAGTTGTCGTTGATCGCGATCATGGTGGCGTAGCCGCCCGAGGGGAACGACTTGAGGCCCAGCCGGAAACCGCTGGGGTTCTTGACCAGGACCAGATCCAGCGGGAGCCCGTCCACGGTGAGGCTTTCGCCGCGTCCGAACGCCGGGGCCACCTCGGACAGGGCCTTCAGGAGGGTGCCGTGGTCCGCCGTGGCGGCGCCGCTGCCACAGATGCTGCGGGCCAGGGCCAGCGCGGCCGCGGCGTTGAAGATGTTGTAGACGCCACGGAGCTTCATCCCGGTGGTGACCGTGACGCCGTCGTACTCAAAATCGGCGTCATCGGCACCCACGCGGCGGAGGACGACGTCGGCCAGCGGCCGTTCCGGCACCGCGGGTACGGGGCTGCCCGGCCCGGCGCGTAGTTCATCGTCGCTGGGGAAGGTGCCCAGCAGGGAGTCGTCCAGGCCAAAGTAGAGGACCTCGGGACCCTGCAGCGTATCGGCGATCCGGGCCACCCGCGGGTCCTCGCGGTTCAGCACTACAGTCCCCGTGGTCTTGGAGGCGATGTGCTGGAGGAGCTGGGCGGTCTTGTCGATCTCACCGAAGCGGTCCAGCTGGTCGCGGAGGACGTTCAGCAGCAGGCTGTAGCGCGGCGGGACCCGGTTGACGAAGTGCACGGCGTGGGCCTCATCCAGTTCCAGCACGGCGATGTCGGCGTCGAGCCGTCCCCGCCAGTCGACATCGCCGAGCAGGGCAGCCGCCACGCCCCGGGTGAAGTTGCTGCCGGTGCGGTTGGTGAACACCTTCAGGCCCTGGCTTTCGAGCAGCTCCACCACCATCTTGGTGGTGGTCGTCTTGCCGTTGGTGCCGCTGACCACGGCCACGCCGTGGGGAAGGGTGGACAGGGTCCGCTGCATGAAGCCGGGATCGATTTTTTCGACCACCAGGCCGGGGAATGCAGAGCCTCCGCCCCTGAGCCGGGAAACCCGGCGGACGAACTTGCCGAGCGGAACGCTGAGGGAAAACATGCTCTGTAATATATCCCAGCAGCGGCATGCAATGTGGCGGGCCCCCGACGGCGGGACCGTCGGTTTGTGCCCGGGACACTATGCTGTTTAGATGACCAATTCCCTTTCCAGCGCCCTTCCGCGCCCGGCCGGCGTGGCCAAAAAGCCCGGGTCTGGCCTGCGCATCGGCGTTCTGGCGCTCCAGGGTGACTTTCGTGAGCACCTCCGGGCGGTCGAGACCGCCGGCGCCGCCGGCGTGGGCGTCCGCCGCCCGGCCGAGCTCGAAGGACTCGACGGGCTCATCATTCCCGGCGGCGAGTCGACGGCCATCGACAAGCTGGCCCGCGCCTTCGATCTGGCGGAGCCGCTGCGTCGGCGGATCGCCGGTGGCCTCCCGGTGTACGGCTCCTGCGCGGGCATGATCCTGCTGGCGGACGACATCGCCGACCCCGCGGCGGACCTGGCCGGAAACCCGCAGCAGACGTTCGGCGGCCTGGATATCACGGTGCGCCGCAACGCATTCGGCCGGCAGCGCGAGTCCTTCGAGACCGACCTCGACTTCAAGGGCCTGGAGTTCAGCGCCACAGAGCAGGGCGTGGCGCCGGTTCACGCGGTGTTCATCCGCGGCCCCTGGGTGGAGCGCGTCGGACCAGGCGTCGACGTCCTGGCGCAGGTGGAGCCGGCGGACCAGGAGCACGCCTCCCACGCGGCCGGTCTGCAGGGGACAGCTAGAATTGTTGCAGTGCGTTCAGGCCAACTGCTGGCCACCTCATTCCACCCGGAAGTGACAGGGGAGAAGCGCGTGCATGAACTTTTTATCCGCATGATCAGAGGAGAAGCGTAAAGCATGTCAGGCCACTCCAAATGGGCAACGACCAAGCACAAGAAGGCCATCATTGATAGCCGCCGGGCAAAGTCGTTCGCCAAGCTGATCAAGAACATCGAAGTCGCGGCCCGCATGGGCGGCCCGGACCTCGCCGGCAACCCCGGACTCGAACTGGCCGTCACCAAGGCCAAGAAGACGTCGGTTCCGAACGACAACATTGACCGCGCCATCAAGCGCGGCGCCGGGCTCACCGGCGAGGTCGTGGACTACACAGAGATCATGTACGAGTGCCGGGGCCCGCAGGGCTCGGCGCTGCTGATCGAGTGCCTTACCGACAACAAGAACCGTGCCGCGTCCGAGGTCCGGCTGGCCATCTCGCGCAACGGCGGTACCATCGCCGACCCGGGCTCGGTCAGCTACCTGTTTACCCGCAAGGGCGTGGTGACGCTGCCCAAGAACGACCTCACCGAGGACGACGTCCTCGTGGCCGTGCTGGATGCCGGTGCCGAGGAAGTCAAGGACAACGGGGACACCTTCGAGATCCACTCCGATCCGAAGGACTTGCAGGCCGTCCGCGATGCCCTCAAGGAAGCCGGCATCGACTACGACACCGACGAAGCCGAGTTCGTGCCCTCCATGGAGGTGCCGCTGGACCTCGACGCCGCCAAGAAGTTCATGAAGCTCGTTGACGCCCTTGAGGACCTCGACGACGTCCAGAACGTCTACAGCAACGCTGACCTCAGCGACGAAGTTCAGGCAGCCCTGGAAGCCGAGTGATTCTCCGCGTGGCGGACCGGGGCGGTTGCACGTGACGCTGCGCGTACTGGGCATCGACCCCGGGCTGACCCGCTGCGGCATCGGCGTGGTGGACGTCGAAAAGAACCGCCGCGCCACCATGGTGGCCGTCGGCGTGGTGGGAACGTCCCCCGAGGAAACACTCGACCAGCGGCTGCTGGTGATCGCCCTCGCCATCGACGACTGGCTCGACCGCTACGAGCCGCATGTGCTCGCGGTGGAACGCGTCTTCTCGCAGCTCAACGTCAGCACGGTCATGGGCGTAGCCCAGGCCTCCGGCGTCGTCATCGCCGCCGCCGCCCGGCGCGGCATCCCCGTGGCGCTGCACACGCCGTCGGAGGTGAAGGCGGCGGTGACGGGCAGCGGTTCCGCCAACAAGGAAGCCGTCACCAAGCTCGTCACCAAGATTCTCCGACTTGACGCGCCCCCGCGCCCCGCGGACGCGGCGGATGCCCTGGCCCTCGCCATCACGCATGCCTGGCGGGCAGGCGGCGGCGCATCCGTCGCCACCACCGGTCCCGGCAGCCAGTCGCTGACCCCGGCCCAGCGCGCCTGGGCTGAGGCGGAGGCCAAGGCGCGCCGTGCGCGCTGAATGTCGCCGGCCCTTGCTAGGGTATTCGTAGATATGTTCGGATAGTCGGTTTTTGCCGGCGCAAGTTCAGGAGCCCCGGCCTTGATTAGTTTTCTCCGCGGAACCGTGGCGCACGTCGGACTGTCCACCGCCGTCATCGATCTCAATGGCGCCGGCATGAGCGTCTACGCGACGCCGCGGACGCTCAGCAACCTGCGGACCGGCGAGGAGGGGAAGCTTTTCACCTCACTGATCGTCCGGGAGGACTCCCTGACCCTGTTCGGCTTCGCCAGCGACGACGAACGGGAAGTTTTCGACGTCCTGCTCAGTGTCAGCGGTGTGGGTCCGCGGCTCGCCCTCGCGGTCCTCGCTGTGCATGATCCTGAGGCCATCCGTGTGGCCGCGCACACCGAGGACAGCAAGACTTTCACCAAGGTCCCGGGGATCGGCCCGAAGGTTGCCGGGCGCATCGTCCTGGAACTCGCCGGGAAATTGGTTCCGCACGGCACGGCTGCTCCCGCCGGAGCTCCCGCTCCGTCATCCGAAGGGGTCTGGAAGCCGCAGGTCGTGGCCGCCATGACCAGCCTGGGCTGGTCCGAAAAGGACGCCTCCGGCAGCATCGACAAGGCCCTGGCAGATGCCCCGGACCTCGCCGGCGAAGGCAATGTTGCCGAGATCCTGCGCACCACGCTGCGCTGGCTCGGCCAGGACGGAGCGCGGGCAGGCAACAGGGTAGGCAGCCGTGGCTGAGCCGTCCCTGGTCGCCGGGGGAGAAGAGCCGGAAGAACGGGCCATCGAGGCAGCGCTCCGGCCCAAGAACCTCGACGACTTCGTGGGTCAGCACAGGGTCCGCAAACAGCTGTCCCTGGTGTTGAAGGCATCCCGGATGCGCGGGCGCAGCGCAGACCATGTGCTCTTTTCCGGACCCCCCGGCCTCGGCAAGACCACACTCGCCATGATTGTTGCTTCGGAGATGAACGCGCCGCTGCGGATCAGCAGCGGCCCGGCCATCCAGCACGCCGGAGACTTGGCCGCCATACTTTCCTCGCTGTCCGAAGGCGAAGTCCTCTTCCTGGACGAGATCCACCGAATGTCCCGCCCGGCCGAGGAAATGCTCTACATGGCCATGGAGGACTTCCGCGTTGACATCGTGGTGGGCAAGGGCGCCGGGGCCACGGCCATTCCGCTGGAGCTGCCGCCCTTCACGCTGGTGGGTGCCACCACCCGTGCCGGGCTCCTTCCGGGTCCGCTCCGGGACCGCTTCGGCTTCACGGGGCATCTGGAGTTTTATTCGGTGGAGGAGCTGGAGCTGGTGCTCCGCCGGTCTGCCGGCCTTTTGGACCTGAAGGTAAACTCGGCCGGCTTCACTGAGATCGCCGGCCGCTCACGCGGCACGCCCCGTATCGCCAACCGGCTGCTGCGGCGGGTCCGGGACTGGGCGCTGGTCCACGGCATCGAACAGATTGACGCCCGGTCAGCCTCCGCCGCGCTGGACATGTACGAGGTAGACAAGCGCGGGCTGGACCGGCTGGACCGTTCCGTGCTGGAGGCGCTGATTACAAAATTCGGCGGCGGTCCGGTGGGCCTGTCCACCCTTGCCATTGCCGTGGGGGAAGAGCCGGAGACTGTAGAGACGGTTGCCGAGCCGTACCTGGTCCGGGAAGGGCTGCTGGGCAGGACGCCGAGGGGTCGGATCGCCATGGCCCCGGCATGGGCGCACCTTGGACTGGCAGCACCGGCAGGAGTCTTTGGCCAGGAGACCCTGAACCTTTTCGAAGCCGGGCCGGGCGATGAACAATCGTCATCCGAATGGGTTTCCAACACCCAATAGCAGCGCCCTCCCAGCTTTTCCCTCTAGACTGGAGAGACGCTCGGCACGTCCGGGCTTTGTTTCCGTGTCCCGCTTCGGCGGGCCGCCCGCGGCCGGTCTGCCGTGTCAGGGCGGGCAGCCCGGTGCAAAGCGGACGTCGTCGTACACCAATACGCCAGTACAGATCGGAAACTTCCCCGTGGATCCAATGAACATCGTCTTGTTCGCCATGCTCGGACTATTTGTCTTCATGATGTTCCGCCGCAACAAGAAGACCAAGGAGCAGCAGGCAACGCTGCAGTCCCAGTTCGAGCCTGGGGTCGAGGTCATGACCAGCTTCGGTCTGTTTGGCCGGATTGTCTCCATGGATGACGAAGAGAACAAAGTGGTGCTGGAACTCTCTCCTGGCAACCTCGCCACAGTCCACCGCCAGGCCGTGACCAAGATCGTGGAGCCCGCCGCCGAAGCGCAGGCCCTTCCCGATGAGGCGCTGGCCGTTCGCGATGACGCCTCGTCTCTGGCGGCTGATGAAAAGGCAATCGCGGCCGACGAGACGCCGGACGAAACCCTCAAGCGCCTCAATGACGAGGGCAAGAAGGACATCTAGTCCGCCGCTTCCGCACAACAGCTGTCTACGGCTGCGGAGCCGCCGGCTGCGACAAGGCTCGCTCCGGCGGCCCTCCGCAATTAATAGAAAGATAGGCAATGGCACGAACTGGCCGCAATAAACCATCCCTTCGGGTGCTGGTCTGGCTTGGCGTAATCCTGGCTGCCATGACGGCCGTCCTTGCGGGCGGCACAATGTCCGGGGTTGCCAGCTGGAGCCCGAAGCTTGCCCTGGACCTGGAGGGCGGCACCCAGATGATCCTGGCTCCCAAGATTGAGGGTGGCTCGGACATCAACGAGGAGCAGCTCAACCAGGCGGTGGCCATCATCCGCCAGCGCGTGGACGGCTCGGGTGTCGCAGAGGCTGAAATCAGCACGCAGTCCGGCCGGAACGTGGTGGTGAGCCTTCCCGGTACGCCGTCCACGGAGACCCGCGCCCTCATCCAGGCTTCCGCGGACATGAACTTCCGCCCCGTCCTCGTCACCGGCGCGGGTGCGGCGGTTCCCGCCGCGCAGCGGACACCTGCTGCCCAGCTGCCGAAGCCGACGGCCAAGCCGACCAACGCCAGCGATTCGAACTGGATCACCGCGGACGTCCAGAAGCAGTTCGAAGCCCTCGACTGCGACAACCCGGCGCAGGACAAGCAGCAGCGTTCCGACCCGGCCAAGCCGCTGGTCACCTGTGAGCCCGCCACCGACCAGACTCCTGCGATCAAGTACATCCTGGGGCCGGTCGAGGTCAAGGGTGTGGAAATCCAGGGCTCGACGTTCCAGCTTCAGCAGGGCGCCCAGGGTGCCGTCACCAACGAATGGGCTGTGAACATCCAGTTCAACGCGGAGGGCACGGCCAAGTTCAAGACGGTCACCGAACGCCTCAACCAGTTCTATGTTGCTGCCGGCGGTGAGACCGGCAGCGACCCCAAGTCGCAGTTCGCCATCGTCCTGGATGACCAGGTCATTTCGGCCCCGCGGTCCCAGGCCGTAATCACCGATGGTCGCCCGCAGATCACCGGCGGCTTCACGGAAAAGTCCGCCAAGGCGCTATCCGACCAGCTCCGGTTCGGTGCCCTGCCCATCAGCTTCGACATCCAGAGCGAACAGCAGATTTCCGCCACCCTCGGTGGTGAGCAGCTCCGGATGGGCCTGCTCGCGGGCCTGATCGGTTTGCTGCTGGTGGTTGTCTACTCGCTGTTCCAGTACCGCGCGCTCGGATTTGTCACCATCTTCTCGCTCGTGGTGGCGGGTGCGCTCACCTACCTTGCCATTGCCATCCTCGGCTGGACCGAAAACTACCGGCTGTCCCTCGCCGGCGTCGCCGGTCTCATCGTGGCCATCGGCCAGACAGCTGACTCGTTCATCGTTTACTTCGAACGCATCCGCGATGAGCTCCGCGAAGGCCGGGGCCTGGTGTCGGCAGTGGAGAACGGCTGGAAGCGGGCCAAGCGGACCGTCCTGGCATCCAAGGCGGTCAACCTCCTGGCTGCACTCGTGCTGTACTTCGTGGCCGTCGGCAACGTGCGGGGTTTTGCCTTCACGCTCGGCCTGACCGCCATCGCCGACCTCATCGTCGTGTTCATGTTCACCCACCCCACGCTGCAGCAGCTGGCCAGGACCCGGTTCTTTGGCGAAGGCCACAAGTTCTCCGGCCTTGACCCCGAGCGTCTCGGCGCGGTGCCGCTCTACCGCGGCGCCGGCAGGCTCCGCAGCCCCGAGGACAAGCCGTCAGTGGTGCGCGCCAAGAACACCGGAGCTGCGGCTGAGGCTGAGCGCCGGATGACCATCGCTGAACGCCGTCGCGCGGAGCAGCAGGAGCAGCTCGCCGGTTCCTCCAAGGGCCCGGCCAAGGAGGGCAAGTAATGTCCAGTTTCGCGAAATTCGGTAACGAGCTCTACACGGGCAAGCGTTCCTACGACTTCGTCGGGGCCAAGAAAATCTGGTTCATCGTGGCCGCTGTGGCGGTTGCGCTGTCCATCCTGATCCCGGTGGTCAAGGGTGGCTTCAACCTGGGCATTGAGTTCCGTGGCGGTTCCGAGTTCACGGTGTCCAACGTCAAGACCACCGAAGCAACCGTGGGTGAGAAGGCTGTCCACGACGTCGTTCCGGGCAGTGTGCCGCGCGTCGCCAACGTCGCCGGAACCACCATGCGAATCCAGACGGACAAGCTCTCCGACGACGAGACCATCAAGATCAAGGAAGGCCTCACCAAGGCCTACGGCGTGACCGACAACGAGGTGACCTCCACTTTCGTCGGACCCACCTGGGGAGCCGACGTCACTAAGCAGGCCCTGATCGGCCTCGTGGTCTTCGTTGCCCTCGCGACGGTCCTGATGGCGCTCTACTTCCGGACCTGGAAGATGTCACTCTCGGCGATTGCGGGCATGCTCGTCACGATGTTCATCACGGCCGGTGTCTACGCCCTGAGCGACTTCGAGGTAACGCCGTCGGCGATAATCGGGTTCCTTACCGTGCTCAGCTACTCGCTGTACGACACCGTGGTGGTGTTCGACAAGATCCGTGAAAACACGGCCGATATCGACTCCTCCACGCGCCGGACCTTCGGCGAGGAAGTCAACCTGGCGGTCAACCAGACCCTGGTCCGCTCCATCAACACCATGATGGTGGCCATCCTGCCCGTCGGGGCGATCCTGTTCATCGGGGCCGGCCTGCTGGGCGCCGGTACCCTGCGCGACCTTTCACTGGCACTGTTCGTCGGGATCCTGATCGGCACCGCCGCGACGATCTTCATCGCGGCGCCGATGTACGCCTGGCTGCGCCAGGGCGAGGCGCCGCTGGTCAAGCAGGCCCAGCGTGTCAAGCAGCGCCGCGCCGACGCTGCTGCCAAGGCTGCGGCCGCCGAGCCCGCGAAAGCATAGGCCCCCGCAAAAGCGCAGAACCCCAAGACCGGATGCCGTCAGCGTGACGGCGTCCGGTCTTGGCGTTATGTACGCCTGTGCCGGACTTGCCGGGCCGCGCGCATAGCGGGCTGCGCAACCGGCTGCGCCGTTGGTGACGGACGCGGTTATCGGTCGGGCCCGGAGCGGGAATACACTGGGATAATTAAACGGGTCGTGAGGGGTACTTCATTGGAAGAAGGTTCGACGTCGGCGCCATCGGCAGCCGGAGGCAACGGTCCGGGCCAGGGACAACAGACTGGCCTGGTGGCTGCCGGGCGCCCGGCACCCGGCGTGCCCGTCGACAACTCCGGCGTCCGGCCCACATTCCCGGGCCGGCGTGAGCGCACCAGGTCCCGCCTGGCCCGGCTGACGGGCCGCAGCACCGCGACCTATTCGCCCATCCTGGAGCCGCTGCTGCGGACCGTGCGGGCGAACAACCCCAAGGAAGACTTCGACCTCATCCAGCGCGCCTTTGTGGTCGCGGAACAGAGCCACCGCGGGCAGAAGCGCAAGAGCGGTGATCCTTACATCACCCATC
The DNA here is from genome assembly GCF_042791415.1 of Arthrobacter sp. NPDC056691. Taxonomy (NCBI): domain Bacteria; kingdom Bacillati; phylum Actinomycetota; class Actinomycetes; order Micrococcales; family Micrococcaceae; genus Arthrobacter; species Arthrobacter sp. NPDC056691. The sequence goes on from NZ_JBHTXX010000013.1 coordinate 13,582, forward strand.
CCGTCGCCGTCGCGACGATCCTTGCGGAACTGGGCCTCAGCGGCACCACCCTGGCCGCGGCGCTGCTCCACGACACAGTGGAGGACACGCCCTACACCCTTGAGGACCTTCGGGCAGACTTCGGCCCTGAAGTGGCCATGCTGGTCGATGGCGTCACCAAGCTGGATAAGGTCAGCTTCGGCGAGGCAGCCCAGTCCGAGACCGTCCGCAAGATGGTCGTGGCCATGGCCAAGGACATCCGCGTCCTCATGATCAAACTCGCGGACAGGCTCCACAACGCGCGCACGTGGCGTTTCGTCTCCGCGGAATCGTCGGCCCGCAAGGCCCGGGAAACGCTGGAAATCTTCGCGCCGCTGGCACACCGGCTGGGCATGAACACCATCAAGTGGGAGCTTGAGGACCTGTCCTTCGCGGCGCTCTATCCCAAGGTGTACGAGGAAATCGTCCGCATGGTGGGCGACCGCACGCCGGAACGCGAAAAGAGCCTCAGCGTGATTCGGAACCAGATCGCCGACGACCTGCGCACGGCAAGGATCAAGGCCACGATCACCGGACGGCCCAAGCACTACTACTCGATTTACCAAAAGATGATCGTTCGGGACAAGGACTTCGACGACATCAACGACCTCATGGGCGTCCGGGTCCTGGTGGACTCGGTCCGGGACTGTTACGCCGCCCTGGGCACCCTGCATTCGCGCTGGAACCCGCTGCCTGGCCGGTTCAAGGACTACATCGCGATGCCGAAGTTCAACATGTACCAGTCCCTCCACACCACGGTGATCGGCCCCGGCGGCAAGCCGGTTGAAATTCAGATCCGCACGCATGAAATGCACCGCCGCGCGGAGTACGGTGTGGCCGCGCACTGGAAGTACAAGGACCAGCCGAACCGGACCGCCACCGGACCCGGCAGCCCGCGCGACGGCGACATGGGCTGGCTGCGCTCACTCGTGGACTGGCAGCAGGAGACCTCCGACCCCGGGGAGTTCCTCGACTCCCTCCGGTTCGAAATCAACGCCCGCGAAGTCTTCGTGTTCACCCCGAAGGGCGAGGTCATGGCGCTGCCGGCCGGCTCCACCCCGGTGGACTTCGCCTATGCCGTGCACACAGAGGTGGGCCACCGCACCATCGGCGCCCGCGTTAACGGCAAGCTCGTGCCGCTCAACAGTGAGCTTAACCATGGCGACTGGGTGGAGATCTTCACCTCGAAGGCCGAGGGTGCGGGCCCCAGCCAGGACTGGCAGCACTTCGTCAAGAGCGCCCGGGCACGCAACAAGATCCGGCAGTGGTTCAGCAAGGAACGCCGTGAAGAGGCGATCGACCGCGGCAAGGAGCTGCTGACCCGCGCCATGCGGAAGCAGAACCTTCCGCTGCAGCGTCTGATGACGCACGACGCGCTGGCCGCCGTCGCCGAGGACTTCAAGTACGTTGACATTTCCGGACTGTACGCCGGAGTGGGCGACGGCCACACCTCCGCGCAATCCGTCATGGAAAAGCTCGTCGAGAGCCTTGGCGGCAACGAAACACCCGATGACGACCTCACGGAAGTCAGCATTCCCACCCAGGTCAGCAAGGCCCGGTTCTCGGATTCCGGCGTGGTTGTCCGCGGCGTGGGCGACGTCTGGGTCAAGCTGGCCCGCTGCTGCACCCCCGTGCCGCCGGACCCGATCCTTGGCTTCGTGACGCGCGGCTCGGGAGTGTCGGTGCACCGGACCGACTGCACCAACGTGGCCGGCCTGAAAGACCAGCCTGACCGGATTGTCGACGTCGACTGGGCGCCGACGCAGTCGAGTGTGTTCCTGGTGGAGATCCAGGTGGAGGCGCTGGACCGGAAGTCCCTCCTCTCCGACGTGACGCGGGTGCTGTCCGAAAACCACGTGAACATCCTGGCGGCCAGCGTCCACACATCCACGGACCGCGTGGCCATCTCAAAGTTCGCCTTCGAGATGGGCGACCCGAAGTACCTCAGCCACGTGCTCAGTGCCGTACGGAGGATCGACGGGGTGTTCGACGTCTACCGGACCACGGGGAACCGCCGGAGAAGCTAGCAGCGAGAGCTTCTCCAGGGCTGCGTTCTTGTGCGGCAACCGGGGCATCGCCTCCACCGCCAGGACAAGTAGCCGGAGCCTGACATCGAGCTCGGGCTTGTCCAGGAGCAGCCGCAGGGCCGGAACGGCCCTCTCGGCCTCCACGTGCAAGGCGATGTCCAGTGCTGTCCTGAGCGGACTTGAGACCATCAGGCCGCCCAGGCTGACGACATCGAACGGCCCCAGCCGGACCTCGTGAAGCGTGCAGCCACGGGTGGAGCGAAGGCTGGAGATCCGGCGTTTGGCGTCCACCAGAAGGGCCAGCCGGTCCGGTTCGCGGGCGCAGCCGTAGATCCAGGCTGCCGTCATCCGTCCAGCCACCACACGCCGGCGGACCGGCGGGGGCACCCCGTGGGCCGCGGCACGCGCCCGCAGCTGTGGGGAGGCTGCCGTCCCGGGAACGGTGTAGCCGTGCTGGTAAAGCTGCGTGAGCACGCCGTCGGCCGCCATGGACTGGAGCTCCGGCCAGGTGAAAGGAAGCCCCGGCGAATAGAGCTCCAGCAGCTGGGCGGGGGAGTCCGCGGGCGGGGAGCCGCCCCGGGCCTGTGTAGCATGGGCCTGAAGCACAGCTGTCTGCGAAACAGGGGGCTGGGAGAACGGTGCCATTCCGTCATCCTGCCGGAAGCGGCGTTAACGGGTAAGGCCCCGCCCCGGCTATGTGGATAACCGGAGCGGGGCCCTTGCCGAAACTGGCTAGGAGAGCTCGCTCGCTGAACGCTGAATCTGGTCCAGCCACGCCTGGCGGGCCTCCAGGGCTTCCCTGGCAGCCTTGATCTTGCGCTGGTCGCCTGCCTTCTCTGCGTCGGCCAGGTCATCCTTCAAGCCGGCGATGGCGGATTCGAGCTGGCTCAGGGCGCTGTTGGTCCGCGCCTTGGTCTCCGGGTTGGAGCGCTGCCACTTCTCGTCCTCGGCCTGGCGGACGGCATCCTCGATCCGGCGCAGCCCGGCCTCGATCCGGCCCATGTCCGCGCGCGGAACCTTGCCGGCCTCTTCCCAGCGGTCGTGGATGGACTGCAGCGCCTTCTTGGCAGCCGTGATGTCCCTGACCGGAACGATGGATGATGCTTCCTCGAGGAGCGCCTCCTTGACCACCAGGTTCGCCGCGTACTCCTGGTCGATCTCGTCGTTGGCGGCCTGGCGCGAACTGAAGAAGACGTCCTGCGCGGCGCGGAACCGGGCCCACAGGGCGTCGTCGTCCTTGCGGCTGGCGCGCGGTGACGCCTTCCAGTCGTCCATCAGCCGGCGGTATTCCCCGGCAGCGAAACCCCAGTCCGTGGACGAGGACAGTGCCTCGGCCTCCGCAATCAGCTTCTCCTTGGCGGCCTTCGCCGCCGAGTTGTTGCTGTCCAGCTGGGAGAAGTAGGCGCGGCGGTGCCGGTCGAAGACGGTCCGGGCGGCGCGGAAACGCTTCCATAGGGCGTCCTCGTTGCTGCGGCCCAGCCGTACCCCGCTCTTCTGCGCGGCCTTCCAGCTTTCAAACAGCTCGTTCATGCGCGCGCTGGACGTCTTCCACTGAACCTGGGCCGGATCGGTGCCGGAGATCGCCTCGGCCTCGGCCACGATGGCCTCGCGGGCGGCCAGCTCGGCGGCACGAACGGCGTCGTGCTGCGCCTTTTCCGCCTTCTCCAGCTCGGTGATCTGGGTGGCCAGGGTGTCCAGCCGGCTCTCCGCAGAACGGATGTCGCCCACCATGTTCCGTTCGGCGAGTTGCTCGTGCAGGTGCGTCACGGTCTTCTGCATGTCCGTGGTGGGGGCCTTCGAGGCCACCCGCTGTTCCAGCAGGACAATCTGGGCGACGACGTCGTCATACTTCCGCGCGAAGTAGGCCAGGGCTTCGTCGTTGCTGACGTCCGGGTACTGGCCGACCGGGTGCTCTTCGCCGTCGATGGTCAGGAACACGTGGCCGTCGCCCTCAACGCGGCCCCAGCGGGCGGCTTCGGCCAGCGAGGTGGCGGGCGGTGCCTGCACCGGTGTCACCGTGGCAGCAGGACCGGCCTTGGGCCGGCCGGCAAAAGCGGCGGGCGTCGGCGCGGGCCGGGGTGTCGGCGTCGGACGCGGTGACGGTGCGGGGCTGGGTGCCGGGGCTTCCTGCGCAGCCTCGGGCTGCGGGCTGGCGGCGGCTTCGGCCGGGGCAGCGTCCTCCTGTGCCGTGTCTTCCCGCGCCGTGTCCTCCTGCGCAGCCTCGGGCTGTGGGCTTTCCGGCGTGGCTTCGGGCTGTGCTGCCTCCTCGGCCGTTTCTGCAGGCTGCGTGGCCTCGGGCTGCTCTGCAACCACAGGCGCAGCCGCATCCGCGGCCTGCACCGCCTCGGCGGGCTGCACCGCCTCGGCGGGCTGCACCGCATCCACGGATTCGGGGGAAGCCTGGACCTCGGTCACTTCGGCTGCTGTTTCGTCGGATTTCTGACTGTCTGTCACCGCTAAAAGTCTTTCGCTTGGAGGAAGATACTCATTCATAAGTCGCCCGTGGCGGCTGGCGCCACGAGGTTCCTACCTCAGAGAAAACGAGTCTATCGTGACTGCTTCCGCAGGTGCGCCGTCCGTGTCACTTTGGCCAGGCTTAAGACCCGCAGTCGCAATCTTCGTCACGACGTTAAGGCCCGAGGTCACCTTGCCCACGATGGTGTAGCCACCTGCAGAGTCCGCCGGGATGACGGTGTCCTTGTAGACAATGAAGAACTGCGTGCCGTTGCCGTAGGCGTTGTTGCCCGTTCGGGCCACCGCAATGGTTCCGGCAGGGTACTTGTTGTTTGCCGGCGTGTTCTCCAGCGGACCCCACGTGTAATTGGGGTCGCCCTGGCCATCGCCGGTCTTGGAGCCGCACTGCAGGACGCCGAAGTTCTCGGCGGTGGTGAGGCGGTGGCAGCTGACGCCCTTGTAGTAGTTCTGGTCGGCCAGGGACTTGAACACCGCGGCGGCCTGCGGGGCCTTGGTGCCGTCCAGCTGCACACCCAGGGTGCCGCTGTTCAGCTTCAGTGACCCGGTGAACGTCTTGCCGGCCGCCGTCGCGGGCTTGGGGATGTTTGCCGCATTGGTCTTCGCGGCAGTCGGAGTGGCGGAGGCGGAGGGGGCGGCCGACGGCGTGGCCAGGCCCGCCTCGGCGGCGGCGAATTCCTCTTCGGTCGGATTCGCGGCAAACACCGTTAGTTGAAGTACGACGGCGAGCACCACCGCCGCGGCTCCCGCACCTCCCGCTATCAGGTTGTCCCGCTTGCGGCGTTTCTCCTGGTCACGACGAAGCTCGCGTTTGGCCTCCATCTGCTGGATGCGCCTCTTGGCTTCGCGTGTTTCGCGTGGACTGGCCGCCACGGGTCCTCCTCATCGATCGGACTGCCCGGGCAGGCCCTGAAGGCATCCCCGGCTGCAGATTATGCTGCTGCAGATTTGAACTGCGGCAGCCCGCCGTCGCCCGTCCTCCCGCATTAGAGATGCAGGCGCCGAAAGCATAAACTGACTGCCGCACATAAGTTTATGCAGAACAGGCTGGACTCCCGCCGCTGCCGCAGCTGTTTGATTCAAAATGGCGACGCGGAATTTGGCGCAGCGGCGCCGGCCTTCGTTTACCTGAGGAGAAACTCCACCATGGCACGCACCGCCTCCCTGTCCGGATTCCCCGAGTGGCTTCCCGAGGAGCGGCTGGTGGAGCAGCATGTCCTGGACACGCTGCGCCGCACCTTCGAACTGCATGGTTTCGGCTCCATTGAGACCCGCGCCGTGGAAACCGTGGGCCAGCTGCTCCGCAAGGGCGAGATCGACAAAGAGGTCTACGGCCTGAGCCGGCTCCAGGACGATGAGGGAGAGGAAGCCAAGGGCAAGCACGATCCGCACGCCCTCGCCCTGCACTTTGACCTCACCGTGCCCTTCGCCCGGTACGTCGTGGAAAACGCCGGGTACCTGGCTTTCCCCTTCCGCCGTTACCAGATCCAGAAGGTCTGGCGCGGTGAACGCCCGCAGGAAGGCCGTGCCCGTGAGTTCACCCAGGCGGACATTGATGTGGTGGGTGACGGCGACCTGCCCTTCCGCTACGACGTCGAGATCGCTTTGGTCATCGCCGAGGCGCTGGGCGCCCTGCCGATCCCGGAGTTCCGCCTGCGCATCAACAACAGGAAGCTCGCCGAAGGCTTCTACCGCGGCATCGGCCTGACGGATACTGCGGGAGTGCTCCGCAGCATCGACAAACTGGAAAAGATCGGTCCGGAGAAGGTGGCCGAGCTCCTCAAGTCCGAGCTTGGCGCCACGGACGAGCAGGCACAGGCGGCCCTGAAGCTCGCCGGCATCAAGACCGAGGACACGTCCTTCGCGGCGCAGGTACGCTCGCTCGGGGTCAGCAACGACCTCCTCGAGGAGGGCCTGAACGAACTCGAGCAGGTGATCGAGGCCGCCGTGAAGCGGGTTCCCGGCAAGGTTGTGGCCGACCTCAGCATCGCCCGCGGACTGGACTACTACACCGGAACCGTCGTGGAAACCGTCCTGGTGGGCCACGAGCAGCTCGGCTCGATCTGTTCCGGCGGCCGCTATGACGCCCTGGCGAGCAAGGGCAACCGGAAGTTCCCCGGCGTGGGGCTGTCCATCGGTGTGACCCGGCTCGTCTCGCGCATCCTCAGCCAGGACCTGGCCAAGGCCTCCCGTTCCGTGCCCACGGCGGTGTTCGTGGCGCTCACCTCGGACGGGAGCTGGGGCGAGGCCCAGGACGTGGCTACGGAGCTGCGCAGCCGCGGCATCCCTGCCGAGGTTGCCGCCAAGGCGGAGAAGTTCGGCAAGCAGATCAAGTTCGCAGACCGCCGCGGCATCCCGTTCGTCTGGTTCACGGACGAGGAGGGCAAGCACCAGGTGAAGGACATCCGCTCCGGCGTGCAGGTCGACGCCGATCCGGCGACGTGGACGCCGTCGGACGAGGACATCCGCGTCCAGGTGCTCGCCGCGCACGCCTCTTGAGCTAGCGTTTCCCGAGCCGCCGTAGCCGTCGCCTCCGGAACGTCAGAACAACGGCGCGCCCGGCGAGTCCGGCGGCCATAACCGCTGCCATGCCGAGCGCCGAGGCAGCCGGCAGGGTGAACGCCAGGACCAGGCACCCGGCCAGCCCTGCGGCATTGAGCCACCTGGGCGCGTGCCGGTGCCGGTCCCGGAGCGTGAACGCGGCGGCATTCGTCACGGCGTAATAGAGCAGGACGCCGAAGCTGGAAAAGCCGACCACCGTCAGCACGTCGGTGGTGAGCAACAAGAGAACGACGACGGCGGCCACCGCCAGTTCGGCGGCCACCGGCACCGGATGGTGTCCGCCCAGCCGTGCCAGGGGGCCGGGAAGGTCGCGTTCGCGGGCCATCGCCATGGCCGTCCGGCCCACGCCCGTGATGAGGGCCAGCAACGCGCCGAGTGATGCGGCGGCGGCACCTGCCTGGACGAAAGGGGCTCCGGCGGCCAGCCGGGACTGCTCCACGGCGTCGAGCAGCGGCGCCGTCGATGAGGCCAGCACCTGTACCGGAAGATGCGCCAGAAGCACTGCGCCCAAGAGCAGGTAGATGACAAGCGCGCCGGCCAAGGCACCAAGGATGGCCCGCGGAATGACGCGCGCCGGGTCCTTGACCTCCTCGCCGAGCGTGGCAATGCGGGCGTAGCCCGCAAAGGCGAAGAACACCAGGCCTGCGGCGGGGAGGATGCCCCAGAAGCTGGCGGCCGGTCCGGGAAAGGCGCCGGCCGGTCCGGAAACTGTCCCGCCATCGGCAACATGCGGCCCCAGGATGCTCGCCGCGGCCACGAAGGCCAGGGTGGCCAGGACCAAGGCCAGCAGGATGCGCGTCAGGAAGGCGGTCCGGGTGATGCCCAGCAGGTTCACGCCGGTCAGTGCGGCCACCGCTGCGACGGCCACGGGGGTGGCGTAGCCCGGCGCGACGTACTGGCCGAAGGTCAGGGCCATGGCCGCGCAGGAGGCCGACTTGCCGGTGACAAAACCCCAGCCCGCGAGGAAGCCTGGCCACTCGCCCAATTGCTTCCGCCCGTAGACGTACGTTCCGCCGCTCTGCGGAAATTTCGCCGCGAGCTGCGCCGAGGCGACGGCGTTGCAATACGCCACGGCACCGGCCAGGGCGATGGCCACCAGGAGCAGCTCCCCGGCCAGCCGGGCAGCCGGTGCGAAGACGACAAAAACGCCGGCGCCAAGCATGGATCCGAGCCCGATGGCTGTTGCGTCCGCCACACCAAGTCTTCGTTGCAGCTGCTGGTGCTTGGTCATGGCGGGGCAGGAACCTTTCAAACGGGTAAACTCGGACGGGATCGTTTCCGCAACGATCGTCTTTAAACTTCATTCTGTCTTCCTTCTGAAAGGAATGCTGTGCTGCGCACACATGACCTCGGATCCCTTCGCTCCGAGCACATTGGACAAACCGTAACCCTGGCAGGCTGGGTTGGCCGCCGTCGTGATCACGGTGGTGTCGCATTCGTCGATCTGCGTGACGCCTCCGGCGTGGCGCAGGTGGTGGTCCGTGAGGAAGAGGTCTTCCACGGGCTGCGCAACGAATACGTGCTCCAGGTGACCGGCACGGTCTCCAAGCGCCCGGAAGGCAACGAGAACCCAGGCCTGGCCTCCGGCGAGGTGGAGGTCATGGCGGACAAGGTGGTCATCCTCAACACCGCGGACGCGCTGCCGTTCCAGATCGACGAGCACGTTGAGGTGGGCGAGGAGGCACGCCTGAAGCACCGCTACCTGGACCTGCGCCGCCCCGGTCCCGCCCGCAACCTGCGCCTGCGCTCGGAGGCCAACCGCGTGGCCCGCGAGCTGCTCCACCAGGACGGCTACGTGGAGATCGAGACCCCGACGCTGACCCGTTCGACGCCGGAAGGCGCCCGCGACTTTGTGGTCCCCGCACGCCTCGCGCCGGGTTCCTGGTACGCGCTGCCGCAGTCCCCGCAGCTGTTCAAGCAGCTGCTGCAGGTGGGCGGCTTCGAAAAGTACTACCAGATCGCCCGCTGCTACCGCGACGAGGACTTCCGCGCGGACCGCCAGCCCGAGTTCACCCAGCTGGATATCGAGGCCAGCTTCGTGGACCAGGACGACATCATTTCGCTGGGCGAAAACATCGTCAAGGCGCTGTGGAAGCTGATCGACGTCGAGATCCCCACCCCCATCCAGCGCATCACGTACGCCGACGCCATGGCGCGGTACGGCTCAGACAAGCCGGACCTCCGCTTTGGCGTGGAGCTCACCGAGCTGACTGAATTCTTCAAGGACACCAACTTCGGCGTTTTCAAGGCCCCGTACGTCGGCGCCGTGGTCATGCCCGGCGGGGCATCCCAGCCGCGCCGCACCCTGGACGGCTGGCAGGAATTCGCCAAGCAGCGCGGTCACAAGGGTCTGGCGTATGTCCTGTTCAAGGAAGACGGCGAGCTGGCCGGTCCGGTGGCCAAGAACCTGACGGACACTGAGCGTGCAGGCCTGGCCGGTGCCGTAGGCGCCAAGCCCGGCGACTGCATCTTCTTCGCCGCCGGTGAGAAGTCCGCAGCCCGCGCCCTGCTCGGTGCCGCCCGCGTCGAGATCGGCCACCGCACCGGCCTGATCGACCCCAGCGCCTGGGCCTTCTGCTGGGTGGTGGACGCGCCGATGTTCGAGCCCGCCGCCGCAGCCGTGGCTTCCGGCGACGTGGCCGTGGGTGCCGGCAAGTGGACGGCCGTCCACCACGCCTTCACCTCGCCCAAGCCCGAGTTCCTTGACACGTTCGACAAGGACCCGGAATCGGCCCTGTCCTACGCCTACGACATCGTCTGCAACGGCAACGAAATCGGCGGCGGTTCCATCCGTATCCACGAGCGCGATGTCCAGGAACGGGTATTCGAGCTGATGGGCCTGGACCGGGCGGACGCGCAGACCAAGTTTGGCTTCCTGCTGGAAGGCTTCAAGTTCGGTGCCCCGCCGCACGGCGGCATCGCCTTCGGCTGGGACCGCGTGGTGGCCCTCCTGGCAGGCGTGGAGTCCATCCGCGACGTAATCGCGTTCCCGAAGACCGGCAACGGCTACGACCCGCTGACCCAGGCTCCCGCGCCGATCACGCCGCAGCAGCGCAAGGAAGCCGGCGTCGACTTCAAGCCTGAGGCCAAGAAACCGGAAGAGAAGAAGGCCGACTGAGCCGCGCGGCCCGACGCGTGAGTTTACGCCAAGCTTAACCAGGAGCAGGAGGCTCCCCGGATCTGTACTGCAGATCCGGGGAGCCTCCTGCCGTTGACGAAGGAGTGCCACGGCCGTGACCGACCTGCCGGATGCCGACCTGCCAGATGCAGCTGTGCCGGGTACAGCCATGCCCGACCTGGAAACCGCCATGGATGCAGCCTGGCCCGCACCGGACCGGGAGCCGTCCGGCGGCTGGGTTCTCCGCGCGGCCGCGGGCGTGACCCAGCGCGCCAACTCCGTCTGGCCGCGGTCGGAACCCCTGGGCACGAGGGACGAACGGCTCACTGCCCTGCGGGATGCCCGGGCCTGGTACCGCCGCCGCCGGCTACCGGTGATCTTCCAGGTGTTCGACACGCCGGGAAGCTCCGCGCTGAATGCCGTCCTGGATGAGGAAGGGTTCAGCCGGCAGTCCGAGACGCTGATCATGCTGCGGAAAGCTGACATGGCACCGGCGGCCGGCGTGGATGTACCGCAACCCAGTGCCGGCGTCGAAATTACCGGGCAGCCATCGGCCGAGTGGCTGGAACTCTGGTGGTCCGTGGACGGCCGCGGCGGCGCCGCGGAATTGGAGACTGCCCGTGCCGTCCTCACCGGCTGCCCGGCGCTGTACGCCCTGGTGAGGGACGACGACGGCCAGCCGGCCGCCGTCGGACGCCTTGCCGTTGTGCCGGGCGCGGGAGTTGATCCCGGCGGTGCAATTGTTCCTGGCGTGGCAGCCAGCTGGGGCGGGCTGTACTGCATGGCCACCAGGCCCGACGCCCGGCGCCGGGGCTTCGCCAGCCGGGTCCAGCAGGCTCTGTTCCGTGAGGGTGCGGCGCGGGGGCTGGCAGGCTACTGGCTGCTGGTCATGGCGTCGAACGCCGCGGCCCGGGAGCTGTACTCCCGGGCAGGTTTCACTGAGGTGGCCCGCTATTACTACCGGCAGGAGCGGCCGCGGCGATCCCTGACCGGCTGTTGACCCGCCGTTTCGACGGTTCCCCGCCCACACGACGATGCGCAACGTCTTGCGGGCAGGGAACCGTCGAAACGGCGCGGAAGCAGCGCGGTGTTACGGGCCCTCGGTCAGATAGTGCAGGCCCATCCATGGGGCGGTGACCAGCTCGCCGTCGTGCTGTGGCTTTGCGGACTGTGCCTCGGCAACGAACGCTTGCGTGGTGGCTTGCGGCTCCTGCGGGCGGGTCGCCGGCAACCGGGGGACCTGGAGCGGCCAGTGGTGCGGGTACCTGATGCGGTGGCTGGTGTGTTGCGTCATGGTCTTTCCTTCCTTGCGGCCCAAAGGCTCAGCGGTGCTGGAGGGCGGGCTGCGCTTCGGCCTGCCGCCGGCGTGCGGTACCCGCCAGGTAGGGTCCGCCGAGCTCTTCGATCGGCGTGGCGGCGGTCTCGCGGGACCAGAACGCGGATCCTGCGGCGATGAGCATGCAGACAGTGCCGAAGATGGCCACGGGCACCCAGCCCCAGGCCCCGGGGGCCAGCAGCATCCCTGCGATCATCGGGCCAAAGCCGGCGAGGACCAGGCCCAACTGGTTCCCCAGCGCCATGCCGGAGTAACGGACGGGAGCTGCGAACTGTTCGGCGAAGAACGCCGGCCAGACGCCGTTGAAGCCGGAGTACAGCACCGTCATGTTCAGGAATGCGGCAAGGAACACCAGCACGATATTGCCGGAGGAGAGCGCCAGGAAGTACAGGAAGATCGTGATGGAGCAGCCGATCGCGGCGGTCAGCAGGAGGGGGCGCCGCCCGATCCGGTCGGACAGCCTGGCGGCGAGCGGCATGGCGAACATGGACAGACCGATGGCCACGGCGTTCACGGTCAGGATGGCGGCCCGGTCGAACCCGGCGCCGGCCGTGGCGTAGGCGAGTCCAAAGACCGTGAAGATGGTCTGCATGACGGACATGATGGACATGCCCGCCACCCGCAGCACATCCGGGGCCTGGAAGCGGAGTACTTCCTTGAGGGGCATCGGGGCCACCTGGCGCTGTTCCTGCGCTTCCTCGAAGACCGGGGTTTCATCCAGGTGCGTGCGGACCCAGTACGCGATGGCCAGCACCACGATGGAGAGCCAGAACGGGATGCGCCAGCCCCAGCTCATCATGGCCTCGCGGGGCAGTGATGTCACCGGGATGAAGACCAGCGTGGCAAGCACCATGCCGGAGGCGTACCCGGTCATCACGAAACTGGTGAAGAACCCGCGCCGGCCCTCGGGCGAGTGTTCCAGCGTCAAGGTGGACGCGCCCGCCGATTCCGCGCCGGCCGAGAAGCCCTGCGCCAGCCGGCCCGCCACCAGCAGGATGGGGGCCCAGACGCCGAGCTGGCCGTAGGTGGGCAGGAAACCGATGCCGAGGGACGCCAGGCCCATGATGCCGAGGGTCAGCAGCAGGATCTTCTTGCGGCCCAGCTTGTCGCCGAAGTGGCCCATCACCAGGCCGCCAACAGGCCGCGCCACATACGCGACGCCGAAGGTGGCGAAGGCGCCGATCAGCCCGATGGCCGGGTCCGCTGAGGGGAAGAACAGGTGGGGGAACACGAGGGCTGCCGCGGTGCCGTAGATGAAGAAGTCGTAGTACTCCAGCGTGCTGCCGAGGAAGGACGCCAGGGCGGCTTTGCGGGGCGTCTTGCGTTGAACCGGGGTCTCGTGCGGAACCTGCGGTGATGGGGTAGTGGTCACGGGAATCTCCTTAAGACTGCGTTGTCTCAATGGGTGCCGGCGTGGTGTCCGGGAGGTGGAAGTCCACCGCGAGGATCTGCCGGCTGTTGGGGAACGAGTACGCCTTCAGCGGCTCGTGGAGCGGATGCGTGTTGTACACGGCGATGTCCTCAACACTTTCGAAGTCGGCCACGATGGCGTAGTCGAAGGAGCGTTCGGTGTTCAGGACGTCCGGGCCGTGGCTGAGGCTGTGCATGCCTGGGATCTTTCCGGCCATGTTGTTGAGCCCGTCAATCCAGGCCTGCCGGTCCGCCGGCGGGAAGTCGGGCTTGAACTGGAAGAGCACGGTGTGGCGGATCATCTCAGGCACCGGCCTCCACAAGCTCGGCCACCGGTGACGGCGCGGGAGGAACATAGGCCGGGACATAGGCCGGGGACTGGCCGGCGAGGGTCCGGCCGGCGAGGTAGCCCATGGTCATGATGGGCCCGAGGGTGGCACCGGCGCCGGGGTAGCCGGCTGCGTAGGCGTTTTCGGTGGTGTTGCCGGCGGCGAACAGTCCCGGGATGGGGCGGTTGTCGACGTCCAGCACGCGGGCTGAGCCGTCGGTGGCCACGCCGCCGTTGGTGCCGAAGGCGCCGTTCACCACCTCCAGCGCGTAGAACGGGCCGGACTCGAGCGGACCCAGCGAGGGGTTCGGCCACGGGCAGTCGGCGTCGCCCCAGTACTTGTCATAGGCGCTTTCGCCGCGGCCGAAGTCGGGGTCCTCGCCCGTGACCGCGAATTCGTTGAAGCGGGCCACGGTGGCTTCCAGGTTCTCTGCAGGAACGTTGATCTTCGCGGCGAGTTCAGCCAGTGTGGGAGCCTCGATCAGGTAGTCCGGCGTCGGCTGGCCTGCGCGGTGGGCCAGGATGCCGTAGCGCTGCAGGTAGCCGCGGTCCACGATCACGTGCGCCGGGGTGTTCAGCGTGCGGTTGGCGGCGGAGTCCCAGGACTGCAGGCTGCGGGCGAGGTCGTTGTAATTCTGGGACTCGTTGGCGAAGCGGCGGCCGTGGCGGTTCACCACGATGGATCCCGGGCCCTGCCGTTCGAACCGCAGCAGCGTGCCCACCGGCTGGCCGTCACGGGTGTCGCCGGTGACGGACATCGGCGCCCACCAGGCTTCGCGCGTGCCGCGGGTCTGGCCGCCGATACGCTGCGACATCCGCAGCCCGTCGCCGGTGTTCGAGGGCGGCGAGCACATCGTGTACAGCCGGGACGCGAGCATCGAGTCGGCCAGTGCCTTGTCCCATTCGAAGCCGCCGGTGGCCAGCACCACGCCGTCGCGGGCATGGAACGCTTCACCGCTTTCCAGTTCGACGCCGGTCACCCGGCCGCCGTCGGCCAGCAGGCGGTGTCCGCGCGCCCCGGTGACCAGGGCGGCTCCGTCTCGGACCAGGCTGGCGAGCAGCATGGAAACCAGCGCCTGCCCCTTGGCAACCAGGCCTGCGTCCTGGCGGCGGGCAAGGTCCTCCCAGGGGAACTTGGTGAAGGCACCCCACTCCTCGTATTCCTGCATGGTGAAGGGCGCGCGGCCATCGCTGCGCACGTGCTCCCGGAGGCCGCCCAGGGCATCGACGCTGTTGAACAGCTCTGGCTCCACCGTGCGGCCGCCTGTCACGGCGCCGGGCAGGTCCTGCCGGTAGTCGGGGAAGTTGTCCAGGAAGATGAAGCGCACGCCGCACTCCGCCTCGACGAAGCGGAGCATCTGGTCGCCGTAGTTCAGGGCAGCATCCAGCAGTTCCTCCCGGCCCCTGCCGCGGGCGACGGCCCGGACATACTCCGCGGCCGCTGCCTTGGAATCGGTGATCCCGGCCTTCCGTGCGTGGTGGTTGTCCGCCACCCACAGCATGCCACCGGACACGGCCGACGTGCCGCCCAGGAGGTCACTCTTTTCGAGGACGACGACGGACTTGCCGGCGCGGGCGGCGGTGGCCGCCGCGGTGAGCGCTCCCGCACCGGAACCGACGACGACGACGTCGTAAGTGTCCGCGGAGGTGCCGTTGACAATTTTCATGGGGTATTGCCTTTCAAAGGAAGATGATGGGTGCTGCTGCTGTTGGCGGCTGCGTCAGGGGGCGCGGCGTCAGACAGCCGTGTAGCCGCCGTCGATGACCAGCTCGGAACCCGTGGTGAAGCGCGACTCGTCCGAGGCCAGGTAGAGCACGCCGTAGGCGATCTCGTCCGGTTCGCCCTGGCGCGGCAGCGGATTGGAGCCCACCAGTTGCTTGTAGTAGGCCTCGGGGCCGATGTCCGACTGCTCGGCTGAGCGGCGGCTCATCCTGGTGTTCATCGATCCGGGGTGGATGGAGTTGACGCGGATGCCATAGCCGCCGTACGCCGCGGCGTCCGACTTGCTCAGGAGCCGCACGGCGCCCTTGGTGGCGTGGTAGAGCGGAACGTTCCGGCCGCCGGTGAGGCCGTGGATGGACGAGAAGTTGACGATGCTGCCGGTGCCCTTCTCGATCATGCCGGGAACCACGTGCTTGGTCATCAGCCATACGCCCTTGACGTTGACGTTGAAGATCGTGTCGAAGTCGGCAGTCGAGGCGGTATGGGACGCCCCTGCCGGGCCGATGATGCCGGCGGCGTTGACGAGAATATCGGGCGTGCCCAGTTCGTCGCGGACCCGGCGGATGGCGTCGGCGACGCTGGCCTCACTGGTGACATCGACGTCGTACTCATTGATGTTTTGGTGGGCGGTGGCGGCGGGGATGCCGGCGACGTCCAGGCTGGCGACCTTTGCGCCGTGTGCGGCAAGGAGGGCGGCGGTGGCGCTGCCCAGGTCTCCGCGGCCTCCGGTGACAATGGCGGTCTTTCCGGCCACGCGTTTCTGGATGGGATTCATGTGGTGCTCCTCGTGATCCTGCAGCCTCGTCGCTGCTTCCCCGCCAGCGTGGCAGGGGATCTGTGAGCGGAACCACACGATTACCGATGAACGGCAAAAGCTGCTTTCCGTGGCTTTGGTCAGTGACTCTGGCGAAGAGTGCCCTTCAGCTCGCCCCGCCAGCCCAGGGCGCGGGAGATCCCGCGCGCCGCGGCCATCAGGACCGGCACCCGGGCAGGTGCGTTCTCCTCGTTGCGCGGCACCACCACGCTGAGCGCGGCCCGGACGGTGTTGTCGGCGCCGAACACCGGCACGGCGATGCCGCTGGACTCCGGCACGATCACCCCGGGCATTGCGGCGAAGCCGCGCTGCCGGATCTCGGCCAGGTGGCGCCGGAGCGCAGCCGGCTCGGTCAGCGTGGTCTCGGTGAACTTCGTCAGCGGCCGCGCCAGGAAAGCGTCCTGGTACGCGGCGGGGGAGTGTGCCAGCAACACCAGGCCCGAGGACGTGGCATGGACCGGCAGCCTGCCGGCGATCTTGGTGATGTCCACGATGGTCCTGTCCGAGCCGAGCCGCTCGATGTACAGGACCTCGTCCGAATCGAGGATGCCCAGCGTGGTGGAGTGCTGCACCACCGCCTGGACGTCCTCCATGAACGGCAGGGCCGCTTCCCGCAGGCCCAGCATCTTGGAGCCGCGGGAAGCCAGTTCCCACAGGCGCGTGCCGATATGGATGTCCCCGCCGGGCTCGCGTTCCAGCAGCCGTTCGAGCAGCAGGTCGTTGACCAGCCGGTACGTGGTGGTCACCGGCAGGCCGGTGCGCCGCCCCAGCTCGGCGACGCTCATGGCGGCGTGCCGGTCATCGAAGGCGCTGACGATCCTCACGAAACGGCCGATGATCGACTCGCCGGATGCGGAGTTGGCCACTGTTCCTCCTGTCGATTCCCGCTCAATGGTAATCCTCCTCCCGCCCGGCCGTGCTCCCGGCTCTACTGGGGGTTTGTCAGTCAACGCCCCCGCCGCAACGTCAGTGGCAGGCGGGCAGAACGGAGCAGGAACCATGACAGAAACCGCTAAGACGGCGGTCTGTGACGTCCTCGTCATCGGATCGGGCGTGGCCGGGATGGCCTCAGCATTGAAGGCCGCTGCGCAGGGATTGAGCGTGATCGTGGCGGAAAAGGAACAGTACTTCGGTGGAACCACGGCTATTTCCGCGGGCTGGGCCTGGGTCCCCGGCAACAAGCACGGCGTGGCACAGGGCGACACCCGCGAGGACGCCGAGACCTACCTGAAGAACCTGGCCCCTGAAACGTTCAACGAGGCAGGAGTCAGGCACTTCCTGGACACTGTGCCCGAGGCCATCTCCTTCTTCGAAAACGAAACCGACGTGAAGTTCACCTACCCGGAGAAGGCCCCGGACTACCAGATGGACCTGCCCGGGGCGAGGCTGTCCGGCCGGGCCATCCTGCCGCAGGACGTGGACGCACGCGTGCTCGGCGACAAGCGGCTCCTGATGCAGCCGTACATGAGCTCCTACACAGTCTTCGGCTACATGCCGCAGGTGGGGCCGGACATCAACGAGTTCTTCCACGTGAACCAGTCGGTCAGGTCCTTCGTCTATGTCGCGAAGAAACTGCTGCGCACTTGGACCGATGCCGCCCGCTACAAACGTCCGGTCCTGCGCTCCAACGGCAACGCCCTGATGACCCGCATGGTCAAGAGTGCCGACGGCCTGGGTGTCCGGCTGTGGAAGTCCTCACCGGCGCTGGCCCTCACCAGGGACGACGACGGCACCGTCTCTGGTGCGGTCATCGGCGGAGAGCACGCGGTGACCGTCACGGCGCGAGCCGGCGTCATCCTCGCCGCCGGCGGATTCTCCGGCAACAAAGAACTGCGGCAGCAATACTTCCCGCACGACGCCGACGGAGACGACCACTTCACTCCCACCGTGGGCCACGGGGGAGACGGCGCAACGCTGGCCATGGGCGCCGGCGGATACATCGACGATTCCGTGTTCAGCGTCGGCTCCTGGGCTCCGGTGACGGTGTTCAGGTACCTCAACGGCGAACAGCGGCTGTTTCCGCACCTGCGGGCGATCGGCCTGCCCGGGCTGATCGCCGTCGACCGCCACGGAAACCGCTTCGGCAACGAGGCCCTGAGCTACCACGACTTCGGCGGCGCCATGATCGAGCACAACAAGGACGAGGGCAGGACCTTCGGCTACGTAATCGGTGACGCCAAGACGATGCACAAATACGGCATCGGCTACGCCAAGCCCTGGCCGATGCCCCGCGGGTACTTTTACCGGACCGGCTACCTGGTCAGAGGGAACACCCTTGCTGAACTGGCCGGGAAGCTCGGCGTCGATGCCGCGGGCCTGGAAGCCACCGTTGCCGAATTCAACCCGGCTGCCGAGCGCGGCGAGGACCCGGCGTTCGGCCGCGGCTCAACCCTCTACAACAAATTCCGCGGCGACATGGACCACAAGCCGAACCCCAACCTCGCGCCGGTGGGCAAGGGCCCCTACTACGCGGCGAAGATCCAGATGGGCGACCTGGGCACCTTCGCCGGCGTCAGGGTCAACGAACACTCCGAGGTGGTCACGGCGCAGGGCTCTGCGGTCCCCGGGCTGCTTGCCGTTGGCGCCGCGGCCGTGAGCGTGTTCGGCGGCGGCTACCCGGGCTACGGGTCCCACATCGGGCCCGCTTTGGTGTTCGGCTACCGGGCCGGACGGGACATCGCGAGGCTCGCCGCGGAGCGGAACGCGGCGCGGATCGGGACACAGACCGCGGCGAGTCCGGCCAACGCAGCGGCCAGCTAGGCGCCGGGCCGGAGACCGCCATGGCCAACTCTTCCTCAGGGGAATCCGTCATCAGCCGCGTGGTGCGGCTCATGAGTGCCTTCGACCGGAACCTGCCGGCCATGACTCTCTCCGGCCTTGCCCGCCGCGCCGGCCTTCCCCTGACCACGGCACACCGGCTCGTCGACGACCTGGTCCTCCACGGCCTGATTGAGCGGCTGCCGGACGGGAACCTGTGCTCCGGGATGCGGATGTGGGAACTTGCTGCCCGGGGCTCGCGTGCCCTGAACCTTCGCGAGCTGGCGCTGCCGTTCATGGAGGACGTCCAGGCCGCCGTCCACCAGCACACCACCCTGGCCGTGCTGGACCACGGGACCGTGCTGTACGTGGAGCGGCTCTCGTCGGCGCACTCGAGCCTGGACGCGGCCCACATTGCCCAGCGGATGCCGATCCACGCGGCGTCGTCCGGCCTGGTGCTGCTGGCCTTCTCCCCGCCGGCGCTCCAGGCCGGGGTGCTCTCGAAGCCGTTAGCGCCCGTGACCTCCGAGACCATCACCGACCCTGCCCTCATTCGGAGGCACCTGGCGGATATCAGGCAGCGCGGCTACGTGGCTCTGCCCGGCATCGGCGTCACGGAATGGACGGGCATCGCCGTGCCCGTCTTCGGGCCGGGCAACACGGTCGCTGCGGCGCTCAACGCCATCGTGCCGCGGCAGGACGCGGCGGTTCCGGTGATCGTCCCCGCCCTGCTGACCGCTGCGCACGGGATCTCCCGCGCGCTGAAATCCGCCGCTCCTGAAGACGCGGCAGACTTTCGCAACCGATGAACGGAAGACCCGTGGGGGCGGGTGCGGCGGATCCCGCACTGTGGAGTGAGAGGCGGATCACATCGGATTACGCCGAAGCCAACCCGAAAGAAGGACGATGATGTCTTGCCCACTGACAGAAACTCTTCCCCCGTATTCGCACGAACTTGACTGGCCCGCGGGCATGGCGCCCTTCAAGGTGGTCGACGACGGGACCCAGGGTGATCCCTACCGCCACTACCAGTGGATGCGGGAAAACGCTCCGGTGCTCCGTGCCCATTCACCCGTGTCCGATGTCTGGTTCATCTCCCGGTACGACGACGTCCGCCGGGCCATGCGGGCACCGAAAGTTTTCTCCTCGCAGGTTGTGGACCCGGTCCCGCTGACGTTCCTGACGCTGTTCGACGCCCCCAACCACACAAGGCTCCGCCAAGTGGTGGCGCAGGCCTTCACCCCCAAGGCCATCGCGCGCTTTGAGGACCGGGTGCGGGAGAACGCGGAAATGTACCTGGCGCCCATGCTCGCCGCCGGCGGCGGGGACGCCGTGGATGACTACGCCATCCCGCTGAGCATGTCCACCATCAGCGCCCTGCTGGACGTTCCTGCCGAGGACTTCGAGAAGATGAAGTTCTGGTCCGATGAGACCTTCAGTTACTTCGGCCGGCTGGCCCGCAACGCCCAGGGCACGGGCACCGACGAGCAGAGCACCTTCGAGTTCTTCGCCTACCTCAAAGACACCATGGAGCGCCTGTACCGGGAGGAGAGCGACTCTGTTGGCGGGCACATCGCCCGGATGTGGAAGGAAGGCCAGCTCAGCGAGAAGGAAGCCAAGGAGCTCTGCGCTTTCGTCTTCGTCGCCGGCCATGACACCACCACTATCCTGCTGGCCAATGCATTCCGGGTCTTCAGCGAGCAGCCGGACCTGCTGGGCCGGATCCGCCGGAACCCGGACGACGCGAACCTCTTCGTCGAGGAACTGGCCCGCTACCGCGGCACCGTCCAGCGGGCCAGCCGGATCACCACGGCGGAGGTTGAGGTTGCCGGCGTGACGATTCCTGCCGGCGCCATTGTCCGCCTGCTCCCCGCCGCAGCGAACCGGGACAGCAGCAAGTACCCCGACGGCGAGCGCTTCGACATCGACCGCAACACCGACGGCCACCTGGGCTTCGGGCACGGGGTCCACAGCTGCCTCGGTGCGCCCCTTGCGAGGCTAGAGGTCCTGGTGACAGTGAGGCTCCTCGCGGAAAAGCTGGGGTCGCTCACGCTGGATCCGGCCAAACCCATCGAGTACGTGCGCGGCAACAACCTGACCAACTCGGGCCCGGAGCGCCTCCACGTGATGCTGGAGCAGGCCGATGCATAACGATGAATGGAGCACCGAGACCAAAGACCCGGTGGTCATCGTCGGCTCGGGTCACTCCGGCGTCGCTGTCGCCGCCGGGCTCCGTACCCGCGGCTGGGAAGGCGGCATTCTGCTCATCGACGGGGAGAGCGGACTGCCCTACGAACGGCCGCCGCTTTCCAAGGAACTCCTGAAGGACGGCGCCCCCAACGAGTCAGCCGTGCTCCGCAAGGACAAGTTCTATGCGGACAAGGGCATCGTCAGGCTCGCCGGCGTCTCTGCGGAGTCCATCGACAGGGGCGCCCGGACAGTGCTGCTTTCCGACGGGACGCGGCAGGCCTACTACCGGCTTGTCATCGCCACGGGTTCACGGGCGCGGCCCCTCACGGTGCCGGGTGCGGGTCTTCCCGGCGTCAGATCCCTGCGGACCCGGGATGACGCGCTCGAACTCAAACGGCTGCTGGTCCCGGGAGCCCGGGTGGCCATCATCGGCGCCGGATACATCGGACTGGAAGTGGCCGCAGCCGCGGCCGCGACGGGCTGTGAGGTGACAGTGCTCGAATTCCAGGACCGCGTGATGAGCCGGGTAACCTCAGCCCACGTATCGCACCACTTCGAACAGCTCCACGGGCGGCACGGGGTCCGGTTCGTCTTCGGCGCCGCGGTCACGTCGATCGACGGCGGACAACGGGCCGAACGCGTGACCGTCGCCGACGGCACCGTCTTTCCTGCCGACGTCGTCCTCGCCGGCATCGGCGTCCTGCCCAACCAGGAGCTGGCTGCGGACGCCGGCCTCGACTGCCGGGACGGCATCCTCGTGGACGGCGACGGCCGGACCTCCGATCCTGCGATCTACGCCAGCGGCGACGTCACACGGTTCACCAGTCCCATCGACGGCGCCAGCCAGCGGCTCGAGTGCATCCAGAATGTACTGGCACAGGCAGACCGGGTGGCGGCGCACGTCACCGGCCAGGCGGCCGCTGAACCGGAAATTCCCTGGTTCTGGACCGTCCAGCACGGTGTCAGGCTGCAGACCGCAGGCGTCCGTCATCCCGCGGATCAGGTGATCGTCCGCGGCGAACCCTCCGGCGGAAAATTCTCGGTGGTCTACCTCCGCGACGGCCGGTTGGCCGCCGTCGACACCATCGCCAACCTGGCCGATTTCCGCACGGCCAAACGGCTGATCGCCGAAGGGGCCCGGATCGACCCGCGACTGGCCGCTGACTCCGACATCCCTCTCGCCGAAGCCGTTTCCGGCACCCCCAAGCACTCCGACGCTGACCTCGCAGCAGCCCGATCCTAAGGAACCCGACATGAGCAACACCAGCACGAGCAGCAACACACTGACCGTCGTCGACCGCGAAGGCGCCACCCATGACGTTCAATGGGAGCCGGACCAGAGCATGATGGAGGCCCTGCGGGACAATGACCTGCCCGTGCTGGCATCGTGCGGCGGCACCGCCTCCTGTGCCACCTGCCATGTGTTCCTGGCGCAGGAGGTCTTCGACACCCTGGCGGAACGCAGCGAGGACGAACTCGAGCTGCTCGCGGAGGCCGAGGGCTACCGGGAATGCGGCTCGCGGCTCTCCTGCCAGGTGGGATTCAGCCGGGACCTCAACGGGGTCACGGTGACGCTGGCACCCGAGGAGTAGGCCGCGCCGCTCCGTTTCGACGGTTCCGTGCCCACTCGACGTTCCGCAACGTCTTGTGGGCAGGGAACCGTCGAATCGGCGGCCGGCAGCTGCACTAAGTGGGCGGGTCCGTCACCGTCACCCGTACCGCGCAGGCGTCCGCCGCGGCCTTCTTCAGGACAGCCGCCCGCGGATCGGGAACATCGAGGTAGGCCAGGCGCGGCAGCCCTGCCCAAGGTTTCAGGACAGGCAGTGCCAGGACTTCGTCGGCCAGGGCGCGGTCGCCGCCCGGGAGGATGTACTCGAAGGCCTGGCCGGCAAACACCAGCCGTGCCTGCTCCGCCACCGCCTCCACCATCGCGTCCGCCTGGTTGGCGCGGCGGCGGGCGAACCGCTGCTGCGACTGGCCGCCGGCGGCGGTGCGGGACTGCACGTATTTGGAACCCGTCTTGGCGGCGAGGATTGTCCCCTCGCTAACGACGGCCACACCGTATCCTCCGCGGCGGATCAGGAGCAGGCCCACCCTGCGCGGCTGGGACGCCAGCGAAGCCAGCCGTTCCACGAGGCCGCCTCCCCGCCCGGGCCGGCCGTCGTCGGGCCACGGCGCCACCAGCAGGGCGGTGGCGCCGTCCGCGGCGGCCAGCCGCACGCCGTCGTCGTGATCCTCGTATTCCAGATCACCGTGGCCGGCAGCGAACCGGTCAACCCAGCCGGCCAGCCGCGGGCCGGGAACGAACGCCGTCCTGGTGGGCGCCGCACGTCCCTGCGTCGGACCGCTGCCTGGCATTGCCGGTTTCCCTGCTTTCGTGGTCGGATTTTTCGTCTTGAATCTAGAAGTAGCCTATCTATGTGGATGATCTCTTTGGTTCGGCGGCACAGGACAGCGACGACGGGAACGACGGCGACGACGACGGCGCCTCTGATTCCGGGCAGTCGCGGTCAGCGCAGGCCCGTTCCACGCAGCCGCGCAGCCCGCTGGCCGTCCGGATGCGTCCCCGCACGCTGGACGAGGTGGTGGGGCAGCAGCACCTGCTGGGCCAGGGATCCCCGCTGCGGCAGCTGGCGGCAGGTGCCGACGCCGCCGGTCCGGCCGGCCCCAGCTCACTGATCCTCTGGGGGCCGCCGGGCACCGGGAAAACCACCCTGGCCCACGTCATCGCACGCGGGCCGGGGCGCAAGTTCGTGGAGCTCTCCGCCATCACCTCCGGGGTCAAGGACGTCCGCCGCGTCATGGACGACGCCCTGACCGCGCGTGACCTGTACAAGACCACCACCGTCCTCTTCCTCGACGAGATCCACCGCTTCAACAAGGCACAGCAGGACGCCCTGCTGCCCGGCGTCGAAAAGGGCTGGGTGGTTCTGGTGGCGGCAACCACGGAAAATCCGTCGTTTTCGGTGGTCTCGCCGCTGCTGTCCCGCTCCCTGCTCCTGACGCTCAAGCCGCTCACCGACGCGGACATCGAGGGCCTGCTGGTGCGGGCCGTCAAGGATCCCCGCGGGCTCAACGGCAACGTCCGGCTCAGCGACGAGGCCCTGGAACACCTCGTGCGGCTGTCCGGCGGCGACGCCCGCCGGGCGCTGACGGCGCTGGAAGCCGCCGCCGGCGTCGCGTTCGGTGACGCGGACGACGTCGAAAGTTCCGGTGCGCCGCAGGGTGACACTGAGGCGGAGGGTGACACTGACGCGGACGGCACAGTTGATAAGGGCGCAGGCCAGACCGTCACCTCTGACCCGGTCACCGTAGGGCTGCGGCACACCGAGCGTGCCCTGGACGCTGCAGCCGTCCGCTACGACCGCGCCGGCGACCAGCACTACGACGTGGCCAGCGCGTTCATCAAGTCCATCCGGGGGTCCGACGTGGACGCGGCACTGCACTACCTCGCACGGATGCTGGAGGCGGGGGAGGACCCGCGCTTCGTGGCCCGGCGCATCGTGATTTCGGCCGCGGAGGACGTGGGCATGGCGGATCCGACGGCGCTGCAGACCGCGGTGGCCGCGGCGCAGGCCGTGCAGCTCATCGGAATGCCGGAGGGCCGCATCGTGCTCGCCGAAGCCGTGGTCCACCTGGCCACGGCGCCCAAGTCGAATGCGGCGTACATGGGCATCAACAAGGCCGTCGCGGACGTTCGGGCGGGGCTGGGCAACGGGATCCCCGCGCACCTGCGCGACTCGCACTATCCCGGGTCCAAGCAGCTGGGCCACGGAGTGGGCTACAAGTACGCCCACGATGCCCCGCACTCGGTGGCCGCCCAGCAGTATCCGCCGGACGACCTCGTGGGCCGTGACTACTACGAGCCCACCGCCAACGGCGCGGAGCGGGACATCGCCGTCCGGCTCGAACGGCTGCGGAAGATCGTCCGGGGCAAGTGACCGCCGTGGTAGGATGGATGTTTGTCTGGCAAGGCACGGACGCACAATCCACCGAATTCTAGTTCGACGGAGCTGTGCCCTGTGCCCAGTAGCAAAAGGCAGCGGTTGGCCGATGCTCTCCATGATGGAGGCCAGTAACACTGACACGCCGCAGATATTGGAAGGACACAAGTGGCTAACAACACTCGTGCTCGCCGTCAGGCCCGCCTCTCGCGGTCCCTCGGCATCGCTCTGACCCCCAAGGCCGCCAAGTACATGGAGCGCCGCCCGTACGGCCCCGGTGAGCATGGCCGCGCCCGCAAGAAGCAGGACTCCGACTACGCCGTACGTCTGCGCGAAAAGCAGCGTCTGCGCGCCCAGTACGGCATCCGCGAAGCCCAGATGACCCGTGCCTTCGAAGAAGCACGCCGCACCAAGGGCCTGACCGGTGAAAACCTCATCGAACTGCTCGAAATGCGCCTCGACGCCCTCGTGCTGCGTGCCGGCTTCGCCCGCACCATCGCACAGGCCCGCCAGCTGGTTGTGCACCGCCACATCCTGGTTGACGGCATCCGCGTTGACCGCCCGTCCTTCCGCGTCGGCGAGGGCCAGCTGGTCCACGTTCACAGCCGCAGCGAAACCATGCCTCCGTTCCAGGTTGCAGCAGCCGGCGCGCACCGCGACGTCCTGCCCCAGGTTCCGGCCTACCTGGACGTCAAGCTGGACGCCCTGCAGGCCCGCCTGGTTCGCCGCCCGAAGCGCTCCGAGGTCCCCGTGACCTGCGAAGAGCAGCTCGTCGTCGAATTCTACGCACGCTAAATTCCGGCAGCGTATCCAAAGAAGCCCGTGGCAAGCGCCGCGGGCTTCTTTGTATGTAAGGTACTGAGCTTTAGGTAAGGTACTGGGCTTTGTATGTAAGGTACTGGGGGGACATTTGCGGCTGCAGCACGTCGGCCGCCGCACGCCCGGTACAGTTCCACGGAGTTTCAAGGAGATGAACGTCTATGTCTGGTGGCGATATTGCCGGCCTGATCGCGGCCGGGGTATTTGCGCTCCTGGTCCTGTTGCTGGCTGTGCCCATTCTCAAGCTGGGCCGGGTGTTCGACGAAGTGCGGACATCCATCCGCTCCATCAGTGACGGCGCCACCCCGCTCATGGACGAGGTCACCGCAACGGTCTCCACCACCAACCAGCAGCTCAAGAAAGTGGACGGCATCGCCTCCAACGTTTCGGATGCCTCGGCCAACATCTCGGCGCTGTCCTCCCTCGTGGCCGCCACTGTAGGTTCGCCCCTGATTAAGGTGGCCGCGTTCAGCTACGGCGTCCGTTCCGCGTTCGCCACCCGCAAGAAGCCCGCCACCGGCCGCCGCAGCCGCTAAGCCCACCCGGAGAACTGATATGAAACGACTTGTCTGGATGGGAATCGGCGTGGCCATTGGGGTCATCGCCTTCCGCAAGGTCACCGAGGCGCGGTCAGCGCTGGGACCCGAAGGCCTGAACCGGGCCGTGGGCCGGCTCGCCGACGGCGTGTACGACTTCGCCGACGCCGTCCGCGCCGGCATGCGTGAACGGGAAACGGACCTGCGCAGCGCGCTGGGTGTCGAATCCCAGGACGTCGTCCGCCGCTAAACGCGCGAGAATTAAAACCTGCAGTGCCCACAAACGCCGGGACTGCCTCTGAATCAAACCGTCACGCGCCAGCATGCGTGAACCAAGAAGGGTAAGTAATCAGCTCATGAAGTCGCAGGAGATCACAAAGCGCTGGGTGGATTTTTTCGTCAGCAAAGGCCACACGGCGGTTCCCTCCGCATCGCTGGTCTCAAGCGACCCCTCCCTGCTGTTCACGGTTGCCGGCATGGTTCCGTTCATCCCGTACCTGACCGCGCGCGAGGAACCGCCCTACACCCGGGCCACCAGCGTCCAGAAGTGTATCCGCACCGGTGATATCGAGGAAGTGGGCAAGACCGCCCGGCACGGCACCTTCTTCCAGATGTGCGGCAACTTCTCCTTCGGGGACTACTTCAAGGAAGACGCCATCAAGTTCGCGTGGGAGCTGCTCACCACGGGCGTTGACGACGGCGGGTACGGACTTCCGCCGGAGCTGCTGTGGGTGACGGTCTACGAAGAGGACGACGAAGCCGAGGAACTCTGGCTCAAGAACACCGGAGTGCCCGCTGAACGCATCCAGCGCATGGGCAAGTCGGACAACTACTGGTCCACCGGCCAGCCCGGCCCGGCCGGCCCCTGCTCGGAGATCTACTACGACCGCGGCCCCGCCTATGGCGCCGAGGGCGGGCCCATCGCCGACGAGAACCGCTACGTGGAGATCTGGAACCTCGTGTTCATGCAGTACCAGATCGACAACGTCCGCTCGAAGGTCGAGTTCGACATTATGGGCGAACTGCCCAAGAAGAACATCGACACCGGCCTGGGCATGGAACGCCTTGCCATGATCCTGCAGGGTGTCGAGAACATGTACGAGACCGACCAGGTCCGCCCTGTGATCGACATGGCGTCCAAGCTGTCCGGCAAGGAATACACCTCCGCCGAGACCGAGGACGATCCGCACCACACCGATGACGTCCGCATGCGCGTGGTCGGTGACCACATCCGTTCGGCCCTGATGCTCATCGCCGACGGCGTCACGCCCTCCAATGAAGGCCGCGGCTACGTGCTGCGCCGCCTCATCCGCCGTGCAGTCCGCTCCATGCGCCTGCTCGGCGTGGAACAGGCCTGCCTGCCGGACCTCCTGCCCGCCTCGCGCGACGCCATGAAGGGCGTCTACCCCATCGTGGACACGGACTTCGACCGCATCAGCCGGATCGCCTACGCCGAAGAGAAGGCGTTCCTGCGCACCATCGCCTCCGGCACGGCCCGCCTCGAGGACGCCGTCAACGAATCCAAGGCCGCCGGCCGTCCCCTCTCCGGCGCCGACGCGTTCACCCTGCACGACACCTACGGCTTCCCGATCGACCTGACGCTCGAAATGGCCGAGGAAGCCGGGCTGAAGGTGGACGAGCCCGAGTTCCGCAAGCTCATGCTCGAACAGCGGCAGCGCGCCCAGGCGGACGCCAAGGGCAAGAAGGGCGGGCACGCCGACCTCTCCGCCTTCCAGGAACTGCTGGCTGAAGGCGAGACCATCTTCACCGGCTACACCGACCTCGAGGGCGAGTCCCGTGTCCGCGGGATCCTCAGCGGCGGCAGCAAGGTGTCCCAGGCGGCCACCGGCGACGAGATCGAACTGGTGCTCTCCGAGACCCCGTTCTACGCCGAGGCCGGCGGCCAGGCAGCCGACACCGGCCTGATCACCGGCGACGGCTTCGTCGTCGAGGTCCTGGACGTCCAGCGTCCGATCAAGGGCCTGAGCGTGCACAAGGCCATCGTCCGCGAAGGCGAGATCGCTTCCGACGCGCTGGTCCGCGCTGCGGTGGACCGCGAACGGCGCCACGCTGCCGAGCAGGCGCACACTGGAACGCACATCGTGCACGCCGCGCTGCACCAGATCCTCGGCCCGCAGGCCACCCAGCGCGGTTCGTTCAACAAGGCCGGCTACCTGCGCTTCGACTTTGCCTGGGGTGAAGGACTGAGCGCCGCCACGAAGTCCGAGATCGAGGAAGTCTCCAACCTCGCCATCCGGAACAACTTCCACGTGGACACCAAGGTCATGGGCCTCGCCGAGGCCAAGGCCCTCGGCGCCATGGCGCTGTTCGGCGAAAACTACGGCAGCGAAGTCCGGGTTGTGGAGATCGACGGCGCGTGGTCCCGCGAGCTGTGCGGCGGCACCCACGTGTCCAACACCTCCCTCATCGGCAGCCTGTCCCTGCTCGGCGAGCAGTCCGTCGGGTCGGGAAACCGCCGCGTCGAGGCGTTCGTCGGCATGGATGCCTTCCGGCACCTGGCCGCCGAACGGGCCCTGGTGACCGAACTCACCGAAATGCTCAAGGTGCCTTCGGGGCAGCTGGCTGACCGCATCTCCGCGACCCTCACCAAGCTGAAGGCCACCGAAAAGGAACTCGATCGGCTCCGCAAGGAACAGCTCGCCGCTGCCGCCGCCCAGCTCGCCGGAACCGCCGTGGACGCCGCCGGCGTCCGGGTCATCGCGCACGACGCCGGCCAGGTCAGCGGCGCCGACGACATCCGCGGTCTCGCCCTGGACCTCCGCAACCGGCTGGGATCCGAAGCCTCCACGGTTGCCGTGGCCGGCGTCAGCAACGACCGCCCGGTCATCCTGGTGGCCACCAACGAAGCCGCCCGTGAAGCCGGTGTGAAGGCCGGTGCCCTGGTCCGGCTCGCCGCCGGAATCCTCGGCGGCGGCGGTGGCGGCAAGGATGACGTGGCCCAGGGCGGCGGGACCGACGCCGCCAAGGTCGGCGCCGCACTGACCGCCGTCGTCGATGCTGTCACCAGGCGCTAACCAGCCGTGACTTCTTCCGCTGAGCCGCACATCCACCCCCGGGGCATCAAACTGGGGGTGGACGTGGGGACTGTCCGCGTCGGCGTCGCCATTTGTGACCGGGACGAGATCCTCGCCACACCGCTGAAGACGCTGGACCGTAATGCCAAGAAGAATTCGGACGTCAGGGTCATTGCCGCCCTGGCAGCAGACCGGGGGGCCGTGCAGATTTTCGTGGGCCTGCCACGGACCATGAAGGGCGAGGAACACGCCTCAGCCCGCATGGCCACAGAGTACGCCCAGCTGCTCGCTGACGAACTGGACCGCACAGGTTCGGACGTCCCGGTGCACCTCGTTGACGAACGGCTCAGCACCGTCACGGCCCACCGCAACCTTCACGAAGCTGGCATGAGCAGCAAAAATCACCGTAAAGTGGTGGATCAGGTTGCGGCTGCAGGAATCTTGCAGCACGCCATCGATATGCAAAAAGCCAGGGGAACGGATGTGGGGAGCCGTGTGCGCGCGCTTCCCCGTACGGGGCTGCCCGGACACGCCACCGCAGATACGGCTGAACGGCCTGACCCGGAAAAGGAAACACGATCTTCAGAGGATGGACAGCTACAGTGAGCCCGGTCAATAGTGACGACTCCTCCGGCGACGCCTTCGCGGACGCCGGACGGCCCCTGACACGCAAGGAGATCCGCGCCCGCGAGAAGGCCATCACCGCCGAGTCCGGCGATGCCGTGCCCGAGCAGGCCTACGAGTCCGGTGAGGAGATGCACGCTGGCGTCGGCGCCGCACAGCGGACCGGGTCATCGGCTGCCGCTTCCGGTCCTGACAGCCCCCGGACGGCGGCAACAGCCACACCTCCGGCCGACGTTCCGGCGGCCCAGCCGCTTCCGGCCGACGAGGTTCCCGACGCTCCGCCGGTTCCGCCAACCATCCACGACCCCGCCGAACACGCCGACGCAGCGGTGAACGAGCACGCTGTGCACGGAGACCCTGTGCATGGGGACCCTGCAGATCTCGATACGGCGCCCGAGGTTCACGGCGCCCAGTCAGAGGACGCGCCGCACTTTGCGGAATTTGCGAACGGCCACCCGGAGGACATCCATCACGACGATGTCCACCAGGACATCCACCAGGATGGCCACCACTATGACGTGCACCATGGCGCAGTAAGTCACGAGACCTACGAGGACCATGAGCACTACGAGCAGCAGGCCGTGGGGCACCAGCTCCTGGCCGGCGCCGAAACCGCAGCCACGGTGGCACGGCCCTCCAAGAAGGTCCGGCGCCGGCGCCGCCTCGTGGCGCTCCTGCTGACCCTTGCGCTCTTCGTCACCGCAACCGTCGTCGGCGCCCAGTTCCTGAAGCCGCTGCTGGGGAACGACAAGCCGGCCGACTATCCCGGCCCCGGTACCGGCCAGGTCAAGGTATCAGTTGTTCCGGGCGAAGGTCCGGTGTCCGTCGCGGCCAAGCTCGAGGACGCGAAGGTGGTGGCCAACTCCGAAACCTTCATGGCAGCCCTGACCGCGTCCGGCGGCACCCTCAACCCGGGGGAGTACGAGTTCAAGCAGGAAATGAAGAACTCCGACGCCGTCTCAGTGCTCCTCAACGAGGGCCAGGCGAAGGTCATGTACTTCGCCCTCAGCGCGGGCCTGCGGATCGATGAATCGCTGCAGGCGATCTCGGAGGGCTCCGGGCTGTCCCTGGCCCAGCTGAAGGCACTCAGTGATTCGCCCCAGCAGTTCGGGCTTACGTCCAAGGCGAAGAACCTGGAAGGGTTCCTGTCCCCGGGTGAGTACCGCTTCCCGCTGGGATCCACCGCCAAGGAGATCCTCACCAAACTGGTCAAAGCCACCCAGGACGAACTGAAGGCACAGGGCGTCACGGATGCCGCCAAGCAGTACGACGTCGTGACCGTCGCCAGCATCGTGCAGGCAGAGGGCGGCCAGGCCGAGTACAAGGACGTGGCAGGCGCCATCTACAACCGCCTGAAACCCACCAACACGGAGACCAACGGCCTGATCCAATCCGACGCCACCGTCACCTACGGCCTGGGCAAGAAGACCTTCCACATCGACGAGGCCGAAAAGGCCGACAAGTCCAACCCGTACAACACCTATGCCATCCAGGGGCTGCCCGCCGGGCCCATCGGTTCGCCCGGCAAGACCGCCATCGATGCCGCGGCGAAGCCCAACAAGAACGACTACCTGTACTGGGTGACCATCAACCTCGACACCAAGGAGACGAAGTTCTCCAAGACGCTGGCCGAGCACAACGGCTACGTCGAGCAGTACAACGCCTGG
This sequence comes from Arthrobacter sp. NPDC056691, assembly GCF_042791415.1. Classification (NCBI taxonomy): domain Bacteria; kingdom Bacillati; phylum Actinomycetota; class Actinomycetes; order Micrococcales; family Micrococcaceae; genus Arthrobacter; species Arthrobacter sp. NPDC056691. The sequence continues at coordinate 44,962 of NZ_JBHTXX010000013.1, forward strand.
TGTGAGGCCAACCCGGGCCGTTGCGTATGAGCCTGCGGGCGGCCGTCCTGGGGCACCCCATCGGCCATTCGAAGTCACCGGCGCTGCACCTTGCCGCTTATGCGCGGCTCGGAGCGGACATTGGCTACAGCGCCATCGACGTGACCGAGGAGTCACTTCCGGCGTTCATGGACTCCGTCCGTGCCGAGCCCGGCTGGCGGGGACTGTCCGTCACCATGCCGCTGAAGAAGGCCATGGTCAGCGAGGTGGACGAGGTCCGTGGCGTGGCCCGGGTCCTGGGCGTCATCAACACCGTGGTGTTCGAAGGCGCAGGGGAAGCCGCCCGGCGCGTCGGCTACAACACCGACGTTGCGGGGATCGTTAACGCCATCCGCAACGCCGGGGCGGCCGACGGCCCCTCGGGCGTCATTCTCGGCGGCGGCGGAACCGCCGCCGCGGCAGTGGCAGCCCTGCAGGAGCTTGGTGCGGTGTCCGTGGACCTGTACGTCCGGAACACTGCCCGGGCTGAAGAAGCCAGGGCCGCCGCCGGCGGACTCGGCATGGACATCACCGTCCATTCCCTCGATGGTGCGGTCGAAGCGATGGCCGGTGCCGGCGTCGTAATCTCCACACTGCCGCCCCGGGCGGCCGACGGTATGGCCGCAGAGCTGGCGGCCCTGGGACGGCGCACTGACGGCGTCCTGCTGGACGTTGCCTACGACCCCTGGCCCAGCAAAATCGCCGCCGCCTGGCACGCCGGCGGCGGAACAGTGGTCCCCGGCCTTGAAATGCTGCTCTACCAGGCGGTGGAGCAGGTCCGCCATTTCACCGGCCTGGCAGAGGCCGCAAGTGCCGAAGTCATAGATGTGATGTGCGACGCAGTCGGGGCACCCCGGCGGGTGTCCTGACCGCCAGACATGGCAGGATGGTTTTTATGTTGCGTTGGTTGACCGCCGGTGAATCCCATGGCCCGGCACTGGTCGGAATTATTGAAGGCGTCCCCGCAGGTGTTGAACTCACCAGCGGGCAGATCGCCGATGCCCTTGCCCGCCGCCGGCTCGGCTACGGCCGCGGGGCACGGATGAAGTTTGAGCAGGACGTCGTCACGATCCTCGGCGGTGTCCGCCACGGCATCACCCAGGGCGGGCCCGTCGCCATCCAGGTGGGCAACACCGAATGGCCCAAGTGGGAACAGATCATGTCAGCCGATCCGGTGGCCCCCGAGGAACTCGAAGGTCAGGCCCGCAACGCCCCGCTGACCCGGCCGCGCCCCGGACACGCCGACTTCACCGGCATGCAGAAGTACGGCTTCGACGAGGCCCGTCCCGTGCTGGAACGCGCCAGCGCCCGCGAAACCGCCACGCGTGTTGCCATGGGCACCGTTGCCGCCCAGTTCCTGAAGCACCTGGGGATTGAGCTGGTCAGCCACACCGTGTCCATCGCCAGCGTGACCGTTCCCGAGGGCCGTCCGCTGCCGCTGCCGGACAACGTGATCGCGCTCGACGCCGACCCGCTGCGCTGCTTCGACCGCGAAACGTCCGACGCCATGGTTGCCGAGGTGGACGCCGCCCACAAGGAAGGCGAAACCCTCGGCGGCGTGGTGGAGGTGCTCGCCTACGGCCTGCCCCCGGGACTCGGCAGCTACGTCCACTGGGACCGCCGCCTGGACTCCCGCCTGGCCGCCGCCCTCATGGGCATCCAGGCCATCAAGGGCGTTGAGGTGGGCGACGGTTTCCTCACCGCCGCACGCCGCGGGTCAGCCGCCCACGACGAGATCGTCAAGGACGCTGACGGCAGGATCATCCGCACCAGCAACCGCGCCGGCGGCATCGAAGGCGGCATGAGCATCGGCGACGTCCTGCGTGTCCGGGCCGCCATGAAGCCCATCGCCACCGTGCCGCGCGCCCTGAAGACCATCGACATCAGCACCGGTGAAGCGGCCAAGGCCCACCACCAGCGCTCGGACGTCTGTGCGGTGCCGGCTGCCGGCGTGGTGGCCGAGGCCATGGTTGCGCTGGTCCTGGCCGAGGCCGTGACCGAAAAGTTCGGCGGCGACTCCGTGGCCGAGACTGCCCGCAACATCAAGGGCTACCTCGAGAGCATTCCGGCGTCGCTGGATACGATCGGACTCTAGTGCCCCGGAGCAATACACCCTGCGCCGCAGGGGACCGGCCCATTGTGCTCATTGGGCCCATGGCGGTCGGCAAGTCGGCGATCGGGCAGCAGCTTGCGCAACAGCTGGACGCCCCGTTCGTGGACACCGACGCGGTCATCGTGGAGGGCCACGGGTCCATTGCGGATATCTTCGCCGGCCGCGGTGAGCGTGCTTTCCGGGAGATCGAAGCCAGGACAGTTGCGCGCATCATCGAGGCCGCGGCCGGCACCGCCACGGTTGTTTCCCTGGGCGGCGGCTCGGTCCTGGACTCCGGCACGCAGCAGCTGCTCGAGCGGTGCACGGTGGTCTACCTGGAGTGCGACGCCGATACCGTCGCCGCCCGGATTGCCAAGAACTCCGGCCGGCCGCTGCTGGCCGGGGACGGCATCCGGCGCTGGGAGGCGCTGTTTGCCACCCGAAAGCCGGTCTATGAACGCCTTGCGGACATCGTGCTGGATGTCCGGCAGGGAACCGTGCCGCAGCTCGGCCTGAAGCTGGAGGCGGCACTGTGCGATTTCGCCGCCGGCGGGCCGCACAAAACCAATACCCGCGAGATCAACAAAACCGCGACGACGGCAGCCAACGGAAGTGCTGCCGCGAAACAGGAAGTTGAAAAGTGAGCGAATCAACCGTCATCAAGGTCACCGGCCAGTCGGCCGGGGACAACTACGACGTCGTAGTTGGCCGCGGCCTGCTCGGCACCCTGCCGGGACTGCTGGGGGAGCGCGTCCGCCGCGTCCTCGTCATCCATCCACGGGCCCTCCGGCTCACCGGCGACACCGTCCGGGATGAACTGGCCGCCGCCGGCTTCACCGCCGTCACCGCGGAAATCCCCGACGCCGAGGAAGGCAAGCACATCCAGGTTGCCGCGTTCTGCTGGCAGGTCCTGGGACAGAACGATTTCACCCGCTCCGATGCCGTGGTGTCCGTCGGTGGTGGCGCTGTCACCGACCTCGCGGGCTTCGTGGCCGCCACCTGGCTGCGCGGCGTCAAGGTCATCCACATGCCCACCAGCCTCCTCGGCATGGTCGACGCCGCCGTGGGCGGAAAGACCGGGATCAACACGGCCGAGGGCAAGAACCTGGTTGGTTCCTTCCACCCGCCCGCGGCCGTCCTCACGGACCTGGACACGCTGAAGACCCTGCCCCGGAACGAGATCATTTCCGGCATGGCCGAGGTCATCAAGTGCGGCTTCATCGCCGATCCGGCCATCCTGGACCTCGTGGAGAAGGATCCGGACGCCGTTACGGATCCGGGCTCCGACGTGCTGCGCGAGCTGATCGAGCGCGCCATCGCCGTCAAGGCCCGCGTCGTGTCGGAGGACCTCAAGGAATCCGGACTCCGGGAAATCCTGAACTACGGGCACACCCTGGGCCATGCCATCGAACTCGTGGAACGCTACTCCTGGCGGCACGGCGCTGCCGTCTCGGTGGGCATGATGTTCGCGGCCGAACTGGCCCGCAGCGTGGGCCGGCTCAGCGACGCCGACGCCGACCGGCACCGCAGCATCCTCGAATCCCTCGGGCTGCCCGTGACCTACCGGCGCGACCGCTGGCAGGGCCTCCTGGACGGCATGCGCCGCGACAAGAAGTCCCGCGGCGACCTGCTCCGCTTCGTGGTCCTCGACGGAATCGCCAAGCCGGGGATCCTGGACGTGCCCGATACCTCCCTGCTCTTCGCCGCCTACCAGGAGATTGCTTCCTGATGCGCGACGACCAGAGCGGAACGACCGAATGGCCCGACGGCGGATTCCCGGGGATCCGGGTCAACCCGGAATCGCTGCTTCCTGAAATCACCAGCGAAGAGACGTGCGCCGCCGCGCTCCAGGCATCCACCGATCCCGCCGAGCGGGTCCTCGTGCTGCTCGTCGAGGGACGCGCCGCCGACGCGGCCGAACTGCTGGCAGAGGCCCGGTACAAGGACCCCGAATCGTTCCGGCTGCGCGCCTACGAAGCGGATGTCCTGCGCGTCTCCCACCGCTACGACCGTGCCGTCGAGCTCTTCCGGCAGCTCCTCACCGAAGCGCACGGCACGGCAAATGAGGCCCTCGCCCACCAGTACCTTGGCCGGGCGTACTTTGCCGCGGGCAACGTCGGCGCCGCAGTGGAATCCTTCACCCGGGCGCTGGATCTCCGGGTGGCGCAGTCCGCCGACGCCGCGCTCATCTACTCCTCAACGGTCGCGCTGCAGCGGGCGAGAAACGTCTTCGAACTGGCCTCCTGACCGGTTTTCCGACCGCTTCTGGCCGGCCTTCATACCGCGCCGCCAGGGGGCCCGAAAAGTGTGGCCGCCTTTTCCGCTAGAATAGTTTCTGGATTTTTGATAAACACACGCTGGCGCGCCGTTCGGCAGCCCGCTTGGCATAACAGCTGGCAGCAAGAACCAGTCAGACACAACCAGAGGAAACCAGTGGCAACCACAAACGACATCAAGAACGGGACCGTCCTGAAGCTCGAGGGCCAGCTCTGGAACGTCATCGAGTTCCAGCACGTCAAGCCGGGCAAGGGCGGCGCTTTCGTGCGCACCAAGATGCGCAACGTCATGTCCGGCAAGGTAGTGGACAAGACCTTCAACGCCGGCCTCAAGATCGAGACCGCCACCGTGGACCGCCGCGACTACCAGTACCTGTACCAGGACGGCGCCGACTTCGTCTTCATGGACACCTCGGACTTCGACCAGATCACCGTTTCCGGCGCCACTGTGGGCGATGCCACCAATTTCATGCTGGAAAACCAGATGGTCAACATCGCCATTCACGAGGGCAACCCGCTGTACATCGAGCTGCCGCCGAGCGTTGTCCTCGAAATCACCTACACCGAACCGGGCCTGCAGGGCGACCGCTCCTCCGCCGGCACCAAGCCCGCCACCCTCGAAACCGGCTACGAGATCCAGGTGCCCCTGTTCGTCGAGAACAACACCAAGGTCAAGGTCGACACCCGCGACGGCAGCTACCTGGGCCGGGTCAACGACTAGTGAGCGCCCGCGGTAAAGCCCGCAACAGGGCTCTTGAGGTCCTCTTCGAAGCCGAGCAGCGCTCGGTCTCGGCCTTCGACGTGCTGCGTGCGCGCCGCGAGAGGACCGACCAGATCGTCAATCCGTACACCCTCGAGATCGTCGAAGGCGTGGTGTCGATGCAGGCCACTATCGACGAGTTCCTGGAAACCTACTCGCAGGGCTGGACCCTGGAGCGCATGCCGTCCGTTGACCGCATCATCCTGCGGATCGGCACCTGGGAACTGCTGTACAACGACGACGTTCCCGACGGTGTAGCCGTCAGCGAGGCCGTGGCATTGGCCAAGACGCTCTCCACCGACGAGTCGCCGTCGTTCATCAACGGCCTCCTGGGGCGCCTTCAGCAGCTGAAGCCGTCCCTGCTCGCCTGAGCTGGGTCATCCCAAGCACAACAAAGCCCCTGCCGGTTCAAACCCGGCAGGGGCTTTGTGTTTGCTGCCTCACTGCTGAACGGCGGCCCGCAGCGCTGTCAGGTGGCGCAGCTGCTGCACCTCGTCCTGCTGGTGCAACGGCACATCCCTGCCACTGAGGATCCGCTGCCGTGTGAAGGCCAGCCGCGTCGCTGCCTTGACGAATTGCTTCATCTCCTCGCCCCTGTTGCAGGACGCTGCCCACCGCACAGCCTGCCGGCGGCCTCCGGGACTGGAAAGCAGATCCACCTCGGCTGGAGCGAACCACCCCGCAGCGGCGTACTCCCGGAGCCGCTGCCGGGTGAGGCGCGTTTCCGCGACCCGCAGCACCACGATGCATGCCACGGCGAGCAGGAAGATCGGGATCTGCACGAGGACGTACTGGGCCAGGAAGTCCTGGCCCATGCTGTTCCATCTGTTGTGCAGGATCATGGCCGGAACCAGGCCCACGACGAAGGCAAGGACCGAGATGCCTGAGTGCCAGCGCCGCGCTGCCAGGCCCATGACCAAGCCGGTGGTCCCGGTGAAAATGGCATGCGCGAACGGCGACATCACCCCTCGGAGGAAGAAGATCTCGACAAGGTCGCTGCCGGGTGTGCCGGACTCGGCGATCGCCCGGCCGAAGTACAGGATGTTCTCCGTGAACGCGAAGCCGCCGGCAATGGTGAAGGCAAACACCACGCCGTCGACGGGGCCGTCAAAGTTGCGGCGGGCGAACAGGAGGAGCAACAGCAGGCCCAGGGACTTCGCGAACTCCTCCACCACCGGCGCCTGCACGGTGGTCATGAAGTCGCGGAAAGACGCCTCATCGGTGGCCGGGGCGGCGAGGGCGAAGAGCGGCTGGATGAGCAGCGTCACGGCGATGGACACGGCCGCGCCCCAGGTGAAGGCAAACAGCAGCAGGCGTTTGGGCTCGGGTTCCCACCGGTCAATGACGGCGACGGCGAACAGCACCGCCGCCAGCGGGATCAGGGACGCAACAAAACCGATGACAAAGCCGGTGACGCCGGTGCTGGCCAGGAGGAACGGCACCACAAGGAACAGGCTGACAAAGGCGAGTATCCCGCCGCCCACAACCAGTCCCAGGGTCCCAGCACCCGGACGGGCGGCCACAGTGGACGCGGCCTCCGGGATCACCCGGTCCACGGCGCCGCCGCCGTGCCCGGGCGCCGGCCGGTAGTTCTGCGGCTGGACGTGCCCCATCCAGCTGGGATTCGCGGGCTGTCCGTGGGACTCCGGCCCGGGGAAGTGCCGCTGCTGCGGGTTCATCGACATAGACACGAGCCTATGTGCCCGGCGGTGGGCATCAAAGCACAAAGCACAGCGGTTGGCGGGAAACCCTGGCCCCGCACGGTGTGACGGACGACGCCCTCTGCCGGGGCCGCGGCCGGACGCCCGTGTGGTAATTTTGGAAGGCAAATGTTCCTTTTTTAATTCCGTCCCGTGAGGCGGGGAAAGGGGAGACGAGCGATGACTTCTGTCACGCAGGCACCGGTTCCGGCCAGGGTTGTACTCAACCAGGCGGACATTGACCGTGCCCTCACTCGTATCGCCCATGAAATCCTCGAGGCCAACAAGGGCTCCCAGGATCTGGTGCTGCTCGGCATTCCCCGCCGCGGCTACCCGCTGGCGGTCCGGCTCGCCCAGAAAATCGCCGCCGCCGATCCCGCCGTGGACGCCGCCGCGATCGTTGGCCAGTTGGACGTCACCATGTTCCGGGACGATCTTTCCCACCAGCCCACCCGGCCGCCGCACCGGACCCAGCTGCCGCTGACGGGCATCGACAACAAGGTCGTCGTGCTGATCGACGACGTCCTGTACTCCGGCCGGACCATCCGTGCCGCACTGGACGCGCTCGTGGACCTCGGCCGGCCGCGCATCGTGCGCCTGGCTGTCCTGATTGACCGGGGCCACCGCGAACTTCCCATCCGCGCCGACCACGTGGGCAAGAACCTGCCCACGTCCTCCGCCGAAAAGGTCCGGGTCCGGCTCGAGGAGACCGACGCCGTCGACGGCCGGGCAGTCAACGAAGTGGTTATCGAGGGCGGCGCATGAAGCACCTGCTCTCTACCGAAGACCTCAGCCTGGCCAACGCCGTCCGCATCCTCGACACCGCCGAAGAGATGTCGACCGTGGGGGAGCGCGAGGTCAAGAAGCTTCCCGCCCTCCGCGGACGGACCGTGGTGAACCTCTTCTTCGAGGATTCCACCAGGACCCGCATTTCCTTCGAGGCCGCAGCCAAGCGGCTCTCCGCGGACGTCATCAACTTCGCCGCCAAGGGATCGTCGGTTTCCAAGGGCGAGTCACTGAAGGACACCGCCCAGACGCTGTCCGCCATGGGTGCTGACGCCGTCGTAATCCGCCACTGGGCCTCCGGTGCACCGCACCGTCTGGCGGCTACCGACTGGATTGACGCGGCAGTCATCAACGCCGGTGACGGCACCCACGAACACCCCACCCAGGCACTGCTGGACGCGTTCACCATGCGCCGGCACTGGACCAAGCTCTCCGGCCTGCCCTCCACGGGGGCGGACCTGCGCGGCATGCGCGTTGCCATTGCCGGCGACGTCCTGCACTCCCGTGTGGCCCGGTCCAACGTCTGGCTCCTGCGCACGCTCGGCGCCGATGTCACCCTGGTGGCGCCGCCCACCCTGCTGCCCATCGGCGTCGAACGCTGGCCCTGCAGCATCAGCTACGACATGGACGAGACCCTGGAAAAGGGTGTCGATGCCGTGATGATGCTCCGCGTCCAGGGCGAGCGGATGAATGCCTCGTTCTTCCCGTCCACCCGGGAGTATTCCCGGCGCTGGGGTTTCGACGACAACAGGCTCCGCGCCCTGGACCGCCTGGGCCTGAAGGACACCATCATCATGCACCCCGGTCCGATGAACCGGGGCCTGGAAATTTCTGCGGCCGCCGCCGATTCGCCCCGTTCCACCGTGCTCGCACAGGTGAAGAACGGCGTCTCGATCCGCATGGCCGCCCTGTACCTGCTGCTCTCCGGGGACACCCGTGAACCAGCCGCCACCCTGAAGGAGAGCAACTGATGGCTGAAGAAACCACGTACCTTATCCGGGGCGCCGCGATCCTTGGCGGCGACGCCGAGGACCTGCTCATCCGCGACGGCGTGATCACGGCCCGGGGCACCGACCTCGCCGCGGACGGTGCCACGGTGATCGACGCCGGCGGCCTCGTCGCACTGCCGGGCATGGTCGACGTCCACACGCACCTCCGCGAACCGGGCCGCGAGGACGCCGAAACGGTGGAAACCGGCACCCGCGCCGCAGCCCTCGGCGGTTTCACCGCCGTGCACGCCATGGCCAACAGCACCCCGGTGGCGGACACCGCCGGCGTCGTGGAGCAGGTCCACAGCCTGGGCCGGGCCGCCGGCTGGGTGGACGTCCGCCCGGTGGGCGCCGTCACCGTGGGGCTCGCCGGCGAGCAGCTCGCCGAGCTCGGCGCCATGGCCGATTCCCGCGCCCAGGTCCGCATGTTCTCCGACGACGGCATCTGCGTCCACGATCCCGTCCTGATGCGCCGCGCCCTCGAGTACGTCAAGGCGTTCGACGGCGTCGTGGCCCAGCACGCGCAGGAACCGCGCCTCACCGCCGGCGCCCAGATGAACGAAGGCGAAGTGTCCGCCGTCCTCGGCCTGACCGGCTGGCCGGCAGTGGCCGAGGAAAGCATCATCGCCCGCGACGTCCTGCTGGCCCAGCACGTGGGCTCGCGGCTCCACGTCTGCCACGTGTCCACGGCGGGCTCGGTTGAGATCATCCGCTGGGCCAAGAGCCGTGGCATCAACGTCACCGCCGAAGTGACCCCGCACCATCTGCTGCTCACCGATGACCTGGTCCGGAGCTACGATCCCGTCTACAAGGTCAACCCGCCGCTGCGCACCAACGACGACGTCCAGGCACTGCGCGCCGCCCTCGCCGACGGCACCATCGACGTCGTCGGCACCGACCACGCTCCGCACCCGAGCGAGCACAAGGAGTGCGAGTGGGCGCAGGCGGCCATGGGCATGACCGGCCTGGAAACCGCCCTGTCCGTGGTCCAGCACGCCATGATCGAGACGGGCCTGATGACCTGGGCCGACTTCGCCCGGGTCACCTCCACCGCGCCGGCCGGCATCGGACGGCTCACGGACCAGGGCCGGCCGCTCGAGAAGGGCGAGCCCGCCAACATCGTCCTCGTGGACCCGGCCGCGCGCTGGACCGTGGATCCCTCCGCGATGGCAACGATGGGACGCAACTCGCCGTTCCGCGGCATGGAACTCCCCGGCAAGGTGGTAGCCACGTTCTTCAAGGGCCACCCCACGGTCCTGGACGGTAAGCTCAACACGCCGTACCGCTACCCGTCGGAAGCACCGGTTGCCGGCGCAGCAGGTGCCAACTGATGGAAAAAGTCCTTCCCGGACTTGCGATGCTGGCGGTCGTCGCCGTCGTTTTTGTCCTGATCTGGATCGGCTGGCGCAGCCGGCTGCGGCGGCAGTCCGACATCGAACAGCTGCCGGCTGTTCCTGCCGGCCTGGGCGAGCCTTTGCTCTCGGCGGACGGGCAGTACGTGGCCTCCACCACCGCGGGGGACTGGCTGGACAGGATCGCCGTGCACGGCCTCGGCATCCGCACCAACGCCGAGCTCTCCATCCATCCGGAGGGCGTGCTCCTGGACCGCTCCGGCGCGCGGCCGCTGTTCATCCCGGCGGCCTCGCTGGCCGGCATCCGGCAGGACAGCGGCATGGCCGGTAAATTTGTGGAAAAGGACGGGCTGCTGATCGTCAGCTGGATGCTCGGAACCCACGCCCTGGACACCGGCTTCCGCACCCGCAGCGCCGCGGACAAGCCGGCCATCCTCAAACAACTTCAGGAAATGATCTACCCAGGCCCCGAGGCGGGTGCCCAATAGTGGAAAGTAATAAAGTGACGGAAACCGAAGTGACAGTAAACGCAGGAACTGCGCCGCAGGCCGCAGCATCCACCCCCGCCGTCCTGGTGCTCGAGGACGGCCGCATCTTCCGCGGCCGCAGCTACGGCGCACAGGGCACCGCCCTGGGGGAAGCGGTCTTCGCCACCGGCATGACCGGCTATCAGGAGACCATTACCGACCCGTCCTACGCACGCCAGCTGGTGGTGCAGACGGCCCCGCACATCGGCAACACCGGCGTGAACAGCGAGGACGCCGAATCCCGCCGCATCTGGGTTGCAGGCTACATCGTCCGCGACGCCGCCCGTCGCCCGTCCAACTGGCGCTCCGAGCGATCTCTCGACTCCGAGCTCGTCGAGCAGGGCATCGTCGGCATCCAGGGCGTGGACACCCGTGCCATCACCCGCCACCTGCGCGAGCACAAGACCATGCGCGCCGGCATCTTCTCCGGCGAGGCAGCCAAGGCCACGGACAAGGAACTCGTCGACGCCGTACTCGCCAGTGAGCCGATGGAAGGCTCCCGGCTTGCCGAGGAAGTCAGCATCGACGAAGCCTACGTGGTGGAGCCCAAGGACCACGGCTGGGACGGCGACGCGCGCTTCAGCATCGCGGCGATCGACCTCGGCATCAAAGCCATGACGCCGGTCCGCTTCGCCGAGCGCGGCGTCCGCGTGCACGTGCTGCCCGCCACGGCCACCATCGACGACGTCAAGGCCGTCAGCCCCGACGGTTTCTTCATGTCCAACGGCCCCGGCGACCCCGCCACCGCCGACAACCAGGTCAAGCTGCTCCGCACCGTCCTGGACGAGAAGCTGCCCTACTTCGGCATCTGCTTCGGCAACCAGATCCTGGGCCGCGCGCTCGGCTTCGGCACCTACAAGCTGCGCTACGGCCACCGCGGCATCAACCAGCCGGTCATGGACCGCCGCACGGGCAAGGTGGAGATCACCTCGCAGAACCACGGCTTCGCCGTCGACGCCCCGCTGGACGGCCCCACCAACGCTCCGGAAGAGCGGTACGGACGGGTCGAGGTCAGCCACGTCAGCCTGAACGACGAGGTCGTTGAAGGCCTGGCCTGCCTGGACATCCCGGCCTTCTCGGTCCAGTACCACCCGGAAGCCGCCGCCGGCCCGCACGACGCCGCGTACCTGTTTGACCGCTTCATCGAGCTGATGGAAGGTAGCCGGGACGGCCGCACCGCCAACCTGTCCAAGGAACCCGTGGACGCCCAGCACCCCGCAGAGGCCCAGCAGAACGGCGCCCAGCCGAGCACGACTGACAACAAGACTGAGGACAAGAAGTAATGCCCAAGAGAACTGACCTTAAGAGCGTCCTGGTCATCGGTTCCGGCCCGATCGTCATCGGCCAGGCCGCTGAATTCGATTACTCCGGCACGCAGGCCCTTCGCGTCCTCAAGGAGGAGGGACTGCGCGTCATCCTCGTCAACTCCAACCCGGCCACCATCATGACCGACCCGGAGTTCGCTGACGCCACCTACATCGAGCCCATCACCCCCGAAGTGGTGGAGAAGATCATCGCCAAGGAGCGCCCGGACGCGGTGCTGCCCACCCTGGGCGGCCAGACGGCGCTCAACACGGCCATCGCGCTGGACAAGAACGGTGTGCTGGAGAAGTACAACGTGGAACTGATCGGTGCGAACATCGCCGCGATCGAGCTCGGCGAGGACCGCGAAAAGTTCAAGGGCGTCGTGGAGCGCTGCGGCGCCGAATCCGCCCGCAGCCACATCATCCACACCATGGACGAGGCCCTGACGGCAGCCGAGGACCTCGGCTACCCCATGGTGGTCCGCCCGTCCTTCACCATGGGCGGCCTCGGTTCCGGCCTGGCATACAACGAAGACGACCTCCGCCGGATCGTCGGCCAGGGCCTGCAGTACAGCCCCACCAGCGAGGTGCTGCTCGAAGAGAGCATCCTCGGCTGGAAGGAATACGAGCTCGAGATGATGCGGGACAAGAACGACAACGTGGTTGTCGTCTGCTCCATCGAGAACTTCGATCCCGTGGGCGTGCACACCGGCGACTCCATCACCGTGGCCCCGGCACTGACCCTCACCGACCGCGAGTACCAGCGGCTCCGCGACATCTCCATCGCGGTCATCCGTGAGGTGGGCGTGGACACCGGCGGCTGCAACATCCAGTTCGCCATCGAACCGGACACCGGACGCGTCGTCGTCATCGAAATGAACCCGCGCGTGTCCCGCTCCTCGGCGCTGGCATCGAAGGCCACGGGGTTTGCGATTGCCAAGATCGCCACCAAGCTCTCGCTCGGCTACACCCTGGACGAGATCCCGAACGACATCACCCAGAAGACCCCGGCCTCCTTCGAGCCCACGCTCGACTACGTGGTGGTCAAGGTCCCGCGGTTCGCGTTCGAGAAGTTCCCCGCCGCCGACAACACCCTCACCACCACCATGAAATCGGTGGGCGAGGCCATGGCCATGGGCCGCAACTTCACCGAAGCCCTGCAGAAGGCGCTGCGCTCCCTCGAACAGAAGGGCTCGCAGCTGGACTTCAGCTCCGTCCCCGAATGGGAAGTGCCGGAACTCATCGAGAAGGCCAAGCGCCCGACGACCGAACGCCTGCATCAGGTGCAGCGCGCCCTGCTCGGCGGCGCGAGCGTGGAGGAACTTTACGAGGCCACCAAGATCGACCCCTGGTTCCTGGACCAGCTCCAGCTGCTCAACGAGATCTCGCAGGAAATCCGCCGGTCCGGCGCCCTCACGCAGGACATGCTCCGCAACGCCAAGCGCCACGGCTTCTCCGACGAACAGATCGGCGCGCTGACCCACAACTCCGAGGCCGTCGTCCGCGGCGTCCGGCAGGCACTGGGCATCCGCCCGGTCTACAAGACCGTGGACACCTGCGCCGCCGAGTTCGCCGCCTACACGCCGTACCACTACTCGGCCTACGACGAGGAGGACGAGGTTGCGCTGCACTCCAAGCCGTCCATCCTCATCCTCGGCTCCGGGCCCAACCGCATCGGCCAGGGGATCGAGTTCGACTACTCCTGCGTCCACGCCTCGATGGCGCTGCGCAAGGCCGGCTACGAGACCGTCATGGTCAACTGCAACCCGGAAACCGTCTCCACCGACTACGACATCTCCACCCGGCTGTACTTCGAGCCGCTGACCCTTGAGGACGTCCTCGAAGTCATCGCGGCCGAGGAGCGCACCGGCGGCGTGATGGGCGTCTTCGTCCAGCTCGGCGGCCAGACCCCGCTGAAGCTGGCCCAGCAGCTGGCCGACGCCGGCGTGCCCATCCTGGGCACCTCGCCCGAGGCGATCGACCTCGCCGAGCACCGCGGCGCCTTCGCCCGGGTGCTGGACGAAGCCGGGCTGGTCTCACCGAAGAACGGCACCGCCGTCTCCTTCGAGGACGCCAAGAAGATCGCGGACGAGATCGGCTACCCGGTCCTGGTCCGCCCGTCCTACGTGCTCGGCGGCCGCGGCATGGAGATCGTCTACGACGAGCCGAACCTGTCCCGCTACATCGCCAACGCCACCGAAATCACCGCCGAGCACCCGGTGCTGATCGACCGGTTCCTTGAGGACGCGGTCGAGATCGACGTCGACGCCCTCTTCGACGGCACGGACATGTACCTGGGCGGCATCATGGAGCACATCGAGGAGGCCGGCGTTCACTCCGGCGACTCCGCCTGTGTCCTGCCGCCCATCACGCTGGGCAACAACGTGCTGGAACGCGTCCGCACCGCCACCCGGGCCATCGCCGAGGGCGTGGGCGTCCGCGGCCTGATTAACATCCAGTTCGCCCTGGCCTCCGACGTCCTCTACGTCCTGGAAGCCAACCCCCGCGCGTCCCGGACTGTGCCCTTCGTGTCCAAGGCCACCGGCGTGCAGATGGCCAAGGCCGCGGCCCTGATCGGCACCGGCGTGACCATCGGCCAGCTCCGCAGCGCCTACAAGATGCTGCCGGAAACCGGCGACGGTTCCACCCTGCCGCTGGACGCACCCGTCTCCGTCAAGGAAGCGGTCCTGCCGTTCAGCCGCTTCCGCACCCCGGAAGGCAAGGTCGTGGACTCGCTGCTCGGGCCGGAAATGCGCTCCACCGGCGAGGTCATGGGCATCGACAAGCACTTCGACACCGCCTTCGCCAAGAGCCAGGCGGGCGCCAACAACGCCCTGCCCACCGAAGGCAAGGTCTTCGTGTCCGTCGCCAACCGCGACAAGCGTTCGGTGATCATGGGCGTCAAGCGCCTCTCCGACCTCGGCTTCGAGATCGTCTCCACCGGCGGCACCGCCGACGTCCTGCGCCGCAACGGCATCCAGGCCACCCCGGTGCGCAAGGTCGCCGAGGGCAGCAGCGCCGAAGGTGAAGGCACCATCGCCGACCTCGTGGTCGCCGGCGAAATCGACATGGTGTTCAACACCCCGTCCGGCGGCGAGGCCCGCAGCGACGGATACGAACTCCGTGCCGCCGCCACGTCCATCGGCATCCCCTGCATCACCACCGTGGCCGAGTTCAACGCCGCCGTCCAGGCCATCGAGGCCCTGCGCACCTACGCCTGGTCCGTGACCAGCCTGCAGGAACACGCCGCAGCGCTCCTTGCGTCGCAGGAGGCGGCCCTGCAGAAGGCAGCCGCGAAGAGCCCGGCAGAGCAGAATGCCTGAGGCAACTGCGGGCGCAAATACTGCCGCAGGCGCCGGCCGGGAGTCGTTCGGCTCCCGGCTGGGCCGGGCCATGGCGGACCGCGGTCCGCTGTGCGTCGGGATTGATCCCCACCCCGCGCTGCTGGGCAGCTGGGGACTGAACGACGACGCCGCCGGCCTGAGGCGCTTTTCACTCACCGCCCTGGAGGCCGTGTCTTCGCTCGCTGCCGCGGTCAAGCCGCAGGTGGCGCTGTACGAACGGCACGGTTCAGCCGGCATGGCAGTCCTCGAAGAGGTTCTCGCTACTGCCCGGGACGAGGGCGTACTGACCATCGCCGACGCCAAGCGCGGCGACATCGGATCCACCATGGCCGCGTATGCCGACGCCTGGCTCAGTGATGGATCTGCCCTCGCCGCGGATTCGGTGACCCTGAGCCCCTACCTGGGCTTCGAGTCCCTGCGGCCGGCCTTGGATCTCGCCGCCGAGCAGGGCCGGGGCGTGTTTGTCCTGGCGCTGACCTCCAACCCGGAGGGCGCCTCAGTGCAGCACGTGGGCGGAAGCGATTCCGTGGCACGCCGGATTGTCCAGGCCGCCGCGGGGGAGAACGAACGGTACTCCGGGCCCCTCGGCTCGGTGGGCCTCGTGGTGGGAGCCACGGTGGGCACGGCACTGGCGGACCTGGAGCTTGACCTCGGGGCCGTCCGGGGGCCGATCCTCGCGCCCGGCCTGGGCGCACAGGGGGCCACACCGGCGGACCTGCGGAAGACCTTCGGTGCCGCCTACCCCCAGGTTCTGGGAACCTCCAGCCGGGACATCCTCAAGGCCGGCCCCGGCGTCCGGGAGCTGAGGGAGGCGGCGGAGCGCACCCTCGCGGGGCTCCGCTCCGAATAGTCCATTGATTTCTCCGGCCGGCAGGGAGTAGGTTCAGGACAAATCCGTGGCTGCTCCAACGCCGCCGGCCGCGGATCCGTTGGCTGACCCCAGGGGAATGACCGTGAGCTTGCGACCCTTGTCACCGCAGGAACGTTCCGACGCACTCAGGAAGGCCGCGGCGGCAAGGGCTGCCAGGGCCTCGGCCAAGGAACGGCTCAAAACGGGTGAGCTGACCGTGGCCCAGATCCTGGACTCCGGCGGCACCGAGGAGGCCATAGCGCGCATGCGCGTTTCGGAACTCCTCGAGGCCCTGCCGGGGATCGGGAAGGTCCGGGCCGCGGCCATCATGGACAGCCTCGGCATCGCCGCGTCCCGCAGGGTCCGTGGCCTGGGCATCCACCAGCGCCGGGCGCTGGTAGATTTTATGAACGAGAAATAGCTTCATCCGAACAGAGTCATCTGTAGACCGTCCAAAGGAATACGTGAGCAACAAACCCGGACTGACAGTCCTCGCTGGTCCTACGGCTGTTGGCAAAGGCACCGTGTCCACCTATATCCGCGACACCTACCCCGAGGTCTGGCTGTCCGTTTCGGCCACCACCCGGGCCCCGCGGCCCGGCGAGGTCGACGGTGTGCATTACTACTTCAAGTCCCAGGAAGAGTTCGAGTCCCTGGTGGCCGCCGGCGAATTCCTGGAGTGGGCCGTGGTGCACGGGCAGAACACCTACGGAACCCTGAAGAGCACCGTCAACCAGGCCATCGCCGAAGGCCGCTCCGTGCTACTGGAGATCGATCTGCAGGGGGCCCGCCAGGTGAAGCAGGCCGTTCCGGACGCCCAGTTCGTGTTCCTGGCACCGCCCAGCTGGGAAGAACTGGTGCGCCGGCTGGTGGGCCGGGGCACGGAATCGGCGGAGGAACAGCAGCGCCGGCTGGAAACCGGTAAAGTAGAGCTTGCTGCTGAACCGGAGTTCGACCACACCGTCATCAATGACGACGTCCGCCGGGCAGCGGACGAGCTTGTTTCACTCATGGGGCTCACGCCGCATCCGCGCCAGTCGCAGACGCCGTCGGCCCGCTAGAAATTTGGAGAATTCGTGTCCACGAACCTTGAAGGCATCATCAACCCGCCGATCGATTCGCTGCTCGAGGCAGCCGATTCCAAGTACGGCCTGGTGATCTTCGGTGCCAAGCGTGCACGCCAGATCAACGCCTACTACGCACAGCTGCACGAGGGCCTGTTCGAGTACGTCGGCCCGCTGGTTGACACCAAGCTGAACGAGAAGTCGCTGTCCATCGCCCTGCGCGAGATCAACGAGGGCAAGCTGGTTTCCACACCGATCGAAGCTGCAGAGTAAACTCCGCAGAGTAAACAGACTGCCTGCTGACGGAGTTCACGTGCGCATAGTCCTCGGAGTCGGGGGAGGGATCGCCGCCTACAAGGTGGCATCGCTCCTCCGGCTTTTTACTGAAGCCGGCCATGACGTCACCGTCATCCCCACGGAAGCAGCCACCCGCTTTGTCGGCGTCGCCACCTGGGAGGCCCTGTCCGGGAACCCGGTGACCAACAGCGTGTTCGACGACGTCGACCAGGTGAAGCACGTCCGGCTGGGCCACGAGGCAGACCTGATCGTGGTGGCCCCCGCGACGGCCGACCTCCTGGCCCGTGCCGCCACCGGCCAGGCCAATGACCTGCTCACCAACACGCTCCTCATGGCGAGCGGCCCGGTCCTGTTCGCCCCGGCCATGCACACGGAAATGTGGCAGCATGCGGCCACCCAGGCCAACGTCGAAACTCTGCGCAGCCGCGGCGTAACCGTCCTCGAACCCGCCAGCGGGCGGCTGACCGGCAGCGACTCCGGCCCCGGCCGGCTGCCCGAGCCCGAGGCCATCTTTGACGCCGCCATGGCACTTGCCCACGGCCTCCAGTCCGACGCCGGGCGGCTCCTTCCGCTGGCCGGCCGCAACGTTACCATCAGCGCCGGCGGCACCCGGGAGCCCCTGGACCCCGTCCGGTTCCTGGGCAACCGCTCCTCGGGCAAGCAGGGCGTGGCGCTGGCCGCCGCTGCCCGCGATGCCGGAGCCACCGTCCGGCTCGTGGCCGCCCATATGGAGGTGCCCGCACCTCCGGGCGTCGAACTCACCGCCGTCGAAACGGCCCTGCAGCTCCGCGAAGTCATGCTGGCAGCGGCAGCGGAGTCCGACGTCGTGATTATGGCGGCGGCAGTGGCCGATTTCCGGCCGGCGCAGGTGTCCGGCAGCAAGATCAAGAAGCGGGATGACACCGCGGACCCGGTGATCACGCTTGTCCGCAACCCCGATATCCTGCAGGAGCTTGTCGCGGTGCGCGACGCCGCCGGCAGCAGCCAGCTCGTGGTGGGCTTTGCCGCCGAGACCGGTGATGAACAGGGCGATGTGCTCTCCTACGCCGAGGCAAAGCTCAGGCGCAAGGGCTGCGACCTGCTGGTGGTGAACCATGTGGGCGCCGACAAGGTCTTCGGCCAGGACCACAACTCCGTGGTCATCCTCTCGCGGGCCGGCTCCGAGCCCCAGTCGGCCTCGGGCTCCAAGCAGGACGTCGCCGCCATTGTCATTGACCGCATCGGCTCCGAACTGAGCCGGGTCTTTCCGCGAACCTGAGGGGCGTAAGCAACGTCTCCTTAGCATGGGGACACACGCTGCCGCCCCTCCGTTTGCCAACCAGTAAGGTAGTTGAGTGACTTTACCGCTGCACATTCCAGAATCCCACGGGTCCGCACCCGCCGCTCTTCGGCTCTTCACCTCGGAGTCGGTAACTGAAGGGCACCCGGACAAGATCTGTGACCAGATCAGTGATGCGATCCTGGACGCCCTGCTGGCCAAGGACCCCGAGTCCCGCGTCGCCGTCGAGACCATGGCCACCACCGGCCTGGTCCACGTGGCCGGCGAAGTGACCACCGACGCGTATGTCGAAATCCCGCAGATCGTCCGCGAGACGATCCTGGGCATCGGCTACGACTCCTCCGCCAACGGCTTCGACGGCGCACGGTGTGGGGTTTCCGTGTCCATCGGACAGCAGTCCAACGACATTGCCGGCGGCGTCTTCAATTCCCTGGAAGCCCGCGAAGGCCGCCAGGAGGACGACTACGACCTTCAGGGCGCCGGCGACCAGGGCCTCATGTTCGGCTATGCCAGCGACGAGACCCCGTCCTACATGCCCGTGCCGATCTGGATCGCGCACCGCCTGTCGGAGCGGCTCACCGAGGTCCGCAAGAGCGGCCAGCTGTCCTACCTCCGCCCGGACGGCAAGACCCAGGCCACCATCGGGTACGACGGCGACCGGCCGGTTTCCGTGGAAACCATCGTGATCTCCAGCCAGCACGCCGACGGCTTCAGCCTCGACCAGCTGCGCGCCGACCTCGCGACGCACGTCATCGACCCCGTCCTCGCCCTCGCCGACCTGGACATTTCGCGCACCACCAACATTCTGAACCCTGCAGGCGCGTTCGTGATCGGCGGCCCGGTGGGCGACGCCGGGCTCACCGGCCGCAAGATCATCGTGGACACCTACGGCGGCATGGCCCGCCACGGCGGCGGCGCCTTCTCCGGCAAGGACCCGTCCAAGGTGGACCGCTCCGCGGCATACGCCATGCGCTGGGTTGCCAAAAACGTGGTTGCCGCGGGACTCGCCAAGCGCGCCGAGATCCAGATCGCTTACGCAATCGGCCAGGCGCGCCCCGTGGGAACCTACGTCGAGACGTTCGGCACCGAGACGGTGGACCCGGCAAAGATCAGCGCCGCGATTGCTGAGATCTTCGATCTGCGCCCCCGCGCCATCATCGACGCCCTGGACCTCAAGCGCCCCATCTATGCCAAGACGGCCGCTCACGGCCACTTCGGCCGCGACGATCCGGACTTCACCTGGGAGCGCCTGGACCGCGTGGACGACCTGAAGGCGTACTTCAACGCCTGAGCCGTCCCGTCCGCGGCCTGAGCCGTCCCGTCCGCGGCCGTCAGCAGCCGGGAATGTCAGACCCGTGTGATTGGCTGATGGGTAACCCAGGACGGAGGTAAGGCGCATGGCTCCAAACGGCGTGTCTTCGCAGTCAACGCCAGAACCCCTGCAGCTCTCACTGCTGCAGGGGTTCCCTGCCACGGCCAGGCCCGCAGGCGGTCCGGCGCTGGCCGCCGTCCGCCCGGTGGCGCGCGTGCTCATCGAGTCCCCGCTGCCGCACCTGGACCGGCCGTTCGACTACAGTGTGCCCGCCGAACTGGATGACGACGCCCAACCGGGCGTGCGGGTCCGGGTGAAGTTCAGCGGCCAGGAACTCGGCGGCTACATCCTGGACCGCGTTGCGGAGTCCGACGCCGGCCAGCCCCTCGTCCCGCTGCATAAGGTCGTCTCGCCGGTCGCCGTCCTGACCAAGGACCTGCAGGAGCTCGCCGGGCGCGTGGCCGCACGCTATGCAGGAACCGTCAGCGATGTGCTCCGCGTGGCCATCCCGCCGCGGGTGGTCAAGGTGGAGAAGGAGCTCGCCGGTGCCGAGCCGGCCGGGCCTCCCGCCCCCCACGACCTGTCCGGCTCCGGCTGGACCGCACCCTCCGGCTGGGACAGGTACCGGAACGGCGCCGCCTTCCTCCGCCATCTTGCGTCCGGAGGCTCGCCCCGGGCCGCCCTCAGCGCCCTGCAGGGATTCGGGCCGGACGGCTGGCCGCGGCTTATCGCGGAGGCCGTGGCGGCGGTCCGGCAGTCCGGACGCGGCGCGGTCGTCGTCGTTCCCGACTACCGCGACCTGGACCGCGTCCAGGCTGCGCTCGAGGACATCCTGCCCGCCGAAGACGTCGCGCGGCTGACGGCCGACGACGGCCAGACGCCCAGGTACCGCAGCTACCTCCGTGTCCTCAAGGGCTCCGCGGGCGTCGCCGTGGGCACCCGCTCGGCTGCCTACGCGCCGGTACACAATCTGGGACTCGTTGTTTGCTGGGACGACGGCGACGACCTCCATGTCGAACAGCGTTCCCCTTACGCCCACGCCCGCGAGGTGTTGCTGCTCCGTGCCGGGCAGGAGGGCGCGGCCTGCCTGCTGGCAGGGCACGCGCGCAGCACGGAGGTGCAAAGGCTGGTGGATGCCGGCTGGGCAATGCCCGTGGAAGCCGAACGCACGGTGCTCCGCCGCACGGTTCCCCGGGTCCTCAACACCGCCGACAGCTTTGAGCAGGAGCGCGACCCGCTCGCCCGGCTGGCAAGGCTGCCGGGTGCCGCGTGGCGAACGGCCAAGGAAGCACTGGAACGCGGCCCGGTCCTGGTGCAGGTTGCCCGGGCCGGGTACGCGCCGTCGCTGGCGTGCGAAACCTGCCGGGAACCCGCGCGCTGCCCGTCGTGCCAGGGGCCGCTCGCCATGGCCGGCAGCGCTGCCGTTCCCCAGTGCCGCTGGTGCTCGACGCCGGCACCGGCCTGGCGTTGCGGGCACTGCCAGGGCATCCGGCTGCGCCGGGGCGCAGCCGGCGTACTTCGCACAGCCGAGGAACTGGGCCGGGCGTTTCCCGGCAAGGCCGTGGTCACCTCCTCCGGCCAGAACGTCAAGGCCACGGTGCCGGATGCCTGTGCGCTGGTGGTGGCCACGGTGGGTGCCGAGCCTGTTGCTGCGGGCGGGTACGCGGCGGCGCTGCTGCTCGACGGCGATTCGCTGCTGCGCCGGGAGAACCTGCGCGCGGGCGAGGACGCCGTGCGCCGCTGGTTCAACGCCGCCGCCCTCGTCCGGCCTGCCACAGACGGCGGGATCGTCGTCATCACCGCCGACGACACCGCCGCCGTCGGCGCGCTGCTGCGGTGGGATCCGGCGGGCTATGCCCAGCGGGAACTGGGGCTGCGCGCGGAGCTGCAGCTGCCCCCGGCGGTGAGGGTGGCCGCCGTCACCGGCGGCAGCACCGCCGTCGGCCATTTCACGGCCTCAGCTACGAAGCTTCTTGCCGCCGAGGGAGTGGAACTGCGCGTCGCGGGACCGGCGCCGCTGCTGCAGACGGCAGGCACCCCGGCAGCCGGCAGCCAGCCAGCGGGCACGGAAGGTGTGGACGTGCGCACGCTGCTGTTCATCCCGTACGCGCAGGCCGCCACCGTGACCAGGGTTCTTCGGGCTACGAAGGCAGCAGGCGCGGCGAAACGCACCGAAGACCCGGTGCAGTTGCGGCTGGACGGCGTTGACGTGCTCTGACTGCCTGCAGTTGGCCGGCTACCGCCGGCGCAGTGCCATGACTTCTGCCGCTACGTCCACCAGCTGGCGGGCGGATTCGTCCCAGCTGAACTGCTCTGCGCGTGCCACGGAGCGCCGGGAGACATCCTGCCAGTGCTGCCCGTCCCCGAGGCTGCGGACGGCGGCAGTGAACTCCGGCGCTGACTCGGCAGCAACGTAGGTGGCGGCGTCCGCCCCCACCTCGCGGAAGATCGGGATGTCGCTGGCGATCACCGGTGTGCCCAGCGCCATGGCCTCCACCAGGGGCAGGCCATAGCCCTCGGCCTTGGACAGCGTGACCAGTGCGGTGGTGCGGTTCAGCAGTGCCGTGTATTCGTCGTCGGTCACGCCGTTATGGAAAACAACGTTTGCGCCGGACGGGATCTGCGCCTCAAGCTCGGCGCGGCGGTGCGGCGTGATCCGGCTGAGCAGATGCAGCGTGTAGTCAGGCAGGCCGGCCATCCCGGCGAGCAAGGTTTCGACGTTCTTGTAGGGCATGAACGATCCCATGTAGAGCAGTGTTTTCTCCGGGGCCGCTGCAGGGTCGCGGGGCTGCTGGGCCGGCTGTGGCGCGTTGCTGACGATGCGGACCGGACGGCTCGTCAGGCGGTACTTGGCCATCAGGGCCTCCGTGGTCCTGCTGATGGTGGCGACGACGTCGGCACGGTTGAGCAGGAGCCGCTGGGGCCAGAACGCCTTGTGGTACAGGCGCCACAGGATCCGGACCGGGGCCGGCAGGAAGCCCGGCGGTGCCGGGTGTTCGTAGTAGATGAGGTCGTGCAGGGTGAGCACCAGTCCGTACTTGCGTCCCCACGTGCCCATGGTCTGCATGGGGCACACCACCACGTCCGCCCCAAGCTGATTGACCTTCCTGGCCACGAAGAGCTCGGCAGGGGAGAGCGGGCTGCCGATGAGCGTGTAGGGGACGTCGGGGAGCAGGGCCAGTTGCCGAAAATCGCTGATGAGCATGGACACATCGGCGATCTTGGAGACGGCCGCAATGAGGCTGGAGCCGTAGCGGCTGATGCCGTCGTGGTGGTCCGTCCGGGTGAAACGGGCATCGATCACTATCTTCACGCGGGGTGGTCCTTAAGGAAGCGGCGGATGAATCCTGCGGCCGGCCCGGGCGTTTCGTAGTGGATCAGGTGGCCGACGCCCGGGATGACATCGAGCGTCGCGTCGGGCAGCAGCGCCGCAAGCCGGTGCTGGTCACGCAGTAAGGCGATTTCGTCCTTTTCGCCGGCGATCAGCAGCACGGGCAGGGTGAGCCCGGCCGCGACTTCGGCCACGTTGCTGCTGACGGAGGCGGTGAAGGATTCCATCAGGCTCTCGCGGTTGGCGAACGCACTGAAGTATGCGTGGTGCTGCCCGTGGATGAACCGCAGCAGGTCCTTGTCCTTCGTCTTCGCCATGGCGATGCTCATCACCCGCACGATGAGCGGGCTGCGGAGCAGGGCCAGGCCAAGTGGACGGGGGAGCCGTGCGGAAAGGCGGTAGTACAGCACGGCCAGCCGGGTCATGACGCCCTTGGGGCCCTCCAGGGCGGGCGCGGCGATGGGGTTGACCAGGATCAGCGGGCGGACCGCGTCCGGCTGGGCAGCGACGAAATGGGCGGCCAGGATGGAACCGAACGAATGCCCCAGCAGCACGGTGTCCGGTCCGAGTCCCAGGGCGGTCATGAAATCGTTGATGAACCGGCCGTAACGTTCCACGCTGTGTGCGCCGTCAGTGAACGCCGCGGAGCTGCCAAAGCCGGGAAGGTCCGGCATGATCAGGCGCATCTCGGGGAGCTGGTCGGCCACCCGGAGCAGGCCGTGGTGGTCGCCGCGGAAACCGTGGATGACCAGGATGGTGCGCGTTTCAGGCGTGGTCCTTGCAGGTTCGTAGACCCAGTAGGCAACGTTGCTGCCCGCCACCCGCACGGTGGCTGCACGGGTGCGGGCGGCGAGTCCGCTGCTGACGAAGGATGGTGTTGTGGCGGGCTCGGAGTCGGCTGTTCTCATCTGCTGGGGGAGTCCTAGTTAACGTTGTCGGGGTGGGAGCCGGTGCGGTGGCCGCGTTCCAGGGCTTCGATGTCCGCTATGTCCAGGGTTGAGAGCTCGAAGCCGAAGACGTCGAGGTTCTCCCGGATCCGGGCGGCGGAGCTAGCCTTGGGGATGGTGACATTGCCCAGCTGGATCTGCCAGCGGAGGACAATCTGGGCGGGGCTCACCTTGTGCTCGGCCGCAAGCGCGCCGATGACGGGATCCTCCAGCACCTGTCCGCGGCCCAGGGGGCTCCACGCCTCGGTGAGGATTCCCAGACCACGGTGCTTCTCCCGCAGCTCGGCCTGCTGCAGCCACGGATGCAGCTCGATCTGGTTGACGGCCGGCACCACCTCGGCTGTTTCCAGCAGCTGGTCCAGGTGCTGCGGCTGGAAATTGGACACGCCGATGGCCCGCACCTTGCCCTCGCGGTAGAGCGTCTCCAGGGCGCGGTAGGTCTCCTGGAACAGGTCCCGCTTCGCGCACGGCCAGTGGATCAGGTACATGTCCACGTATTCCAGGCCGAGGTTGATCATGGACGTGTCGAAGGCGCGCAGTGTCGCGTCATAGCCGTGGTCGTCATTCCACACCTTGGTGGTGATGAACAGGTCTTGCCGCGAGGTGCCGGGGGCGGCCTCACCCGAACCGCCGGCGGCGGTTTCCGTGGCGAACACCTCGACCAGGCCGCGCGCCACCCCGGATTCGTTCCCGTACATGGCAGCCGTGTCGAAATGGCGGTACCCGGCTTCCAGCGCGGTCGCCACCAGGTTGGCGGTGTCTTTCGGCGGAACCTTGTAAAGCCCGAAGCCCAACTGGTCGATCAGCACGCCGTTGTTCAGGCTGAGCCGGGGTGAGGTAGTCATGGATACGACTCTACCGATACCGCGCCGCGCCGCGTGTGACCGGCAGGTTCAGTTTCAGGCCAGGCCGCGGGTTCAGCCCCAGCAGAGGCAGAAGGGGTGGCCGGCAGGGTCCGCGTAAACCTGGAAGCCCTCGGTGGAGGTGATGTCCTCGGCCGGCTTCAGCAGGCGTGCACCGAGGGAGATCGCCTCATCGTGGGCGGATGCGACGTCCTCGACGTAGAGGTCAAGGTGGATCTGCTGCGGGTTGCCGTCAGGCCATTCCGGCGGCACGTGGTTCGGCGCGAGCTGAAAACCCAGACGCGGGTTCCCGCCGACGCTGACGGTGTGCCAGTCATCCTCGGCGTCCACGGTGCCGCCCAGCAGGCCCGCCCAGAAGGCACTCTCGGCAGGAAGGTCGGCGGCGTCGAACACAACGATCTGTCGGGTAATTTTCATGCGGTCATCCTTGCACGCCCACGGTGATTTTCCGAGAGCGTTGCACCGGTTTTCGGTTGTTCGGACGGTGACAGGCTTCTGGGCAGGGGCGGCAACTCCGCGCAAAAGCCTGCGGAGCCAACACGGCGCAGAGGGTGCGAAATAGCGTGATCCGGGCTCGCACCGGCATAGTTAAGCCCTTGGGCTTGCGCGTGTGGGTACAGTCACCGCATGAACGCAGGACGGAAACGAACAGGGGCTTGACTTGGCAGGGAATGCAACCTTCCGGCACAGCAACACCGCGCTGCTGTCGGTGAGCAGTGTCGAAGCTCCGAGGATCGTGAGTTCCACGGATTTCGATCGCAGGTTGGCTTCGACGCTGCAGCGGCTGAAGTTTCCGCCGCGGCTGCTGGAGCGCGTTTCCGGCATCACGCACCGCCGCTGGTGGGCCGCCGGGACATCGTTCGATGACGCCGCGGTCGAAGCCGGCGCGAAGGCCCTGGCCGAGGCTGGCGTCGAAGCGTCCGAAATCGGCCTGCTGATCAACACGTCGGTCACGCGGCGCAACCTGGAGCCGTCCGTCGCGGTGAAGATCCACCACGGACTCGGCCTGCCGTCGTCGGCCATGAACTTCGACCTGGCCAACGCCTGCCTCGGATTCGTCAACGGCCTGACCCTGGCGGCCAACATGATCGACTCCGGCCAGATCAAGTACGCCATGATCGTCAACGGCGAGGACGCCGAGGCAACGCAGGAGGCCACCCTGGCCCGGCTGCAGCGGCCCGAGACCACGCGCGAAGACTTCAGCCGGGAGTTCGCCACGCTCACTCTTGGATCCGGGGCTGCCGCCGCCGTCCTGGGCCCGGCGGACCAGCACCCCGGCGCGCACCGGATCGTCGGCGGCGTGATGCGGGCCGGCACCGAGCACCATGAACTGTGCGTGGGCGGCATCGACGGCATGGCAACGGACACGAGGGGCCTGCTCGACGGCGGCCTGCGGCTTGTGGTCGACGCCTGGCACGAGGCACAGCCGGAATGGAACTGGGGCTCGATGGACCGGTACGTCACGCACCAGGTGAGCAATGCCTACACGAAGGCCATCATTGACGCGATCGACCTGGACCCGGACAAGGTTCCCATCACGTTCCCGCACTGGGGCAATGTGGGCCCGGCCTCCCTCCCGATGACCCTGGCCGCAGAGGCGCAAACCCTCGAAACCGGGCACCGCGTGCTGTGCATGGGCGTCGGTTCCGGTCTTAACACCGCCATGATGGAAATCGTTTGGTAGCCGCCGACTGGCCCGGCGTCGACGCCGCATGGTCACGCGAAATCGATGTGGCCTCAACCTCCGCTGCCGATGAGCCCGGAACCGTTCGCCGCTGGCACCTGCTGGACAACGCTGCGCAGCTCTCCCGCCGCGGCCTGACTCCCGCCGGCACCCTGCTGTGCGTCCACGGGAACCCGACGTGGTCCTACCTGTGGCGGAGCCTGCTGGCCGCCGGATCCGACCCCGCGCATCCCTGGCGGGTGGTGGCGGTGGACCAGCTGGATATGGGGTTCAGCGAGCGCACCGGCGCCTTCCGGCGCCTTGCGGACCGGATCAACGACCTGGGTGACCTTACCGACGCGCTGGGCCTGGCCGGGCCGGTCGTTACGGTGGGCCACGACTGGGGCGGGGTGATCAGCCTGGGCTGGGCCCTGGCGCACCCGCAGCTGCTCGCCGGGGTGGTGCTGACCAACACCGCCGTCCACCAGCCCTCCGATTCGGGGATCCCGCCGGCCCTGCGGCTGGCCTTGCACCCCGCCGTGCACGGGTGGGGAACGACGACGTCGGACGCCTTTCTCCGGGTGACGCATTCCCTCGCCCACCCGCCGCTTCCCGCCGCCATCCGGAAGGCCTACATGGCCCCGTACCGCGGCGCCGGCCGGCGCGCCGGCGTAGGGAACTTCGTCGCGGACATTCCGGCCGACGCGTCCCATCCCAGCTTCCCTGCGCTTAGCGGCGTCGCCGAAGGGCTGCGCGGGCTGAAGGTTCCGGCCCTAATGCTCTGGGGACCGAGGGACCCGATCTTTTCCGACCGGTACCTCAAGGACCTCATCACTCGGCTGCCGCACGCGACAGTGCACCGCTTCGAGGGGGCCGGCCACCTGGTCGCGGAAGACCGGGACATCGCCACTCCCGTTTTCGAATGGCTCCCCGGGCCCGGCCGGGACAGTGGAACTGCCGTGCAGGAGATACAAGCCGAGGACGACGGCGTCCCGCCCCTTTGGGGGCCTCTCACCGAACTGGCGGCAGGAACCGCTCGCGGGGACACCGCCGTCGCGGAAATGGCCGCGGACGGCAGCGTCGCCCGCTGGCTCAGCTGGCAGGAGCTGGAAGGGAACGTCACCGCCGTCGCGGCGGGTCTGAGGGAGGCCGGCGTACGGCGCGGCAGCCGGGTGAGCCTGATGGTTCCGCCGGGCGTAGACCTGACCGTCGTCCTCTACGCCTGCCTGCGGCTCGGCGCGGTGGTGGTCGTGGCAGATGCCGGTCTGGGCACCCGCGGCCTGAGCCGCGCTGTGAAGGGCGCCACCCCGGATATCCTCATCGGGATCGACAAGGCGCTGGCAGCTGCCTCAGTCCTCGGCTGGTCGGGACGGCGCATCAGCGTGCAGGACCTGTCCGCCGCCCGCCGCCGCCTCCTCGGCGTCGAAACCTCCCTCGCCGCCCTCGCCCGGCGCGGAGCCGGACTCAGCCCGGAACCGCCGTCGGCGGGGCCGGACCCGGACGCCGACGCCGCCGTGCTCTTCACCTCCGGTTCCACCGGTCCGGCCAAGGGCGTGCTCTACACGCACCGGCAGCTGGCTGCGATGCGGGACACGGTGGCGGAAACGTTCGGGATCCGTTCCGGTGCCCGGCTGGTGGCGGCCTTCGCGCCGTTCGCCCTGCTGGGACCGGCGCTCGGGGCCGTCTCGGTGACGCCCGCCATGGACGTCACGCTGCCCCGAACCCTCACCGCCCACGCGCTGGCGGACGCCGCAGCGGCCATCAACGCCACAGTCGTCTTCGCCTCGCCGGCGGCGTTGCGCAACGTCATTGCCACCCGGGATGGCGTGAGTGAGGACCGGCATCAAGCCTTGGGACGCGTGGAGCTGCTTCTCTCCGCCGGGGCGCCCGTCCCCGAAGCCCTCCTCACCCGGGTGCAGCGGCTGCTGCCCCGGGCTTCGCTGCACACGCCGTACGGGATGACCGAGGCACTGCCCGTTACCGACATCAGCCTCGAACAGATCCGGACGGCGGAGGCTGACGCCGCCGCCGGTACAGTGCCGGGGGCCGGCAACGGCGTTTGCGTGGGCCGGCCGGTACACGGCGCCCGCGCGGCCGTCATCCCGCTTGCCGCAGACGGCACCGCACCCGGGAACGAGCCGGTCACGGAACCGGGAGTGACCGGCGAGATCCTCGTCAGCGCCCCGCATGTGAAGGAAGCCTACGACAGGCTCTGGCTGACCCAGCGCGAGAGCGTCCGAACGGCCGGGTGGCACCGCACCGGCGACGTGGGGCACTTCGACGCCGCCGGCCGGCTCTGGGTGGAGGGACGTCTCGCCCACATCGTGACGGCGCCCGGCGCCGTCGTGACGCCCGTGGGCACCGAACAGGCCATCGAACGCCTGGACAGCGTTGGCCAGGCCGCCGTCGTCGGCGTCGGTCCGCCGGGGACGCAGGCTGTGGTCGCCGTCGTCGAGACCGTGCCGCCCGCCCGCAAAGCCGGCCCGGCTGCGCCGCAGTTGGCCGGGCGCGTCCGCGGGGCGGCCCTCGAGGCGGGCGTCAACATCTCCGCCGTGCTTGCAGTCCCCGCACAGCCCACCGACATCCGGCACAACGCCAAGATCGACAGGACCCGCCTGGCCCGCTGGGCTTCACGCTTGCTGGCCGGCGGCCGTCCGGGAAAGCCATGAGGGTCCTCGTCACCGGCGCAAGCGGGCTGCTCGGACGGGAAGTGGCCCGGCTGCTGGTCCGCCAGGGCCATGCCGTGGCGACCTTCCAGCGCCGTCCTTCAGGAGTCGACGGCGCTGCGGACTTCTGCGGGTCCGTCACGGACGACGACGCCGTTCGCCGCGCCGTCGCCGGCGCCGAGGGCGTCATCCACCTGGCCGCGAAGGTTTCCTTTACTGGCCGCGCCGTGGAGTTCAACGAGGTGAACGTCGAAGGGACCCGCCAGCTGCTCCGCGCGGCCCGCGACGCCGGCGTACGGGACGTGGTGTTTGTCTCTTCCCCGTCCGTTGCCAACTCCGGTGCCGCCATCGCCGGGCTGGGTGCGGAGCCGGCTGACCCGGCGCACGCGCACAGCGACTACTCCCGCACCAAGGCCGAGGCGGAGCTGCTGGCGCTGGCCGCGGACGCTCCCGACTTCCGGGTCGCGGCGGTGCGCCCGCACGTCGTCTGGGGCCCCGGCGACACCCAGCTGGTGGAACGGGTCCTCGCACGGGCAGGCCGCAGCCGCCTGCCGCTCCTCGACGCCGGTGCTGCCCTGATCGACACCACCTACGTGGACAACGCCGCCTCGGCCATCGTCGCGGCGCTGCACCGCATGGAACACATCCACGGCAGGGCCCTGGTTGTCAGCAACGGCGAACCCCGCCCGGTCGGCGAGCTGCTGGCGGGCATATGTGCTGCCGGCGGCGTCCCTGTGCCGTCGTGGAGTGTGCCGGGCGGGGCGGCACGGGCGGTTGGAACGGTGGTGGAAATGGTGTGGACCTGGGCCGGGCGGAAAGAGGAGCCGCCGATGACCAGGTTCCTTGCGGAGCAGCTCTCCACTGCCCACTGGTTCGATCAGCGCGAGACCCGTGAGCTCCTCGACTGGACGCCCGCTGTCTCGCTTGATGACGGTCTGGCGAGACTGGCCCAGCACTATGGTTCCCTCAGAAGCTGACTGCCGCTTAAGTCCCGCCCTCGAAGCTGACCAGACGCCGGGCCGAGGCCTCATCGAGGATCAGGTCAGTGGCCAGCCCTGCCACCAGCGCCCCGCGCAGGCCGTTGATCTTGGACGCGCCGGATACCACGCAGATCCGCCGGCGCACCTGCCGGAGCTGGTCGAGCGAAGGTCCCGTGGAGCGTTCGTTCAGGGTGATGCCGTCGGAGGAGCCGTCGCCGCGGAAGAAGACAGTGGCCACGTCCCCGACGACGTCGGACTTTGCCAGGGTGACCAGGTCGTCCTCGTCGAGGTAGCCGCCGGCGTACACGTGGCTGGGGTAATCGGCGTCCACCGAGCCCACGCCAAAGATCGCGATGCTCATGCGGGACTGCAGGTCCAGGATGCGCTGCACGCTCCGCTCATTCCACATCGCGGTCTTCGTTGCCGCGTGGTCGAAGAAGGCCGGCACGGGAAACTGTTCAACCCGCGCCCCGTAGGCGCTGCCGAAGCGCCGCATGATGTCGCTCGCGTAGGTGATGCCGGTGGTCTGCATATTGCCCGCACCGTTCAGCTGCACCACCACGCTGTCGTGGGTGATCTTGCGCGTCAGGTGCCGGCTCACCGCGCTGAGAGTAGAGCCCCAGGCCACGCCGATGATGGCGTTGGAGTCCACCAGCGGGCCGATGGTGCGCGCTGCCTGCATGGCCACGCGGTCCAGCGTCTCGGCCTCATTCAGGGTGTCCAGGACGGGCACCACGTGCACATCCACCTTGTACTGCGCCCGGATCAGCCGCTCCAATTCAGGTCCCGTGTCGAGCGGACTCCGGATCTGGATCTGCACCAGGCCCGTTTCGCGGGCCGTTGAAAGCAGCCGGGAAACCGTGGAACGGGAGGTCCGCAATTCCCGGGCGATGGCGTCCATGGTGAGGTCCTGCATGTAGTACAGCTGGGCGGCGCGGAGCGCGTCGGAGTGCCGGGGGCGGGGCATGCAGCATTCCCTTCTGCACGTTTGTGCATAGTGCTTGACGTTATTTTCCAATAGTTCAAACAATAGTGGTGAACGGTCCCGCACCAATCGGTGCGCCGCCTGCAACAAGCCTTTCCGAACCAAACCCAAAGGAGCAGATTTGGGACTCAAGGATTCATCCGGCCATACCACCAGCGCCACCGTCCCCGGTGCGGAGCGCGCGTCCGTCTCCGGGCTGCGCCAGCGGCCCAACGCCCGGGTCCTGATCATCGGTGGCGGCATCAACGGCGTCGGAACATTCCGTGACCTCGCGCTGCAGGGCGTCGATGTGGCGCTGGTGGAACGCGGCGACTACTGCCAGGGCGCCAGCGGCGCCTCGTCGCACATGATCCACGGTGGCATCCGCTACCTGGAAAACGGCGAATTCCGGCTGGTCCGGGAATCTGTCGTTGAGCGCAACAGGCTCCTGCGGATCGCGCCCCATTACGTGAAGCCGCTGCAGACCACCATTCCGATCTTCAGCACATTCTCCGGCGTTCTGGCCGCACCCCTCCGGTTCCTGACGCACAAGCAGCAGGGCAGGCCCAAGGAGCGCGGCGCGTTCCTGATCAAGCTGGGACTCAGCCTCTATGACTCCTTCTCCCGCGACGGCGGCAGCGTCCCGCGCCACCAGTTCCGCTCACGGCACAAGGCGCTGGCCGAGCTCCCGATGCTGCACCCCGGCGTCAAATACACCGCGACGTACTTCGACGCGTCCGTGCACAACCCGGAGCGCCTCACTCTTGACGTCCTGCAGGACGGTGAGAAGGCGGGCGGACGGGCCAGCAACTACCTGTCCCTGATGTCCGTCAGGTCCAACGCGGACGGTTCCAGCACCGCGGTTCTCCGTGACCAACTCACTGGCGGGGAGTTCGGCTTCACCGCGGACGTCATCGTCAACACCACCGGCGCGTGGGTGGACCTCACCAACCAGGCCATGGGTACCCCCACCACCTTCATGGGCGGGACCAAGGGCTCACACATCGTCCTTGACAACCCTGGCCTGCTCGCTGCCTGCGACGGACGCGAGATCTTCTTCGAACACACCGACGGCCGGATCGTGCTGATCTATCCCATGGGTGACCGCGTGCTGGTAGGAACCACCGACGTCGACGCCGACATGTCGGAGGACGCCGTCTGCACGGACGAGGAAATCGACTACTTCTTCGACCTCATTGGCCACGTGTTCCCGGACATAGCCGTGAACCGCGGCCAGATCGTCTACACGTTCTCGGGCGTGCGTCCGCTCCCGCGGCACGACGCCACTCAGCCGGGGTTCGTTTCGCGGGACTACCGCATCGAGCGCCGCGCTGCCGAACCAGAGGCCCCGGAGGGCGGCGGCGCCGTCGTGCTCAGCCTGGTGGGCGGAAAATGGACCACGTTCCGTGCCCTCGCCGAACACCTGGCCGACGACGTCCTCGCTGAACTGGGAACGCAACGGAAAATTTCGACGGCGAAGCTCGCCATCGGCGGCGGCTCCGGGTTCCCGGAGGGCGAAGCCGGGATCCAGAAGTGGATCAAGGCGCACATGACAGCCACCCGCGACGCCGACCGGACGGCCGGCCTCCTCACCAGGTATGGCACCCGCGCCGAGGCCGTCATCAGCTATCTCGACGCCGGCCCCGACAGCCTGCTGCGCTCCACCCGTGAACTGAGCGTCAGGGAACTGCACTTCATGGCGTCCCACGAACAGATCGGCCACCTCGTGGACGTCCTGATCCGGCGTACATCGCTCGCCTTCCGCGGCCTGGTCACCGGGGAACTGCTGAACGAGGTTGCCGAGGCCTTGGCCGGCCCGCTCGGCTGGGATGCGGCAGGGGTTGCCGCCGAGATCAACCACGCGCAGGATGTGCTCAAGCGGTACCACGGCGTCGAAGTCCACAGCCTCGTCGCCTAGCGGGAAACCGTCCTTCAAACAAGCGAAGGACTGACAACAGAAAATAGAGGAGTCAAAGATGTCTCTTGGATTGGTTTTTCTTTCCGAAGTGTTCGGGACCGCGATGCTGACCCTGCTGGGTTGTGGCGTGGTGGCCAACGTTGCGCTCAAAGGCACGAAGGGCAACAACGGAGGATTCCTGATGGTCACCTGGGGATGGGGCATCGCCGTCTTCGCCGGTGTCTACGTCGCTGCCAGGTCCGGCTCGCACCTGAATCCGGCCGTCACGCTGGGGCTCCTGGTCAACGGCAAGGCCGAATACGCCCCCGGGGTTCCGGTGGACTTTGCCTCCACGCTGACATACTTCGGCGGCGAGCTCACCGGCGCATTCCTGGGCGCCGTGGTCACCTGGCTGGCGCACAAGCAGCACTTCGACGCCGAACCCGAGCCCGCGAACAAACTCGGCGTTTTCTCCACCGGCCCGGCGATCCGCTCCACGCCCTGGAACCTGATCACGGAGATCATCGGCACGTTTGTGCTGGTCTTCGTCATCCTCACCTTCGGCGGAACGCCGTCGGGGCTCGGCCCGCTGGCAGTGGCGCTCCTCGTCGTCGGCATCGGTGTCTCGCTGGGCGGACCCACCGGGT
The DNA here is from genome assembly GCF_042791415.1 of Arthrobacter sp. NPDC056691. NCBI lineage: Bacteria > Bacillati > Actinomycetota > Actinomycetes > Micrococcales > Micrococcaceae > Arthrobacter > Arthrobacter sp. NPDC056691. The sequence continues at coordinate 78,870 of NZ_JBHTXX010000013.1, forward strand.
ACGCCATCAACCCCGCGCGTGACCTCGGGCCGCGCATCGCCCACGCGGTCCTGCCCATCAAGGGCAAGGGATCCAGCGACTGGAGCTACTCCTGGATCCCGGTGGTCGGCCCGCTTATCGGCGGTACCCTGGCCGGCCTCGTGGGGCTGCTGCCCATCGTGTTCACTGCCGCCACCTGAGCCGCGGCACCGTTTTCGAAACCACATCCATAACCACATCTGTTCAAACGCAAGCACAACGACAAGGACGTCATCATGAGCCAATACGTAATCGCCGTCGACCAGGGCACCACCAGCACCCGCGCCATCGTCTTTGACCAGAGCGGCAGCATCGTCTCCTCAGGCCAGATGGAACACGAGCAGATTTTCCCGCAAGCCGGCTGGGTGGAGCACAATCCCACGGAGATCTGGGACAACACCCGCGAGGTCATCGGCTCCGCCCTGTCAAAGGCGAACCTGACCCGGCACGACATCGCCGCCGTCGGAATCACCAACCAGCGCGAGACGGCCGTGGTCTGGGACAAGACCACCGGCAAGCCGATCTACAACGCGATCGTGTGGCAGGACACCCGGACCCAGCCCATCGTCGACGAACTGGCGAAGGACGGGGGAGCGGACCGGTTCAAACAGAAGGTGGGGCTGCCGCTGGCCACGTACTTCTCCGGAACCAAAATCAAGTGGATCCTGGACAACGTCGACGGCGCGCGGGAAAAGGCCGAGGCCGGGGACCTGGTCTTCGGCAACACCGACTGCTGGGTGCTGTGGAACCTCACCGGTGGCGTGGACGGCGGCGTCCACGTCACCGACGTCACCAACGCCTCGAGGACCATGTTCATGGACCTCGACACGCTGCAGTGGGACGAGGAGATCCTGGGGATCTTTGGTGTTCCGGCGTCCATGATGCCCGCCATCAAGTCCTCCTCCGAGGTCTACGGCACGGTCCACACCTCGCAGCTGCTGCGGGAGGTTCCGGTGGCCGGCATCCTCGGCGACCAGCAGGCAGCCACCTTCGGCCAGGCGGCGTTCGAGACCGGTGAGGCGAAGAACACCTACGGCACCGGGTGCTTCCTCATCTTCAACACGGGCGAGGAGATCGTGCACTCCAAGAACGGCCTGCTGACCACCGTCGGCTACAAGCTGGGTGACGCGGCACCGCACTACGCGCTCGAAGGGTCGATCGCCGTCACCGGGTCGCTCATCCAGTGGCTGCGCGACAACCTGAACATGATCAGCAGCGCCCCCGAGGTGGAGTCGCTCGCCGCATCGGTCGAGGACAACGGCGGCGTGTATATCGTCCCGGCGTTTTCCGGGCTCTTCGCGCCGTACTGGCGCTCGGACGCGCGCGGCGCCATCGTGGGCCTGACCAGGTTCGTCAACAAGAGCCACATCGCCAGGGCCGCGCTCGAGGCCACCGCCTTCCAGACCCGCGAGGTGCTGGATGCCGTCAACGCCGACTCCGGCGTTCCGCTCACGGAACTGAAGGTCGACGGCGGCATGGTCGCCAACGATGCCCTCATGCAGTTCCAGGCGGACATCCTCGGCGTTCCGGTCATCCGTCCGAAGGTGGTGGAAACCACGGCGCTGGGCGCCGCGTACGCGGCCGGCCTCGCCGTCGGCTTCTGGAAGGACCTCGGCGAGCTGTCCGCCAACTGGTCCGAGGACAAGCGCTGGGAGCCGAACCTGGATTCGGGGGAGCGGGAACGGCAGCTGCGGCTCTGGAAGAAGGCCGTCACCAAGTCCATGGACTGGGTCGACGAGGACGTGAGGTAGCCAGCCCGCTTCAGAGAGGAGGCCGCACCCGCCCGCCCGTCCCTGGCCGCTCCCTGACAGTCGCAAGCTCGTGTCGGGGCCCTCGCGGCCAGGGGCCCCCGCGAGCTGCCCACCACACCCTGGCGGGGTGCGCCCTCCTCTCTTCCGCTGCGTCTGCTACTCAGCCGCTCCTGGCGACTGGGCTGGGAGTGCCGGGAGGGGGATGCCGGTGCGCTAAAGTGGTTGTATGCGTGCGATCCTTCTGCTTAGCTAGCCGCTTGGTATCCCGAACAAATACGGATAATCGAGCGGCCGCCCCTCCATGTCGAGGGGCTTTTGTGTGTCCGGGGAGACCTTCCCGGCGGGCGGCGGGGATCAGACCGTTGTGACAGGACAGAGGTCATGACAGAACAGAAGAGGGCAGCAGTGAGCGTTCAGCCGGAGACCGAAACCGAAACCGGAACAGCAGCAGGTGGTGCGGAGGCGCCCGAAGAGGGCGCGTACAGCTTCGCGGCGATGGAGGCCCGGTGGCCGCAGGTGTGGGAAGACCTGAAGGTGTTCACCCCCGCCGACGACGGATCCCGGGAGCGCCGTTACGTCCTGGACATGTTCCCCTACCCGTCCGGCGATCTCCACATGGGCCACGCTGAGGCGTTTGCCATGGGCGACGTGGTGGCGCGCTACCTGCGCCAGCAGGGCTACGACGTGCTGCACCCGATCGGCTGGGACTCGTTCGGCCTCCCGGCGGAAAACGCGGCAATCAAGCGCAACGCCCACCCGAGCGAGTGGACCTACGCCAACATCGACACGCAGGCCGCGTCCTTCAAGCGTTACGCCATCTCCGCTGACTGGTCCCGCCGGCTGCACACGTCCGATCCGGAGTACTACCGCTGGACGCAGTGGCTGTTCAAGCGCTTCTATGAGCGCGGCCTCGCTTACCGCAAGGACTCGCCGGTCAACTGGTGCCCCAAGGACCTGACCGTGCTGGCCAACGAGCAGGTAGTCAACGGCGCCTGCGAACGCTGCGGCACGGCCGTGACCAAGAAGTCGCTGAACCAGTGGTACTTCAAGATCACCGACTATGCAGACCGGCTGCTGGACGACATGTCCGAGCTGCAGGGACACTGGCCCGAGCGGGTACTGGCCATGCAGCGGAACTGGATCGGCCGCTCGGAAGGCGCGCATGTCCGCTTCGTGATCGAGGCGTCTGACGGACGTGCCGAGCGCGAGGTCACCGTCTTCACCACCCGTCCGGACACCCTGTACGGCGCCACCTTCTTTGTGGTTGCCGCGGACGCTCACCTGGCCCTCGACCTGGTCACCCCTGAACACCACGACTCCCTCATGGCCTACCGTGAAAAGGTCAAGGCCCTGTCGGACATCGAACGCCAGTCCACCGAACGCGAAAAGACCGGCGTGTTCACCGGCCGCTACGCCATCAATCCGCTGAACGGTGAAAAGCTGCCTGTCTGGGCGGCGGACTACGTCCTGGCCGATTACGGCACCGGCGCCATCATGGCCGTCCCGGCCCATGACCAGCGCGACCTCGACTTCGCCAAGGAGTTCGGCCTGCCGGTGCGCGCGGTGCTGGACACCGGCGAGGAGGATCCGGCCGTCTCGGGTAAGGCAACGTCGGGGGAGGGCACGCTGATCAACTCCGGCTCGCTGGACGGGCTGCCCAAGGGCGATGCCATTCCCGAAGCCATCAGGATCCTCGAGCAGCAGGGCACCGGAGAGAAGTTCGTGAACTTCCGCCTGCGCGACTGGCTCCTGAGCCGCCAGCGCTTCTGGGGCACCCCGATCCCCATCATCCACTGCGCCGAGTGCGGCGAAGTGCCTGTACCCGATGAGCAGCTGCCGGTGACGCTTCCCGAGGACCTGCGCGGCGAGGCGCTGTCACCGAGGGGCACCTCGCCCCTGGCCGCGGCCGCCGAATGGGTCAATGTCGAGTGCCCGAACTGCGGACGTGCAGCGCAGCGGGACACCGACACCATGGACACCTTCGTGGACTCGTCCTGGTACTTCCTGCGCTTCGTCTCGCCCCACTACACCGACGGTCCGTTCGACCTCACAAAGATCAACGACTGGATGCCGGTGGGGCAGTACGTCGGCGGCGTCGAGCACGCCATCCTGCACCTGCTCTACGCCCGCTTCTTCACCAAGGTCATTCATGACATGGGCCTGCTGGCCGCGGACGAGCCCTTCAGTGCACTGCTGAACCAGGGCCAGGTGCTCAACGGCGGCAAGGCCATGAGCAAGTCGCTGGGCAACGGTGTTGACCTGGGCGAGCAGCTGGACAAGTTCGGCGTCGACGCCGTCCGGCTCACCATGATCTTCGCCTCCCCGCCCGAGGACGACGTCGACTGGGCGGACGTTTCGCCGTCGGGCTCCGCGAAGTTCCTGGCCCGCGCCTGGCGGCTCGGCCAGGACGTGTCCAGCGCCCCCGGTGTTGACTTCAGCACCGGTGACCGCACGCTGCGCTCGGTCACGCACCGGACCATCGCAGACGCCGTGGAGCTGCTGGACAACAACAAGTTCAACGTCGTGGTGGCCAAGCTGATGGAGCTGGTCAACGCCACACGGAAGACTATCGATTCCGGTGCCGGCGGCGCCGATCCGGCCGTCCGTGAAGCCACCGAAGCGGTGGCCGTCATCCTGAGCCTCTTTGCGCCCTACACGGCGGAAGACCTGTGGAACGTCCTGGGGCACCCGGCGTCGGTGGCCAACGCCGGCTGGCCTTCGCATGACGAGGCCCTGCTGGTGCAGGAGACCATCACAGCGGTGGTCCAGGTCCAGGGCAAGGTCAGGGACCGGCTCGAGGTCTCGCCGGCCATCTCCGAGGACGAGCTGCGCGAGCTTGCGATGGCCTCTGAGAACGTTCAGCGCGCCCTCGATGGCCGGGGCATCCGTACCGTCATTGTGCGGGCACCTAAACTGGTGAACATCGTCCCGGCCTAGCAGGGCGACTGGATAGCAGGACTGACTGATTGGCCGCGTCCGGCCGCCGGCACTGCCGGCGGCCGGACACAACCGCAGGGGGTGCGCCGTGATTGACCGAGAGCCGGCAGCCTGGCTGTGGTTAAAGGAGCACCTGGTCCGCCTCCGCCAGGCCACCAGGCCTGGCCAGGTCCCGCCTACGGGTGAGCCCGCCGTCGTCGTGCGCACCGCCGTGGTGACCGACTCCGCCGCCGCCCTGCCCGCCGACTGGGTCCGGGCTTTTTCCATCAACGGCCGGCTGGCCGTCATCCCCATGCCCGTCATGGTGGGCGAGGAGATCTACGGCGAAGGCGAGGACGACATCGCCGGGACCATCGCCGTGGCCCTGGCCGCCGCGACGCCGGTCAAGACGTCCCGGCCGTCACCGGGCCAGTTTGAGCAGGCCTACCTTGCCGCCGAACGGCAGGGCTTTGAGTCCGTCGTATCCATCCATATTTCCGGTGGCCTATCCGGCACCGCCGATGCCGCACGCCTCGCTGCCGGCCGGGTGAAAATACCCGTGGAGGTGCTGGACACCCGCACCGTGGGAATGGCGCAGGGGCTGGCCGTCCAGAGTGCAGTGGTGGCAGCGGCGGACGGCCGCGGTGCCGGCGAAGTGCGCCGGCTCGCCGAGGAACGCGCGGCAAGGTCCAAGGTGTATTTCTACGTGCCCAGCCTGGAGCAGCTGCGGCGCGGCGGACGTATCGGCGCCGCGGCCTCGCTCGTCGGGGCCATGCTGGCCATCAAGCCGATTCTCGCGGTCGACGACGGCAAGATCGTTCCGCTGGAGAAGGTCCGGTCTGCGGCGAAAGCCATCGCCCGGCTTGAAGAGATCGTGGTGGCGGAGGCCGCGGGCCGGCCACGGGGGGAGGCCCGGCTGGCCATCCACCACTTCGGCAACCGGCCCGAGGCCGAGATGCTCGCGGCCCGGCTGGCGGCGAAGCTCCCGGCTCTTCCACCGGCACAGATCAGCTCGCTGCCTGCCGTCTTGGCAGCCCACGCCGGGCTTGGCGTTCTCGCCGTGATCGTTGGGGAGAGCAGCTCGTCCGTGGCCGGTTGCCTCGCCGCCCCCTCGAAGGCAGCCGGCGCCAGTGGTACTGAGGCCTCCACCTAACCGCTCGCAAGCATCGGCCTGCCCTTTCCGATGTGCTGTCTGGGCGCCAAACGGGATCCAGCGCCGTGCAGCGCGTGGTGCATCCGGGCCACTTCTGTGGAGCGGCGTTTTTGTCATAGCCCCCTGTCATGCTGTGGGTATGGGAAACAGTGTGGCTGCTGCGGAGGTGTTGGAGGCTATTGGTGCCTCTGCCTTAGCGCTGGCCGCCGAGTTGCGCAGACTGCTGGCGCGGCTGTCCTTGATCCTGCCCCGGCGGGCGCTGATCCGCTGCCGCATCACGCAGACCCACTTGGGGAGCAGGCGGCTGCGTTCCTGGACGGCCTGACGAAAGTGGCCGGGTTGGAAGCCCGGCTTGCGGCGGTGAAGGTGCACCTCGCTACCGGATACGTCACCGCGGACGCGGCCATGGCGCCCCCGGCTCAGAAGCCGCAGGACCGTACCGTGCGGCAGATGTCCGTGACGGCGGAGGTGGCCGGCGCGCTGACCATCAGCGAAGGAGCGGCAGCGCGGCTGCTGGTTGAATCGAGCATGCTGAGCACGGATCTGCCGCTGACGCTGGCCGCGCTGGGGTCCGGAAGTCTGTCCTGGCAGCACGGGCGGGTCATGTGCGATGAAACCGACGGGCTGGATCGGGCGGCCGCGGCGGCGTTGGAAGCGCACTTCCTGGATCCGGACGCGCCGGGGTTTGCACGGGGTTGCCCGGCGGGGGAGCTGACCCCGGCGAGGTTCCGCGCCAAGGCACGGTATTGGCGGGAACGGCACCACCAGGACAACATCGAAACCCGCCACCGCAACAGTGCGAAGGACCGGCGCCTGGAGTACGTCCCGGCCCGGGATGGCATGGCCTGGCTCTCGGCGTTCCTGCCCGCGGACCAGGCCGCCGGGATCTGGAACCGCTCCACCGCCGCCGCACGCGCAGCCCAGGGCCCGACCGAGACCCGGACCCTGAGCCAGCTGCGGGCCGATGTCTTTTCCACCGGCATGCTCGGTCCCGTTTCGGGGATTGATGGCACGGGCGCAGCATTCTTCGCCGGCCCGGTGCCCGCAGGTGTTGGGGCCGCAGGTGTTGGGGCCGCGAGTCTTGGGGCCGCGGGGGACGGGCCCGCTGCTGATGGGGCGGCTCGTGGTGTGCCGGTGGGTGATGTGCCGTCCCCGAGGGCGCAGGTCCTGGTCACGGTTCCGGTGTTTTCGCGGCTCGGACTGACCGAGGAACCGGCCACACTGGACGGGTACGGGCCGGTCCCGCCGTCGATGGCCCGCCGGCTTGTCGCCGACGGCGGAACCTCGTTCCTGCGCGTGCTGACGGATCCGCGGGACGGGGCTCCGCTGGAGATCGGACGCACCAGCTACCGGCTCACCAAACCGATGCGTCAATGGCTGCGGCTGCGCGATGCGCGGTGCACGTTCCCGGGCTGCAACAACCACTCCCTGGACAACGACGCCGACCACATCCTGGCCTGGGCAGCCGGCGGCGGCACCGGCGTCGCCAATCTTGGCCAGCCCTGCCCGAAGCATCACCGCCTGAAACACACGACGGCGTGGAGACCGGTCGGCGCCACCAGGGAGAGCCCGCCCGGCTGGATCTCACCCGCGGGTCGGTCCTACCCGGCCGAATACCAGGACTGGGAACCACCCCACTGGCCGGAGGCGCAAGCCTGGTCGGTGCCGCCGCCCGGCCAAGACTTGCGGGAACCGCCACTCAGCGAAGACTCTCCGGAACCCGCCGGACTGGCACGCCCCACCGGATCGTCCAGACGTGCCCGACTGCTTCGACGAATTCGAGGGCTGCCCAGGCCTGGGCGGTTACCAGTGCCCCGAACCTTCGGAAGCTCCAGATGACATTGACGGTGGTGAGAGCTCGACGGCCTTCGACGGCGTTGAACCACCGCTGCCGGAGGATCCGTGGCCCTGCTGGTCATCGTCAGCAGCAGCCTAAGAGGACGCCTGCCTTGTCAGGCCCGCGGCCCCAACACCCCGGCAGGCGGGGCATCCAAACTGTTGCCGCATGCCACGGCTAGCAGTGTCTGCTCGCCGGTAGTACAGTCTCCCCACCGAGCAAGGAGGCTCCCATGTCCATGCAAGTCCACCACGTCGCCCAGCTGGACCGGGATGTGGCCGACGAAGTCACAAAATGGCTGAAGTACCTGAAGGGCCAGGTGACCAGCGTCCAGTTCCTCACCACCACCATTCCTGATCCCAAGGAGCCGGAGAAGTGGCGTGTGCAGTACGAGGCGTACATCACCTACCAGCGGTAACGGCGCTGTGCACATGGCGCAATCCACATAGGGCATCACGGGACTGTCGGAAGGACTGACCGTTTCCTAGCGTGGTGAATATGTCACGCCGGACCGCTGGAGCCTCAGCCAGTGCTCAGCCGCGCGCTGGCGAGAGACGCCCAGGCGAGGGGCGCTCCAGGAGTGGACTTGGCTCCGTGCAGGCGAGTTCAACAGATGGGCGGGCGGCCAGAAGGCTCGCCGCCACACTCGGACCGCCTACCACGTCCTGCCCTACCGGTGATGGAGAGCCCACACTGCAGCCGGACGGTGGCACCACGGGACTGCTGGACGCGGGAACGGCAGGCGGCTTTACCTATGGCCGCCAAGCCGGTTCCGCCGGGTCTGCGGTGCCAGGCGAAGTAGCCGAACCTCGGTTCCGGTGGCGCCTGGGCATCCGTGCAGCGGCATTGGTGAGCGTGCTGTCGCTGATTGCGGGGGCCTTGATCTGGTGGCAGGTGGCTGCCAACGGACCCGAAGTCCTTCCGCTCAGCACCGTGACCCACGGTGGGGCCGAGAATCCGGCCGCCGGTCCCTCTGACCAGGGGAGCAAGCCGGACAGCGGCGGCCCGGACAGCAGTGCGCCGGACAGTGACGGGAACGATTCCCACGGGAAAGATGCCGACGGGACAAACAGTGAGGGGGCGGCCGGGATTGTCGTGGTGCATGTTGCCGGAGCCGTGAAGAAGGCCGGAGTAGTCCGGCTCCAGCGGGGAAGCAGGGTACATCAGGCCATCGCCGCCGCCGGGGGAGCCCGCCCAGAGGCCGACCTCGATCGCCTCAACCTCGCTTCCCTCTTGGAAGATGGCCAGAAAATCTACGTACCACGCCGCGGTGAGCCGTCGCCGGCCGGCACGTCCGGTGCTGCACCAGCTGACAAATCCGCCCCGGCCGGCACATCAGGATCGGCCGTCGAAGCCGATGGAAACGGCGGGTCTGCAGGCGACGGTGCCGGCGGCAAGATCAACCTCAACACCGCCACCGTGGAAGAACTCGGCGAGTTGCCGAGGGTTGGGCCGGTGCTGGCCCAGCGCATCGTCGACTGGCGCACACAGCAGGGCCCCTTCAAGTCCCCTGAGGAACTGGACGCCGTCGACGGAGTCGGCCCCAAAATGCTGGAAACGTTGCTCCCGCTGGTGACCGTCTGACATGGAGGGCAGGAACGGACGACCGCCCAGCCGATGGCACCGCTATGTCCAGGCGGCCGTGGACTTCCCAAGGGCCGACTCGGCGCCCGCTGATTCCGGCTCCGGCGATGCTGCCCCTGCTGAATCCCTACCGTCACAGCCGCCGTCCCGTCCGATGCCAGGGGGTGCCCTCGCCCAGAAGATCCGCGCCGACATCCGCCGTCGGTTGCTGCCGGACGGACAGGACACGGCCGCAGCCGAACCGAACCGGCGCCGGACCGACCTTCGCCTCGCCCCGGCCGCACTGCTCGTGTGGGCGGCGACCGTCTCGGGCCCATGGCTGACACCGGGCATCCTTTTGCTTGTGTGGGGCAGTCTCGCCGCGTGCGCCGGAGTGCTGCTCGCCATGCTTCTGCGGAGGAAGAAGACCGGAGGACACTGGCGGCGCAGTTTCCTGACCACCCTGACGGCAGCACTCATGCTTGCCGCAGCATCAACTGCCCATTCTGCAGTGTCGGCGGCCCAGCGCCACGACGAACACATGGCAGGACTGATCGCCGCGCGTGCATCAGTTGTGGCGGAAGCCGAGATCACCGGAGCCCCGCGAGCCCTCAAGACGCCTGGCCCCTCTGGGCGTGCCGAACGCTGGGCTGTCGGGGCGATAGCCCGGTCATTGACGTCGGGAGGTCAGGTTACACATGCCCATCTGCCGGTGGTTATCATCGGCGGCCAGGAGTGGCAGCGCGTCGGTGCCGGCCAGCTGCTCCGGGTCACGGGAAAGCTCCGGCCTCCGGACGCCGGCCGGGTGGAAGCGGCGATGTTGAGTGCGTCATCACCGCCCGTCCGGCTTGCAGCAGCGCAGGATTGGCAGCAGGCACCGGCCGTCCTGGGCAAACGGTTCGCCTCGGCGTCGGCCTGGCTGGCCCCTGACGCGCGGGGCCTTCTCCCCGGTATGGTCACGGGTGATACCGGCGGCCTCAGCGAAGAGCTCGAGACAGCCATGAAAACCGTGGGCCTTACTCACCTGACGGCGGTGTCGGGGGACATGGTTAAAAAGGGGGGTGGGTCGGGTTTAGGCATATTTTGGATGGTTTGCCTGGGAAGTGTGCTGCCCCGGAAGTCGGCGTTCCTGCAGGTCGCCGAGGGGTTCCACGATACTCTGCACGGCCGAGTTGCACACCAAAATTTTTGTCGTTGCCGCAGTTTCGCATGGCGAGCTACGTGGGTCTGTGGCACAGCAGCACTGACTGTTTTGGGAATTCCACCCATGTCCTGTACGGTGCAGGACCGGTAACACCCCTCAACCAACAGAGAAGAGAAATACCTCCGTGGCAACCGATTACGACGAACTGCGCACCGACGTCAAGGAATCTCAGGAGAACTCTTTGGAGGCCCTGAAGACTGCCAAAGCGCCCGACGCCAAGTCGGTCGTTCAGGAGCTCGATGAGGCTGACACTTCGGATGGCCTGACGCCTGGCGGGGAGTTCATCGCCGAAGAACTCATCGTAGAGGTCGTTCCCCAGGCTGACGACGAGTTCACCTGCTGGTCCTGCTTCCTGGTCCGCCACCGTTCGCAGAAGGCGCGCGAGAAGAACGGCCATGCCTACTGCGTCGAATGCGAGGGCTGAGCCCCACTACTGGCCGGCTGTTCCGGAGCACATCTGGGACAGCATCTGCGAAGAGTTCGCCCTGCCGACCGCATCGGATCTGGAGGCGCACGTCCCGTCGCTCGGTGACATTGAGGCGGTACGTCGGGCAGTTCGCGTGTTCATCGGTGAGGGAACGCTCTGGCCGGGCTTCCAGCTCAATGATGGCCTTCTTCATGAACCGGTGCCGCGGCTGTTTGATGTGGCGATGAGCCTGAAGATTGCTCACAATGTGTTCGCCGCCTGAATGGTCAGCCCGCTGCCTGATCAGCCCAGGTCTAGGCCGGTAGACATGCTGGACAGAATGACCCGGCTTCAGGGCGCATTGGTTGCCTTCGGCAACAGGTACAGACCGGTCGAAAAGCGCGGCTGACGGCTCGGAGTTTCCGGTCTTCCGGGCCAGTTTGGTCAGCCGGACGGCCCGGCGCAGTTGAGGAGCGGGATGCATCAATTAGCATTGCTCCCAATTGACCAGCGATGGAAGGAAGCCCTGAATGCACTATGTCGTCCTGCAGGTGATCCTCAAAGAAAAACTGTGGGGAACAGGTTCGGGCAACCTGACCGAACTGGAGAAGACCATCAACGCTCAGGCCGCGAAGGGCTACCGGCTCCACACCATAACCACCGCGAGTAGCGGGAGCAAGGGTCTCGGCGGCGGTGACCGCATCCAGGCGACGATGGTGTTCGAGAGCCTGGGATAATCCCACATCACCATGCGATCTGGGCTATCTGTATAGTCCGGCACCGCGATGAGTCAGCTCGCTGTCCGAAGTGCCCACCGAAGATGGATTCGAACCATAGCCTGGATCCTGCTCGCCTTCAGCTCGATGGTCTTGATCGGCTATGGGAACCCCATCGCCGCCGCTTCCTGACGATCGAGTACGCGGCGGAAGAGCTGAACGCCAGGCCGCTCGGGCCAGGAGCTCCGGAGGCAAGCCGTGTGCCATCCTTTGATGATGACGACCGTAAATTGGCAACGCGAATCCGGCGATCGCGTGGAGGAATTCGTGGCAGCCCTGATTCTTCTGGACCACCCTCACGGAAATCGAATTACGCCGTCGCGCGGTGACCGGGGCATCGATGTCCAGGTTGAAACGGACGGCGAATGGGACATTTACCAGATCAAAAAGTTTGCCCAAACGCTCGGAACGTCACAAAGAAATCAGATCAAGAAGTCCTGGGAGACATTTGTCTCACAGACCCTCGCAGGGCGGAGCATTCGATCCTGGACCCTCGTCATGCCATGGGACCCGACAGTGGAGCAACATGCGTGGCTTGCTGATTTGACTCAGGGCTATGACTTCGAAATTCGTTGGTGGGGATTGAGCCAGTTGGACGGCCTTGCGTCCAAACACCCCCAGGTGGCTGAGTATTACTTTGGCGACGGCCGACAGGAAATCACCACGCTCATGGCGAACATGTTGGCCCTAACCCGGGATGTTTCTAGGGATAAGCCAGACGATGACCTGATCCATCTTTTAATCGAGCGTCAGAGCCAGATAACGGAGGCTCTGACCCAAATCGACCCCTTCTACAGGTATGTGATTGACATCCGTTCCGGGGACGTCGAGGACATGGACGAAGATCAGAGGCAGCGTGACGCGAGGGGAGCAGCGCTCGTCAGCTATCTCCCTCTGAGCGGCGAACAATATGCCGTCACCAGGGTGCTGCCACTCTGCGCTGAGTCTTCCTGGCTCAGGCCGATCAAGGGAAATCTTTCGTTCCGCCCGGAACCGGGTACAAGTGAGCATGCCGCACTGACAGATTTCCTGGAATACGGTACTCCGTTCAGCGGAATGCCCGGGGAACTGACGGAGGCGGTAGGTCCTCCCGGTCTACTGCCGCCTGGTCCCGGCACATTTTCGGTCTCGGCAATGGCCGGTGGCGCAGACACCCCTCCCCTCGAACTCCAGTTGAGCCGTCCGGGGTTCGGTGTGATCCAAAGGCTGCCTCTTGCAAACGTCACGGTGACGCAGGGCCCGCGTGGCAATGGCTTCGCCGTAACCGCAACCGATATCGGCGGATCCCTGGGCTTCACCCTCAAGTACCGAAAGGAAGCCGGCAAGGGCCAAGAAACGTTCCAATTCAAGAGAACTCCTGTCCCGGGGAGGTACCCGGGCGATATCAGAGATGCAGTGAGCTTTGTCGCCCAGTTCGATGGACGCAACGAGATCAATTTAGGGATCAAGGGTGGCCCCCCACTCACGCATCCCTTGGCCCCTGACGGGGGTGCGACGAGCAAGCATGCGCAGGAATTCCTGAAGCTTCTCGACGACCTTTTGCTCATTCAGCTCCACACCCTCACGGCCATCAGAGTGCCTGACCTCTCAAGCTCCACTAAAGAGGAATACGACTCCTGGGAGACAGTTGCGCGCTTGCTCAGAGGAGAAACTATAGAGGGGCGGTGGGAGAGCATCAGACCTTCTGAAATAGACCCTCACGATCCCGTATTCAAGGGCCCGAGTGCGCTCACAATGACCACTCAGGAGCCAATGTACGTGCTACTCAACGGAGGCCGGGTCGAATTGAGCACGTGGATGCAGGAGACATACTCGGGCGGCGTGCTACGAACTGACGATGAAGGGTTTGTCTTGGTACCCCTCTCCGAGGGAACAGTAACTGTCCACATGATCGATGGACCTTCGGCCGACCTGCCGGGCGAGCCTTCATTAGGTCGGCCTGAGTCCTCCTAGGCAAGTGGACTGCATAAGTCCAGAGGTGCTGAACACGGTATCCTAGAGCCCAGCGCCGGCCGGTGAATGAGAGTTCCCTGGAGGAAGTACGGGCGTCCGGGGAACAGGAGATGGTTTTACCCGTTTCCTTACAACCGCGCCTCCGCGAACCGGGGCGCCATCGACTCCATTTGCTCCATGACCAGCTTGATCGCCTCGGGCTGCTGGTCCGGCGGGTACCCGAACCGGACCAGGAGGCGCTTGATGGAGGAGCGGAGCTTCGCCCTGACATCATCGTGCACTGTCCAGTCTGTCCGGATGTCCCGGCGCATCACGGAGACGAGTTCGCGGGCGATGTCAGCGAGTATCCCTTCGCCCTGGGCCTCCACCGCGGACTCATTCAAGGCCACGGCATCGTAAAAAGCCAGCTCGTCTGAGTTGAGCGGGGGAGTGAAGTGCGCTCCGCGGTTTCCTTCGGCGGCCACCTCACGGGGCAGCTCTACCAGCTAAGCAGCAATAACCTCAACCGACGTCAGCTGCTGGTTGGTGTACTTCCTCATCAGCTCGGTAATGCGTTCGGAGAACGCCCGCTGCCGGAGGATGTTGTTGCACGTCGCCACGCCGACTCGTCGGCGATGAGCTTGCGGAGTGCTTCGATCGCCAGCTGCGGATTCCGCGCTTTAGGGTCTTGGCGATGAACTCCGGCGTCAGGTCGTCCAGCGATGGCTTCGGCATCCCGGCTGCCTCGTAGATGTCCTGCCCCTCGCCGGACGATGTTGCGGAGGCGATCAGGTTACCGAGCAGCCGCTGGATCTCCTCGGGCACCGGCTCGCCGCTGGCCTGGCGGTCTGCGGCGTCGAACATGGCCATGTACACCCGGGTCTCCTCGCAGACCTGGATTTCCGGCCGCAGCTCGGCCGAGAAACACTTTGCCTGAGCTGACCTGTGGCCGGTGAACAGGGAGTTCCGTGAGCGCCCCTGGGCTCAGTGCCTGACCTCGACATCGAAGTCGTGCTGCGGGCGCCCGTGCTCGGGGACCTGTCGCCGGCCGGCGCCGCGCCCCAGTTACCGGTATTCGCCACCCCCTATCGGTCTGGCACGGTCCAGTGCACCTGGCGACTTGCCCCAGTTCATCCCCGACTCCAGGGTTGAGTCTCACCGTGAACCAATGCCGAATCCGCAGTTCGACACAGTTCCTATGCCGTATCCGCACTTTTCTCGAGGGGATCTTTCGAAGCCGTCTACGATCAGTGCATGCCGTCGAACCTACCCACCACTCTGGCTGTATCTGATGCGATCACGCACTACCGGCAGCTGCGTGAGCTGAGCTGCGACGAGCTGTCCTACGTGCTCTCGATGCTGGGATACACGCTGTCTTCCGACGCCATCGCAGCGGTGGAGAACCGGGAGCGCCCTGTCACCGTCGATGACCTGGTGGCCATCTCTTATGCACTTGGCACCTCACCGGCCGTGCTGCTGACCCACATACCCATCGACATGCCCGCGCCCGAGGGGCCGCTTGCAAGCGGCCTGCCTGCCGACGTCGAGCCCTTGGAGCTGCGTGCCTGGGCTGAAGGCCGCACGGCGCTTGACCCCCGGTCCCGGATCGGCTGGTGGCAGGACAAGGTGAGCCGGCTCCGTGTGCTCTCGATGCACTACGAGGAGCAGCTGCAGGGAGCCTATGAGGAAATCCGGGAGTTGGGTGAGCTCGCACTGCAGGAAGCAGACGCTCCGCCGGTGCAGGTCCTGCAGTCCCGGATCCGTGACGGTGAGTACGCGCTCCACCAGGCCGATCTTGCGCTGGCAACGGCCGAGCAGCAGCTGGAAGCCTTGCGCGGGGAGGCCTGAAATCGCGTTACGGCCGAATTGCCCACTGAGATCCACTGTGATGACACGCCTGCCGGGGCTGGTACAGCTGGTACAGCGGCCTGTAATACTGGAGTTGGATTGACGGTGTGTTCGATGTCTGGGAGTCGTCCAGGTGGTCCTCAAGGGTCCAGCTTCGGCTCCCGGGCTTGGCTGGGATCCGGGACTCGGGGATGCGGTGTTGAACTGTGGAGCCGAGACGCTGGACACTCAGTCGGGAAAACACCTGGACATAAGTCGGGACGAAACGCTGGGGGTGGCGTTCATGAACGATCCATGGATCGCGCACCGTGACCTGGACGGCAGTCTCTACTGCGTCGGGACGGGTCCTCCGTCTGTGCGGGGCAAGCTCGAAACCAGCGCGCGCATGTCAAAGAACGCCCGGGACTTCCCGTTGCCGGAATTGCAATCAATATCGTCATCCTTCTACCTGGTATCGGCGCAGTTGTGATGATGAGCTCCTAGATGCTGGCCACCATCCTGATCCTGATCAGCGCTGGGTTCTGGTTCGCCGCCGGACAAGCCTGGCAAGCTTTTGCGCGGCGGGTTGAAGCCTGCTCGGAAAAGGTCCGTCGTTCAGTCGCTGCATATCGCCGGCATCAGGAAAAGCTTCCCTCGCAGCAGACAGGCAGCACCGCGCGGACATGCATCCGAGGGGACCTTGAATTTCCAGCATTACCCCACGCAACATCCATCACCGTCAATTGAAAAGGACGTGCACCATGAACACCACCAAGACCGCACGTGCGAGGCGGCACAGGGTCGCCGCGACCGCCGCGGCCCTGGCCGGGCTCGTCCTCATGCTTACCGGCTGCGGCGGAGGAACCAGCGCCAACGGGAACAGCAGCGCTGAAACCAGCGCCGCCAGCATCACTGGCAGATGGATCGCCACCGAAGACGAAAGCGGCGACATCGTTGTGATCGATGGCGACAAGATCACATACATCGATGTCCTGAGCCGGACTGACGAGGCAGCCTGCCAGGTCACCAACGGTATTCTGGATGACACCGAGGGAACAATCTCCGCTGGGGCATCCGATAACGCATTCCGAGTCATCTCAACGGGAACCATCAACAACAACCAGACTTCAGTTCTTTGGAACGACGTCAACGGAGCTCTGCGCACTGGCGACGAGTCTGGTACCGGCTCGATCTCGGTTGCGCCCGATCTAATTTCGCTCGACTACACTTTTGCTGCCAACGCCGACCCTATTTCGCTGGTACCTGTCGACAGTGCTCAGGGCAAGGCGATGATCGACGGATATTGCGCCTAGCCCCTGAAAGGCGCTTCGCCCAGCCGTGGGGTTGGAGAATTTGGATTCTCCGTGTCTGAAGGAGCCGGGTCTGCAACGCGGCGCGGCCGCGGAGCAGCCTGGTTGCCCGGACCCCGCGCCTTCAACTGCGCGGGTGCACTGACCGGTCTCGTATGCGGACGGCCTTGTGGGCGCGGTGCCGGAGTTGTCGAATACGTTTCCCTCGCAGCGCGCTGAATACCCTGTCGGGACGGCATCGGCGCATTGCTCGGAGCCGGAGCAGCAGTTTGTGCCTGGGGATGATGGGCTGAAGCCCGGGGTTGCGTTACTGCCTGCCCCTGAACAGGAGCCGCAGCCGCCGTCGCTGTACTCTGGGAACGCTGTACCGGAACCTTCGTCTGTGCCGATGGAAGCTGGGATGGGTGCTGGGCCTGAACCGGCTGCCCCTGTCCGGAGCGGCTTGATCGCTTGCTCGCTGCATTTTGACCGCCGGGCGTACCAGAGGCTACCGGCTGACCCGGAAGGGACACAGCTCTGCCGCTGAAGTGCTGCGGGGCGACCTGTCCGTCCGTTCCCTGCCCAACCCGTGAACCAGCACCGAATAGCGTCGGAGCCGACTGGCCGACGATCGTCTTGGGGCCACCTCCAGGCCGAACGGGGCGGTCGGAACCGACCTGACGCTGATCCGGGTCCTGGGATCCGGAGCGTGCAACAGATCCGGAAGAGACAGGCTGAAACACACCGTTTGCGCCGCGCTTCATGACGATCGGGTCGCCGCTGGCGCCGTTAGCTCCACGGCTGTACCCAAGGTTTGACAGACCGCCCTGGCTGCTGAGTTTCTGCGCCGTCTGTTTGTCCAAGCGGGAGCTGCCCGCCGATCCACCAGCCAGTTGCAGTGGACCGCCCTTGTCGTCAGGACTATCGCCGGATGCCCCCAGCGCACCGGCTGGACCGCTTCCGCCGGGCAGAGACCTGACAGGACCACCGCCACTACCGCCACCCATACCACCCGCGGGGCCGCCGAAACCATCAGCTTCATCCGGCCCTCCGGGACCGAGCGCGAGCATCTGGTTTCCTGCTGGAAGCGGCTTCATCTCACCGTTGGTGCCACCGGCGTTCGTCGGCACCGTCGAGGACGATAGCTTGCCACCGGTCTTCGGCGGGGTCAGCCCACCGGCCCTGCTGTCGAAACCGGAAGCAAGCCTCTGGCCAGCAGCCATACCTGCCCCGGCACCGAGACCACTGGCCAGAGCAGGCATCATGCCGCCGCCCGTGTCCGGCCGTGGAGCCGTGTTCGTGTCCAGGAACTTGTCCACGAGCTTGGTGAAGACTTCATCCATGGCCTGCAGGACTACCTTGCGCACCTTCAGCAGGCCAATCGTGACACCAGTGATGACCAGCGAGGAGATCAGCGTGAGGATCACCACGACAATCCCGCCAAGCGAGACATTGGCAAACAGGCCGTTCGACGTCATGAGGTTCGACATGGGTCCGGACATGATGTCCGGAATCGAGATCAAAAACTCGGAAACGAACTGGTAGATGAACAGCGTGACGATAACCTCAAGGATCAGCGCCGTCGTGTAGACGAGCACCTTGGCGATCGCCTGCACCGCGCCCAGGGTCGCGAAGGGTACCGCGGCCACGAGGCTGAAGGTCCGCCGGACGGCCCCGACAAGCATGCCGATGGCGTACCACAGGCCAAGCAATGCGATGCTGCCCAGGATTGTGGCCGCGTTGTGCCAGTACATGAACTTCGCTGGGCCCGTACCCACCTGGCTGACGGCCATGTGGTTCTCGCGGGTAAAGCCGGAAGTGGCATTTCTCGACGAAAACATCGTCAGAGAGTCCGGTTCGAATCCGGTATCGAGGTAGTTGAAGGCCGCCAAGGGAGACAAGTTGCACGAAGCAGGGTTCTCGGTGCCATTCTCGACGATCATAAAGCCGCAGCCGGACTTCGCCCCGATAGTTGTAAACGTCGTGTTCCCACCGGAGTTACTCGAAGTCAGCCCGTCCTGGACAGAAATCACAGGATGCTCAAGCGGAGCAGGCCCTGCCTCTTCACCGAACTTCTGGGGATCGTCATAGCCTTTTCCGGAATCGTTGACAAACCACTCTTTCTTGTTGTCAGGGTCGATGTCCAGCTTGGTGATCGAGGTCTTGATGCCCGACTCGAAGTCGGACGCCGCGACCTCCCGGCTGCCAATGTAGTCGTTGATGATTCCGAACGTCGCAAACACAGCTCGCACATCGTCAGCAGCCCCACCGTTGGCCGTAACGGTTCCAGCCCGCCAGGCACTCTCGGCGTCACTGGTCTTCGTACCGATATTGATGCCGTTGAAAGCCGACCCGTGGGACTGCGAGTTGATCGCCAGTGCCGTGGTCCGGACCGACAGCATCGAATTCGAACCTGCCTGCTCGCCGTCCCAGGAAATCGAGGCAGCGTCAGGGATTCCGAGCCGGTCATTCATCATCCACGAGTGGAAGTCGACGTAGGTGCTCAGCACCACTCTCGTAGGGCCTGCGTTCGAGCCCAGCATCGAGTCGTCGAACTTGTCCAGCACGCCGGTATACATGCTGCCGATCAGTGGCAGACCGACGCCGATGAAAACGACTCGGACGACGAGCTTCTTGATCGCCGAGCCACGATCCATTTTCTTGAAAAGCACCAGACTGATGAGCAGGAAACCGATGAACAAGGGCACGAGTGCCTGCCACGAAATGTCCTGGAGCAGTCCGTACCATCCTGCGATCCAGTGCTGGAGACCGGCAAGCACTCCGCCACCGGAGTCGAACCCGGTCATGCCGTCGGCCATCGACGCACCGTTTTCGCCGCTGTCGGCTACAGCCTGGTAAAACCATACGAACGGGTTCATGAGCTTCAGCAGCTGAATGATGAAGTAAAACAGGCTGCTGACGGCCAGCGCCAGGGCATAGAGGATCCAGATGACCGACCCGCCCAGAACACTCACGATCTGACCGCCGATGCCCGATGACATCGTGTCCAGACCCAGGTCCTGGTTGGTTGCGCCGAAGTGGGCGTAGTCAAGCATGCCCGCGTAGGTGCCCGCTGCTTCGTCACCACCGCCGGCGTTGTCGAAAGTTGTATACATGACCGTCTGCGAGGAACCTGAGACCTCGGCGAAGAACCAGCCCACAACGTCGCCCACGCTGAATTCGGGGTCCGCATAGCCAAGCATTGAACCACCTGAAGAGGGGCTACTCGTGACCGCCCGCCATTCCGCCGTCATTCCGCCGTCTGCGGCCGGTGAGTTCTTGTCTCCAAAGTACGTGCTCGCGCTCGAGGCGAGCTTGTAGAGACTATAGTTGTCCCGCTCATCCTCCTCCGCGGCGCGCGCCGACGACGAGGACACCGTCATGAACATCGGCATCAGCAGCGCAGCCATCAGTGCAAGGACCAGCAGGCGCGTAAGCCTGCTACGACGGGCCTCACCCCAATCACGTACACTTGCCGCCGTCGTCGTCCGATTCAACCTGTTCCCTTTGCTCCCCGTCTCCGGCCCGTCCGCGCTGCTCACTGCTTTTACCGTCCGTCGGGAACCCGCCTTCTGTGCCTGTCTCGTCAGCACAGCAGCCGGCTGCTCAAGTTCCCTTTTTCCGCCGTCCCGGTGTCGTCCGGCTGCGGCACCCTGTTGACTCTCATCAACCTTGCGGATGCTGGTCAGGTTCGCGCCCGCCACCGGCTTGTCCTTCATGATCAAAGCCATCCGTGCCGCCTCTTCGGCCTGGCTGCCTCAAGTCGGACCTGCCTGCGCTGGGCCTCACGGTAGGGGTTGATCCCCAGCGCGAGGTCAAGATGGAACACCACATTGGATACATCCCGGCGCAGGTAGGCCAGGTTCCCGCCCTTCTTCGTGATGAGCCGGGCCAGGTCCGGCGGGATTCGCTGGTGCAGCTGCTTCTGGTACTCTGCCACCGTCTTGTCGCGCATCGGACCGAAGAGCGTGTAGTCCGCGGCGTCGAAGGCATTGAAGTTTGAGTCCATGAGCATTCTGTCGACGTCGTTGTAGCTGTACACCACACGGCCGCCGCGCTCGTGCAGGCGCCCGAACTGGTCCATGATGTACTTCTTCACCCGCTCATCAATGTGTTCTGCTCCGTGGATGATCACCGTGTCCCCGGCGCCGAGCCTGCCGACGGCGAAGCCCACGATGTTGACCAGCTGGGCCATGGCCACACCCTTGCCGCGGCGCATCAGCCGCGAAAAGTCGTAAACCACCCGGCGGGAGTCCCGGACGCCGTCGACTGCGTTCACCGTGTGGTTGTTGAAAAGGTCGCCGTTGGTGCTGAGCATCGTGTTTGCGATGCCCTTGAGCACGTTGTAGGCGCGCAGCTGGTCCGGGTCCGTCTTCCCGGAGTTCAGCAGCGCCTTGTGGGCGGTGGCGATGTACGAGACGAACATCTGCAGCCGCGGAACCTGGGCGTGCGGAATGTTCACCACGCGCAGTCTGTTTCGGTGCTCTTTGGCGTTGTGCCGCCACATGCCCTGATCGACGTAGAAATCCGTCGCCGTGTCTTCGAGCGCGCTGCGGATAATCGAGCCGATGGCACCATCGGAGGTCCCATAGAGCTGCTCGAACATGAGCTTGAGCTTCTCCATCTGGGCCGAAAAGATGGTCAGCTCGTCATCCTGCTCCCCGAACATCTCGAACATGTTCACATCGCCCCGGTTCAGGTCCACGCGCGAGGTGAGTCGCTCGAATTTCGGGCCGAGCCTGTCCAAGTCCGCACCGTCGAGGACGAGGTGGACAACCCGGCTGTTACTCAGCAGGGCCGATTGGCTGATCTTCGAGCACCACATGTTCGAGATCCGCTGGCGGTCCAGGTAATCGCTGACCGTCGCATCGGCCACGACGACGTGGTGGCTGTAGGCGTTGACGTCCATCAGCACCGCACTGTTGTTCACATCGCCCACCATGTAGCCGACGTACTCGCCGCCCTTGTCGTTGAGACCGTTGGTGACCAGCGAATACGAGCCGGCAAGCTCGGTTGAGGTGAAGTGGAAGCCCTTGCCCCGTTTCCTGGCGTTCGGCTTGAACAGCCCCGAAAGCTCCTGGCGCTGTTCGCCGGGATACGGCGCGGCCTTGAGTGTGCCGAAGCGGTCGATGTACAGGCGCGTCACGCGGTCGATCGAATCGTCCAGGGTCCCCAGGTCCGGTGCCTTGAGGAAGAGCCTGGTGTGCACCGAGAGGTAGCTCGCCCCGTCCTGGATCTCGCCGATGGTGACCTCCAGGTCACTGGAGATCTTCGCGGCCTTGCGCCTGGAGCCCGTCGTCCCCGATTCGTCCTGCTCAGCCGCGTCAAGCCTGTCGAGCCTCTCCGACTGCTTCGTGAAGGAATCGATCCACTTGTCGTCCATCCGCTTGACCTGTTCAAGGACCACGGCTGTGACCCGTTCGTCCAGGCCGTCCGGGATCCGGTCGATACCCCAGAACGCAGCGAAATTGTCGTGGGCCGCATCATCGTGGAAGTACGCCAGCACGCAGCCAAACGACCCGTCGACCTCGAAGTAGTCGGAGCGGAAGAGATACCGCTCTTTCGGCTTGAGCGCGAGCAGGTGGGGGTAGGAGTCGAATGAGCCGGCGAGCTGCCTGAACTCCTGACGGCGCTTCCACCAGTTCTTATTGGGTTCTGCCGCTTCGGTGCCCGTCGCAGCGCTTGCCGTCTCCGCGGGGCCCCGAAGGGCGATGCCTTCCCGAGCGGTGCCGTCTGCACGCACGTTGGCGGCCGGAACCGTCCCGGCCGGCTTCTTACCGGGAATGCCGAGCTGTCCCCGGACCTTCGTCATCAGCTTCATGGTGTCCTTCGTTCGTTGCCCGCAGTGTCGTTTTTGTGGGGGAGCAGGGCCGTCAGCCCAGTGACGCCCTGGGCGTCACCAACCCGTGGTCGATGCCCTGGTAGAAGACCCGCAGCATCGGCAGGGTTTCGTCGCGGTCGAGCATCGTGGCTTCCCTGATCATGTGGGTGGACCCCTCGACCTCTGCCTGGAGGACCAGATGTCCCCGGCGCAGGGCGTCGGCACTGGTGCCCTTGAGCAGCAGATACTGGTGGATGGAAGTGAACTTTCCGCCCACATGCCGGGTGAGGATGTCGTACTGCTCGTTCTGCAGCTCGATCAGGTCAGGATCGCGGACCTCCAGCGCCTGGTTGCGGGCCTCGAGGTTGGCCACCTGGTGATAGACCCTCTGCGGTTCCTTCGTGGTGATGAAAGACCACTCGCAGTTCGTATCGACCTTCCGCCAGAAGGCGTCCACCCTGTCCAGAATGCTGATCCGGTCCTCATCGAAAAGCAGGTAGCTTGCCGAGCCGACGATTAGGATGACCTGTCCCTGGCTGCCGTCGGAGTATTGGATCCGGCCGTCCTCTTCGATGTCATTGATGCCTACGATCGAATGGAAGTCCGAGGGATTGGAACTTCGCCGGGTTAAGACATGGCGCGCGCTCCTGGGCAGATATGCCAGGAACGCGGGCACCTTCCTGATCCGCAGCTCCTTGGTCTTCATCAGGCCGCCGAAGTAGATGACCGCCAACAGGCCCCAGATGACGAATAACGTGATGAACACGGGCCCCGAGCTGGAGATGAACGTGGACGTCGACGCCCACAGGACGGCGAGCCCGCCTCCGCCGAAGAACAAAAGCTGCTTGAGGGGAGACGGCTTCGCCGCCCATCCGCCCTTGCTCAGGCTGATCTCGTGGTCGAGGAAACTTCGGCTAATCGAGCTCGGCACCTTGAACGACATTTTCGCCATGAAATTTCCCCCTGTGCCTGCTGATAATCGACCCGTCTCTCGAATGCCCTCTTACATGAGAGTCCCAGAAGACAGCCTATCGTGAGAGACTTGTCAAGTCGATAACGAAAGAACTGTGAGTCGCTTATTGAATAAGCGGATCAATGCGACAAAACGCCGGACCGGTGAATATCCGCCGACCCGGCATCAGTGCAGTCGCGCGATAGGGTCAGTGATCAGGCAAACGAAGGGATGATCTTCTTTTTGCCACCCTCATCCCGCCAGCAAATTCGTGCATCGAACGACTTTCCGCGGGCCGAAACGAAACCCGATCCCTGAATCGTCTTGCCCGCGGCCAGGTCAGCCCGTTGCTGCCGGGTAAACTTCACCTGGCACCACGAGAGCGGCGGCTCGTCGCCCGAGCCGAAGTCGGGCCTGATCTTCTTCGCCTTCGCGTCCCAGCTGACCTTGCATCCAAAGCGCTTGCCTGACCGTGCGCTCACGAAGTCGGCGATCTCAAGAGTGTGCCCGGCGAGCAGGGTGTCGATCTCCTCCGGAGTAAAGATGCGGCCTGACCACTTGCCAGGCTTGTCCGGGACCTCTGGCTGGAACCCGACGAACTTCCGGCCCTTGAAATCGCCGATGCCAAGAGCGCCAGTCGCCGTATAGGGCTTGCCTGCCTTGCTGGTGGCCTGGAATGAGATCGTCTCGCCGGCCAGCAGCCGCACGACCTCATCCCCGCTGAATTCGTGGCCGGACCAGATCCTCCTGAATGCGATCTTCTTCGGCCCGCCCGGGGCCTGCAGCCAGATGCCCTCGGCGTGTGCTGACACCTGGGTTTCCTTAAGCCCGAGGTCGGAGCGCATGGCCGCTGCGTTCTTCTGCATGGTGGCGATGTCCTCGCGGACCCAGTCAGCGACAACCCGCAGGCACGCCTCGCCGGTGGTCTTCCCGCCGGCGATGTCGCGCATGTCCTGGTGGACCTTCTCGGTGAGGCTGAGGGCGCCGATGTGCGTGCCGGGCAGCAGGCGCCAGCTCATCTCTCCGGCCTGGGCCAGAGTGAGCTTCCGGCCCTGTTCGGACAGCAGCGGGTACTTCGCCGTGGTGCTCGTGACCTCTGCGTACGTCGAGGTGCGCGTCGCACCCGTGCCGACGTCGCGCTTCTCCAGTTGCTTCATCAGCCATTTCATCGACGGATGCTCGGGCCGCTTGTTGGCACCTTCGAAGACAAAAGGCTCCGCGTTCGAGCCCAGGCCCTTGCTGTTCGCTCCGTCGTTGTCCTCTGCCGCGTCGTCGCCGGCCTCCGGATCGAACACTGCCTTCCAGCCCTGGCTCTGCGGCACGTTGGCGATCCCGACGAAGTCCGGGTACCTGGCCACGTGCCCCTTCTGCTGCTCATAGAGATAGTCGCCGGCGAGCATGGCCAGGTAGTTCCTGGCGAGGATGCCGTAGATGAGCCGCCCGACCTTGCCGTAGCGCTGCTCTATGTCGTCCAGCGAGGCCGGAACCTTCGGGCCCGGACGGTTCGCACCGTGTGCGCCGTCCGGCTTCACATGGGTGGGCCGGGGCTTGCGGTGCGTCAGCAGCGCCGTGTCGACGCCGGCGACGGCAGCAATCCTGTCGACAAGCGGCGCGTGCTCATCGAACTGCCCGGGCGTGATGGTCTTGTCCCCGGTGCGCGGATAGGACACGACCTGGTCCTCATACATCTTCTGGTACGTCGCCAGCGTGAGCTTTGCCTTCACGCCTTTTCCGACGAGCATCGAGGACAGGGCTGCCAGGTCAAGCAGCTTTGGGGGAGCGGTGCGCTTGTCCGTCTTGGTGTCCAGCGCGACAGGGGACGGACTGTACTGCTGCGGCACCTGGTCCTGCTGGCTGAATCGCGGTTCCCCGGGGTTCGTGTACATGACGCCGTTCTCGTCGCGGAATCTGGACTGCCAGAACGGTCGCTTGACGTAGTCGATATGCGCCTTCTGTTGGTCACCGACGAGTTTGACCATCGCCGACTTCAGGCGGCCCTGGCGCAGCACGAGGTCCTGCCCGGACTGGCGAGCCAGGACGGAGGCGAGTCTGGTGAACTGCATCGAGGCGAAGTCGAACGATGCACGATAGGACGCCGTCCTGAACGGCGGGTAGTCCGCCAGCGACGCGATCGGTGTGCGGTTCACGAACGCATGCTGAAGCGATTTGGGCGATTCATCGGTGAAGAACAACCTGGAGAACTTCACCCCGGGCTTGTCGAGCCCGAGCTCGATGATCGCCCGGATGGCGATGGCGTCACCCTCGAAAGTGCCCGGATCATTGTCCGTCGCGATCGCGATCTCGTCGCAGCCGGCGAGCTTTGCCCGCAAGTCACCCCGCACCGACGCCGTGTCCCTGATGGGCTCGAGCGCCCACGAGAAACCATCGAGGTCCCACGGCAGATTCGCCAGGTCCCACTTCGCGTACCTCTCAGCCAGCGGCAGATCCACCATCCTGTCCGGGGCTGCGAACTCGTAGAGGTGGCCCCGCGCGTGCGCGACGACGAACTTCTCCCCGTTGAAGGTGCCCGAGGCGCCACCCCAGGCTGCCTGGCCGTTGCGCGCGGCGCTCGGCTTCTCCATTAAGATCCCGACAGTCATACCTGCCTCCCAGAAGTTGTCCGCCCACGAGTATTCGTGGTCCCGGTCCTGACCGTCGGGACACCCCGACTCGAACCGGATAACGAGTCGCGAGTTAGTGAGAAGTCTATCGGAGAGGTCAGTCAATAAGGTGACGAGAGACGCTGAAAGGAGCGAAAAATATTGCCTCGGTACTGAACCGGGTCGCGCCGGCACCGGCTGCTCAGGCGTCGAACTGCTGGGATGGCGTCAGGTAACCGTCGTTTCGCACTTGGCCAGAGGGCCAGTCTCATGCCCGCCGACTGCGGCTTACTTCACTCAGTCCAGGACTTCGGCGGTGTCCTCCCGAGGCTCGGGAACTGGCCCGGCGGTGTGTCCACGCGTCAACCGCCGGAGAGGGCCGTCACCCGCGGGTTGTATCCCGTTGCAGGTCCCCGTCAAAGGGCGCGCCTGCTACTGGCCTGCACGCCGCGGGCAGTGTCAGGATTGAAGACACCACACACGATGAGGCCAGAGGAGGCTCGTGGATGACTGACGAGACGACGCCAGCGCCCGAAACAGGATACGCGCCGGTCAACGGGCTCCGGATGTACTACGAGTTGCACGGCGACGGCGGGACCCCGCTGTTGCTCCTGCACGGCGGGCTCTTCGACATCGAGCAGCAGTTCGGCGCGTTGATCCCGAGCCTGTCGGCCGGGCGCCGGGTGATCGCCACGGACTTCCAAGGGCACGGACGTACCAACGACACCGATCGGCCGCTGGACACCCCCGGCCTGGCATCCGATGTCATCGGGCTTCTCGAGCACCTCGGTGTCGACAACGTCGACGTGTTCGGGTTCAGCGTCGGTGGTGCCGTCGCGCTGGAAATAGCGGTCCACCACCCGGAACTCGTGCGCAAGCTCATCGTTTCGTCGGTGTCGTTCCGGCCAGAGGGCGACCGTGGCGGCAACGCCGAGGCGGTCGCGGAGATGACGGTGGACATGATCGCGGGAACCACGATGGAGGAACGCTACCTTGCCGTGTCGCCGCATCCCGACCGCGAGCACCTGCAGGGCCTGCTCGACAAGCTCGCACGCTACGGCGCGGGCGAGACCGGGTGGAGCGACGACGAGATCCGCGGAATCGCCGCCCCGACGCTCTTAACGGTCGGCGACTGCGACATGGTCAAGCTCGACCACGCGGTGAAGTTCCTGCAACTGCGCGGGGGAGACGTGAACGGCGACTTCGAGGGAGTGCCCGCGTCGCAGCTCGCTGTGTTCCCAGGCACGACGCATTT
Organism: Arthrobacter sp. NPDC056691; assembly: GCF_042791415.1. Classification (NCBI taxonomy): domain Bacteria; kingdom Bacillati; phylum Actinomycetota; class Actinomycetes; order Micrococcales; family Micrococcaceae; genus Arthrobacter; species Arthrobacter sp. NPDC056691. The sequence goes on from NZ_JBHTXX010000013.1 coordinate 106,170, forward strand.
CTTCGGGCTCGCGCGGACCGACCTGGTGCGCGACGTCGTGATCACGTTCCTCGATACACCCGTGACCACCGACTAAGGCCAATCGGTAAGCGGCGCACCGAAGTACGATGACAGCGTCACGCCGGCCGCCACCTGACCTGTCTCGCAACCAGAGAGTTGCAAGACGGAGTGATGAGACACTAATCGCCCAGCATTGGCGCTGAAGAAAGTGTCTCGTTGCCATGTGTCAGTAACCCGCGCTCGAAATCGTGTCATCGCAGAGTGCCACGAGACAGGCTTTGGCAGAACGAAGGGGATGGAACTGATCTGCCACATGACCGATAGCCCGCCCGGGTATGAGTCGATAGTGTCAGCTTGGGATCTGAGAGTTTTGTTAGCGGCCATGAAAAACTGCCCGTAGATGGCCACGGAATTGCCCTGGGCAGTTCTACTGGCCACCAGCGGGCACAAATGCTGGCCGCCCATGGGCAATTCCCAGGGCCGTTGACAGTTGCCAAGGGAATTGGCGAAAACTTCCATTCCAGCTGCGTTCAGGATTATCCCACGCCGCGGTCAAGCCGGAGTTTGGTCCAGTACGCAGCATGCGAGGTTCCGGTTAAGTGAGCCGCGCTATGGTTCGCCAACTCGCTGGCAGGATTCGCCAGATCGTTTGGCAGTCGCCAACAAGGCCGGCAAGCCACACAGCTGCGGGGTTCTCGCATCTAACGAGGGTTCGGACGGAACGTCGATAGTGGAGATTTCGTTTCGTTGTCGTCTATCAGTCCCTCGACCTGGGTGTGGTTGAACCCGGAGCGGGCCTCGTCGAGGACCAGCCGGAGCCGTTCCTCGAAGGTCATGCAGAAATTTATGGGGTCAGCCCCAACAGGATGCCCTCGTTATATCTAATCTGCTGTTCAGCCGCTCCGTGCTCCTCTTCCCACAAGCTAGCCAGGAGACGGCAGGCTTCAGCTACGTCCCAGGGCTTGCTACTAGTCTGACGAAATTGCGTAAAGGGGCCGTCTGTTTCAAGCACTACCCGGTTCTTAGGCATTTTTGCCACTAGGCTCTTGCCTTTTGCTCCTGCCAGCATTGAGGGGCCAACGCTGAACCAGCAGTCGAGGCCGACGGCACGTTTGAGCTGGCTCTGAGTCCCGGAGAACCAGTGAAGGATTGGCGTGTTCGGTCCCCCATGTTTTTCTAGCATGTCCAGTACAGGGTCAGCTGCGCGTCTGCTATGGATCGATAGCACTTTGTCCCCGGCTTCACTACTTGCCCGAAGGAGGCGTTCAAAAACAAGCTCTTGATCTGACCAGGATGCTCGCAATTCCGGTGAGCCATCAAGCCCAATCTCACCGACAAACTGGGTTTCCGGCAGGTACCGCTCAAATAGTCCAATCTCGTGCTTTCGTTCCACAGCAATTTGTGGATGCAGGCCAATAGCCGTCTTGATCGCTGGTCGCCCAACGGCAAGCTTGGATGTTCCCTGCCATGCGGACGGTGTTGTGGTCACAGAAAGAACGCCAATGTTGCGGCGTTGAGCCTCTGCGGCTACTTCGTGGGGATCTGGATACAAGTCCAGATGGCAGTGAAAATCAATCACGACAGTCCGTACTTGGTGTGTAGGGCGCCTAATTCGTCGAGTCCTCGTTGGAGCATTTTCCGGAGTCCAGGCCTGTTCTCGACTAGCGGCGAGCTCAAGGCTGGACCTAGCCAGCGGTCCAAGCCATCTTCTTGGACAGTAAGTCGAGCAAAAGCGACTGAACGAACGTCATCAAAGGCCGCATGATCCTCGTCAGGTAGGCCGAGATTGCCGAAAACGTAAGTGGTTGCGTCCTCTTGACCCCAGGCGATGAATGCGGATCGCCGAATCTGACATGGCACACAGCGCCCACAGTGCTGGTAGTTGAATCGTTGAAATCTCCCGCAGCTCGTGGAAATTGGCGCCTCGCTGAGGAGAAGCACCTGATCGAGGCATTCCTTAAGCATCTCCCCCTTGGTTTTCTCGGCGTAAGGGTTTTCGATACGAATTCGGAGTCCTGCCGCGTCGAGGATTTGCTGGATTCTGCCAAGGAACTCGGGATGGGCGGTGCGAGTGCTAAGGCTACCTATCCGGGCGTTGGTCAGTGGAGGATTGATGGCAATGAATCCGTTTTCACACACATAAACGGGTACCGTTTCACCATCGCGATAACGCTGCGTGGCTGTGGCGGCAAGAACCGCAAACGCGAGAAAGATCAGCGATCGGGAGCGTTGAGAGGTTTCCTTGTCACCCCGGGGCGTACTTGCGTTGTGGTTGACCTGCAAATGTTCGAGAACCCCGTCAATGCGTTTCGCGAAGCGTTCTTGCTTCTCAGCGTCACCACGGACTGTCTGGCTGACAGCGAACAGGGTACGACCTTGTGCCGACAAGTCAATTGCGCCGACGAGGGAATCCAAACCTCCGGAAAGTAGTGCGACGGCCTCTGTGGCTGGGTATCGAGGCTGTTTGGGGGCATTGGGGAGTACACCGCCCGGGCGGTACGACATGGTCCACAGATCAGTTGTCAGAAACCTCAACGCGGACTCAAAGGCGTTGGATATTGACGTCCAACGGTCGGGGTCGTGGAGGGCGATGTCCATTTCGAATTCGCGAGTCCACCCATCCGGGCTACAGGATCGTCTATTCTCGCCATCGGCGACAACCACCGACAATGCGATAGCCAAAAGGTCCCATGCGGCTGGGTCGGGCAGTAGTTGTTGGCGCCGGACAGCGTCGCTTGCAGACCAGCCGGCGGATGGGGCCTGCCCCGACGATTCCTTTTCGAAAAGGAGGATCGGTGTGATCGCTTCCCCAGGGTGGGCGGAAACTGTCAGCGAACCACTCAGGTACTTCACGTTGTGTACTCCTCGAACACGGCCAAGGTCTCTTTCAGCGCTTCACTGGTCAGCCGAGCAATACTTCTAGTGGTAGTCACTGAGCCGCGTTCACGGACGGCCCTGAAAGCAGCGGCGACTTGTTGGACGACGAATTCTCGGATGCTCTTCAACCTGCGGAGCCCGGTTGCGGCGTCCGCGGCTTTCTCCATGACCGTTTTCTGGAGATCCAGACAAAATCGCCCGTACACATCCAATGCTGCGTAACGTTCGATAACGAACAGTCGCTGCACGTCGGTGAGCGCTGCCAGATCTGCATCGGGATACTTTACGAGCAGTTCTGACAGGGAATCGCGTACTGCTCGGCGAGATGCTTCTTTGTCTTGGGTCCCGTCAATTGGGCTAGCTGCATCCGCAATGGCGTCTAGAACAACGTTGACGTCGTTGCCGCTGGCGATTATGGTGTCGCGAAGTTCAGTGCCGTCGGGCATTTTGCCCGATTGCAGCACTCCTCCCAGCCGATTCGCAGTCGCGGCCGTTCCTCCGAGACGTCGGGTCATCGTCCCGGAACCCCCATATCCGGTCCGGACATAGTGCCCCAAAGCTCGACGCAGTTCGCGGCTGTCGCCATTGCGGGCATATTCACCAAGAGATCGCCTTGCGCCCCGGAATCTGGCTGGAGGCGCCAAGGGCGTCAGTTTGGTGTCAGCTTGCTCTTCACTGTCACCTCCTTCGGCCTCGGGGGGAACTGCCTGCGCTCCTGCGTCTACAGAGTCGACGTCGTCCGCCCACGGCGGGACCAGAGCCACGCCGGCACCCGGCCCGTTACTACTTTGAGACGTACCCACGAATAGCCTTCTTGACGGTATTTTCTACCTCCGCTGAACCCAGCCAATGTTCAAACACTTCCTGAGCCCAGGGTTGGGATCCAATTTTCGGCACGATGCCAGGTTGGATCTGCTGACCAGGGCGGTTCATGAGGAATCCTGCAAGCCGGTTGCCTTGATTCCGATCAGCAGTTACAACGGTGATGCAGGCATCCAGTATGGGAGGCGCCCCCCATTCCTGCGCCCTTCCTGCCTCGACCAACAATCGATCCATGATGATCGTGAGTTCCGCTCGTTGTATATGAGTAAGGCTGTCGACAAGCACGTCTGCTTCGGTGGGGCTTTCCAGTAACGCGCTTAGGTACCCCGCTGCTTCGGAAGATAGCCTGTCGGCAGCAGTAATCAAAGGAGCCTGTTCGCGCCCTACATATAGGGCGCCCCGCAGATCTTGGTCAGCCAGGGCTGGAGGGAGGGCGATCCATTCCCGGACGAAATCGTCGTCCCATGGAGTTTCGAGTGAGAACTCTTCGTTCTTGGAGGCCGCCTCTTCCCAGGGCGCCAGCATTCGCGGCTTGCCGTCCGTATCCGTATTGACAGCTTTGCTGAGCGCCGCGTAGGCAGCGGGAGTGGCAAGGCGTTCGAAGAGAAGTAGCTTTGTGAGCACCGCCTCATCGACGCCGACTCCTTGCGCTTTTGAAATACTCATTCGAATCGACAATGCATTGAGAAACCGCTTGATGAGGCGTGGATTGCCAGCGATCCGGTTGGAACTTGCCATCAATGGCGCGAGGCGCTCAGCGGTCTCAAGCCGTCCGACTAGTGAGGTGGGAAGTTCGATGCCGCGACTGGCAACAAAAGAGCGGTCGACCCGCTTCCCCTTCCACGTCTCCCGGAGTTGACCGGCGATAGCGGTCCTCAATGCATCCTTGTGTTCGTCGCTGAGTTCGCTGTTATCGATGAAAAGCATCATGAGGTAAGCGCGAACTTCTTGGGTCCCCGGCGCGGGCACCCGAATCGGGATCTGAACAAGTTTGTCAAAATAGTTGGTGACCAGCTCATCATCGTCTAGTCCCTCAAAATGTCTTCTGACCGCATGCTTGATCATGGTGTCGTCCGCCGCAATGACAAAGGCTGTGTTTTTCAGGAACAGGAAGAGACGAATTGCTTCGAGGGTGGATATGGTTGTTCCCGGCATGCATCGATCCAGATCATCGATAAGGACGACAAGAGTAACTCCGATGCCCTCCAAAGCCTTTTCGAAAGAGTCCCGCAGCGCCTGTATCTCCTTTGGAGGTGACGAATCGTGCTGGGGGTCGAGCAGAGCTTGGCCCGCAGCAGAAATCTTTCCAGCCAGCGTGCCGGCCTTCTCTAAATCTTCGCCGTCCAGCTGGCCTGCCATTCCTTCTTTGACCAAACTTGCGATCTCTCCAGGAAGCCCCACCGGAGGAATGCCGAGAGCCAACGAAGCTGCTGGCACAGCCAGCAGCTTGGCAAGCCTGAACCATTTGACCCGGCCTATGAAGTCGCGGGCTTTGTCCATACCCGTTTGCCGTTGGGCCGCTTCTGCCTCCAACTTGTTGGCGATAACGTCCAAAAGAGCGGCTCGGGCGTCGTCGTAGCCCTGATAAAGCCAGGCGTTGAACTCGACGAAGAGATACTTCCCGTGGCCTTCCTCGGGTTGATGCTGTACAAGAGCCGCCTTTGTAAGTTTGATCATGGAGGATTTGCCAACACCCCAGGCGCCTGAAACACCGATGGAGACTGGCCTGCCGCTGGCGCTGACGATCACCTCAGCGATGGTGTCCGCAACACCTTCGAAATTGAGGAAGTCGCGGTCCGTCTCGCTGTCGAGCCACATGGCAGGATCGCCTTTCTAGTCCCCAGCCTCTGATCGGCGATCTGAGTAGCAATTGGTCCATCTCAGAATGCCACGTGCGCTGGGGGTCCGAGCGTTAGGCGCGCCACTTAAGCTGGCTAGTGCACGGCATGACCCCGGCTGTACGGGTATGGAGGCGATGCGGCTTTTCGGACGGATCACTTCGGAGGGCAGCCAAAAGGACCGGACGCGGCCCAAGCAGACAATCCCGGATGGGTCGCTGTCTATAGGTTGGGTTCAGCATCTCGGCTGACCATGAGCAGAGGAACCGAACCACCAGAGAAGAGCCCCGCTATGTGACCCACCAGGCGGGGCTCTTCGCTCTCCCTGGCTGGATTCGCCAGATCGCGTGGGATCATTCCGACTCGCCTCCAGAGTTTCAGGGACTGACGGTGCCAATTGGTCGCCCGTGAGCTTCCACTTGACGGCCCTGGTGATGCCGGATGGCTGGCGCAAGGTATCGATCTGCTGCTCCAGCTACGTAGTGAGCTGGGCGATGGCGCTGAGATCCGAGCGACGGAGCCCTCGTGGGGTTAAGCGGCCAGCCAGCAATAGCGTCGCTTGACTAGGAAACCATGGGCTGGCTGGCCTATCTCCAAGTCGTGCAAACCTGTATTAGATGCAGGAAGCCTTAGCTCAAGCGCTGCCCGCCGCCAGTTCGGCGATGTCAGCTCCGAACCACGATGGAATGTAAGCCGCTAATGCGCGTACAGCCGGCAGTACGTGCCACATCTCAGCCACAAGATCCGGGCGTCGCGTTGTTATTTAGCCGACCATTGACAGGATCTGGGACTTGCCCACCTGCCACACAAAAAAGCAGAGTTCCATGACCAGTGCGTTCCTCATTAAGAAGCGGAAACATCCTGGCGAAGGATGAGTCCAAGGCGACGTACGTAGAACTGCTTATCGTGAAAGGCGGCCCCCTTGTCTATTCTGGATTTGCAGGGACAGGACTACGCAACCAGGTCCCACGGGTCCTGCAGAGATTTTCAATAGGAGCCCGCGCTACATCAATGTGCTCCATCGGTTTGACTTGCGAGAGCGAACCGGAAATTCACCGCGTATCGGCATTGTCCATTAGCTCGTGAAGAGCGGGTGGGAACCGATCCCTATTCAACTGGCAAAATCACTTAAATGGGATCGGACTAGATTTCCGCGCCCTTCAATTTTCCCCGCAGGTCGCACTAAGAATTAGTCTAGCAACTTCACAACCGTTTCGAATTACTTCAATGCTAAAATGCTGGTCGCCTAATCCGGCAGTACGCAAATATGACATTGATGAACGCTTGGCGCAGGCATTTCTCGAATCAAAGGCTTCCCGTCTAAGGACCTTCAATGAAAAAGATAAGCTCCACAGTACGCCTACTTTCAGCCCTCTCAGCCGCAGTGCTGTCAGTTGCGGGTGCTACACCAGCAGTGGCCGGTTCCACAGGATCCCCGGACCAGAACCAGCCTGCGTCGGCGTCAGTCCTGAACGCCGACGATCCTTCACTTGGTGCCGATGTAAATGGGGACGGGAGAGCGGATATCGTCGGATTCGGCGAAGCCGCGACCTACGTATCCCTCGGCCGGACCAACGGAACTTTCGCCCCTTCAAAAAGGTCTCCGGAGGCTAATTTTTCCTATGCCCTAGGTTGGAGGGTGGGTGTCCACCTACGGCTCCTAGGCGATGTCAACGGTGACAAGAGGGCGGATACAGTCGCATTTGGGAACGCATCGACCTATGTTGCTCTTGGCCAGAGCGACGGAACCTTCTCGCTTCCAAAGAAATTCAATGAGTACTCCCTCGCGCAGGGGTGGACATTGAGCAAGCATGTTCGGCTGTTGGCCGACGTAAACGGCGATGGCAGAGCAGACATCGTAGCGTTCGGAAACTCGGCGACCTATGTGTCCATGGGGCAGGCAAACGGAACCTTCGCTGGCGCCAAGAAATCACCAGGTGCCAATTTCTCCTACGATCAGGGGTGGAGGGTCGGAGTGCACCTCCGACTGCTCGGTGACGTCAACGGCGACAAGAGGTCTGACATCGTCGCATTCGGGAACACGGCGACCTATGTTGCCCTTGGCCAGAGCAACGGAACTTTCGCCGATGCAAAAAAATTCAATGAGTACTCAATCGCACAGGGATGGACGCTCGGCAAACATCTTCGACAGTTGGCCGACGTGAACGGAGACAGTAGGACGGACATCGTCGCGTTCGGGAACACGGCAGCCTACGTGGCTCTTGGGCAGGCCAATGGCAACTTCGCCACCTCAAAGAAGTCGCCGGGCGACTTCTCCTACGCGCAGGGCTGGCGGGTTGACAAGCACATCCGATTCTTGGCTGATGTGAACGGGGACAGAAGGGCCGACATTGTTGGGTTTGGCGACAAGGCGACCTATGTAGCCAACGGGCAAAGCAACGGGACCTTCTCGACCGCCTTTAAGGCAGTGAGTCAGTTCAGCATTGCCCAAGGATGGACGCTGGACAGAAACCCTAGGGCCCTCGGCGATATGAATGGCGACAATAGAGCGGATATTGTAGGTATCTCGGACAGGGCAACGCACGTTGCGACGTACGACACGCAGAAGAAGGCGTTCGTAGTAAAGCCAGGCGGACTGAGCGAGTTTTCACTGGCCCAGGGGTGGCAGGTTGGCCGACACGTCCGCATTCTAGTTGGATGATTCAACCTCCTCGGTCAGCTCGGAGGTCATTCAGCCAGCGTAAGGTGCTGTTGCGTTTGTCTCCACCTACCGCAGAAGCCTGTCAGCATTTCGCTGACAGGCTTCTGCGTCTCTCCCACAATAACCGCAAAAGATTAGCTGTGGCCCCCAGCGATAACTGGATCTAAAATTCACGCGTGGCCCGAGACGCGCAGTACAAGACGTGGCTGGAGTTCCTGGGGGACATCCTTCAGGAACCGCTTCATACGTGCCCACCATACGAAGGACAGCTCCTGAACCTTCTCAACCAGACGTTTAACTCTGCATGCACCACGCGGAACCGTGTAAGACGCGGATGGGAGAATAAAATCCTTGCCTGCTGGCCCACGAATTACATTCCCGATGAACCGCCGGGGAACTACGACTATAGGCAACAGCCGCTGTTGCGATGGTACGCGTTTTCTGGTCAGATCGGACCGCAGTCTTTAGGACGTGTTCCCGACGCTGTGGCCAGCTACAACATAAAAAAGGCTTGGGAGGAGCTGGCTAGCCCCTGGAGCGTCGAGCAGCAGTTGTCCATACCGTTGAAAGTAGGCGGTGGCGACCTTAACTCCTACCTTGTCCAACGACCTGATGATGACTTCACTCAGCAAGAACTTGACCTAGCCAGACTGCTGCAACCAATCCTGACTGGCCTTGCTCTTGGCTTTGGGCTTGCGAAGACCAGTCCCCAGGCTTCCATGCAGAGCTCTCCGCAGGCGTTGACGCTTCGCGAAATGACTATCTTGAATCTGCTTAGCAAGGGTCTTACTGCCGAGAGCCTCGCGAGGCGGCTCGGCATCTCGCCCCGGACAGCGAGCAAACACTTGGAACACATTTACCGCAAACTGGATGTCGGCGATCGCCTGATGGCCGTCCAAAGAGCATACGAGCTGGGCCTGTTGTCGAGGTCAGCAGGACACTCTTTGCAGCTCTCCGCTCAAACCCCACGCCGGTAACCGGTCCTTCGTCAACCTAGGACGACGAGGTGCGGGGGAGTGTCTATTCGCGCGTCCAAGCTAGGCCGAGTGTGTGGAAGGCGTCCTTGATGGCATCGCTGTCGTGATGCAGCTCTTCGGGCCCGGCGAGCGTTAGCCTTGGGGCTGACGTGGGGGTCGCTTGGTCGTTCGAAGATTGCCCAGAGGCGTAGGTCGTCGCCACTGCGGGATGCGAAGGTAATCCCGTCGAGGTCTGTTCTCTCGTAGATCCAGGTGGCGATGGCCTGGGTCAGGCGGCGTGGCCGGGCGTCTTTCAAGGCTGCGGCGTCCAGGTCCAGAGTCCGAGGCTGAGCGCCATGCCGATGAAGTACGGACGCAGGACAGCGATGGACCGGGAGCCCGTCGCGGCGCAGTAAGCGCGCGTAAGTTCGGCTGACGTCCCTGCGCGTGCGTCAAGCCCATTCCCGGGGCACCTGCCCGGATGCCAGGGTCGGGTACAGCACTGCATCTTCGGCGTCCTCGACGATCTCGTCCGGCTCTATGGCCAGCCGGGCATCGCGGCGGAAGCCGGCGAGCACCTCGAGCAGGCACGCCCTGAGGCTTGAGCCGGCGTACACGGTTCGGAAATTTCCGTGCAAGTCATCCCAGCGGCCGGGGAATCGGCCGTCGGTTGCCCATTCCCAGCCGCTCCACGCCCACGGATCGGGGCGGAACCCGATGCGCCAGACAGTGCCGGCCGCCGGGATGATGGCCAGTTCTTTCTGCTCCATCCGTCAGCCAGCTGCCGCGAAGGCACGGGCAGCGGCAAGGACGGTTTGTGCGGCCTCGTCGACATGACCCTCGCGAAGCAGCGTGGCCGGCGGGACATCATCCAGCTGCGGGTTCATGCCCTGGAACCAGGCCTGGACCACGGACCGGGACTCGCGCTCCGCCAACAACGCCGCGACGTGGTAGGGGTGCCGGAGTCGGGTCATGACCTCCGCCGAGGGTTTCCGTTCGCCACCGACCCACTGGCGGACCGCGCGGGTTTTCCTTGACCGAGCCGATGTAGGCGACAAGTTTCGCACCCAGGATGTCCCTGAGGTCGCGGACCAGTTCGGCCTCGGGCAACCTGATCGAATCCTGATGCGCTTTCAGCCCTCCGCGGGCCCCTGCAACTGCGGTCATGACTCCATGCTGCCACGGATGCGCATCGTTTCAACGGCTCAAACACAAGCGCGATCACACACAAAATCACAGGTGGCAGAACGCCGATAACCGATCCGTCAACTAAGGCGTAGGAGTAATCCGTGCTGCCTGAAATTAGCGCGCCTAGCGGCGGGAATGGCAAGCGTTACCCCGCCGACCTTCGCGGCCGGGTACGACCGCCTGCAGGAGAGAAGCGTCGACCGGGACCACATTGAGGGACTGCGTCCGGGTGGCAGGTTGGGGGAGTAGGCTCAAAATTTGGAAACTAAGCCTACTGACGATATTGTGGATGCAGTGTCTCCGCGTTCCCCCATTCGCGGATGCATCGACCTAGAAGGACCCCGCGGCGATGACTCGCGCTGCGGGGTCCTTCGCCGTCCACATACATTCCTTGCAAGCCGGAGTCCTGACATGCCGCTGCCCTTGTTGTTCGAGCGGCCGCCATCGTGCCCCCGTTCTTAGCGCATGCTGGGTTCTCACACGGCCCGAAGGGGAGCGCTCCCGTGGGCGATTGCGAACAGGTGCTGATTAGGTACGGGGCTGAACGACGGGACCGCTTAGGCCGACACTCCCGGGAGCTCCGACACGCCGGTTCTTCCTGGTGGATAAGAGGAAGGCATTTCTCAACAGATCCCTGGTCCGGTCAGACGGCGACGGTGGACATGCTGTGCACAACATCCGCATGGGTTTGGCCGGCTTCTCAAAGTGTCAGCACCCCGACCGTACGATGGTCGTCCCAATCGAAGGAACAGGTGGTCTCAGGTGAACGAACAAGGCAGTGGAAAGGCGAGCAGGCTGCAAGTGGCGGAACTGTGGATTGCCGCGTGCAGCCTTGCCTTGGCGCTGATCCGGATGGCGCTTGACGTCCTCGAAATCATGGGACGATGAGCGGCAAACCGTGCATGAGGGGTTGTGCAGGACCGGGTGTAGGGCGACGGTTAGCAGGAGGCCGAGCGTAGGCTGAAGATGGGATGTTTCCAACACCCATGACGCCCGTCGGCACTGCTGACGGGCGTCGTCATTTAAGGTGTGCCATTACGCGGTCGCGCAGCGCGAATGGTCCATTGCTCTTGGGACAAGTTGGGGCGCCAGGCTTCTGCGGCACAGAGTGTGAAATTGCGTGGAGGGCGGCGTTAGGGCACGTGGAGGACTGTCGTCGGCCCTTCAGCGATGAATATTCGACTCTTTTGGGGTCCATCGGTCGTGTGTTTGGGGGCCGGCGGGCAGAGCGGGCAGTAGCGGTCTTGGGTGCCGGTAGTGGCGTTCTTGGGGGCCACCCCGGCTTAGGCTCCTTCCGTCGTGTGTATAGGGCGCACGGCGGAAGGAGTATTCATCAATGGTACGGAAGATCAGAGCGAAGCTCGTGTTGCAGCTGCGCACCGAGGGCTTGTTAGGCCGGGCGATCGCTGCATCGCAAGGAATGTCGCGGAAGAGCATCACGTCGGTGCTGGAGGCTGCCGACGCGGCCGGTGTGGTGTGGGATGACGTCGCCAACAGTTCAGGGGACGAGGTCTATGCCCGGCTGTTTCCCGGGCGTGGTGAGCATCAGGGCGTGTTCGCGCAGCTGGACTGGGACCAGGTGCACAGGGAGATGGCCCGGGTCGGCGTAACGCTGAAGCTGCTGCATGGCGAGTACGCCGATTCACGCGCCGCCGCCGGTGAGCCGGTGATGGGTTATGACCGGTTCTGCAGGACCCATCAGCGGCATGTGCTGGTCACGGGGGTGGCATCGCGGGTCCGGCACAAGCGGCGCAGACGGTGGAGGTCGACTGGTCGGGCCCCACGATGCAGTTGGCCGATCCGATTACGGGCAAGCTCAGGACCGTGTACCTGTTTGTGGCTTGCCTGCCTTTCAGCCGCTACGCGTTCGTTGAACACGCGCTGACATGAAGCAGGACACCTCGTTGCGGGCCCACGTGGCGATGTTCGAAGCCTTTGCCGGTTCGGTGCCGTGGATAGTGCCGGACAACCTGAAGATCGGTGTCATCAAGCATCCCCGCGAGGGCGAAGTGGTGCTCAATCACGCTTACCGCGAGGTGGCGGCGCACTATTCGGCAGCGCGAGTACGACTTTGGTGACAGCTGGCTTCATCGGCTTGAGCTGGTATCCCGCCGCGCCGCCGACGAAGACAGTCCGCCGGCCCGGCTGATCGACGGCGCCCGGCCAGCGAGCAAAACGGTGTACCGGCGGTGGCCAACCAAGATCGCCCTCGCGATCGCCGCGGTTGCACACCTCGGCAGCGTCGATGCCGGCAGCGCCGTACTTCCTGA
>NZ_JBHTXX010000014.1:0-118039 GCF_042791415.1 Arthrobacter sp. NPDC056691
CGTCAGATTTGTATAAGAGTCAGGGGCCGGCCTTTTCCGTAGGAGAGAACTTTGGGGGGCCCGAGACGCAGATCACGTCGTTTGGATTTGGCCTCCTGTTCACCGGCCGGTAGAGTAGTTCTTGCGACGCGGGGTGGAGCAGTTCGGTAGCTCGCTGGGCTCATAACCCAGAGGTCACAGGTTCAAATCCTGTCCCCGCAACTGAAGAAAAAACCCGGATCACCGTTTGGTGGTCCGGGTTTTTTGTTGTCTGGGATTTTTCCTGCCGAAGTCTTGCGTCGGGGGAGCGCATCCCGGGGTGTGCGCCAGTGGCCCGCGGCTCCGCGGAACGGCCGTGGTCAAAGCGCCCGCAAAAGTAGGGTAGTGTTAACCAAGCGACGCGGGGTGGAGCAGTTCGGTAGCTCGCTGGGCTCATAACCCAGAGGTCACAGGTTCAAATCCTGTCCCCGCAACAGAAGGAAGCCCTGACCACAATGTGGTCGGGGCTTTCTGCATTACCGGAGTATTTGTTCATGTGCTCAGGGTTCCTAGTATTCTCTATTCGCAGGGCCCGGAATTCCTGGCCGGCGCAGGGCGCCCACACTGGTCAGTCATTCTCGAGAGGAACGTGTAGCTCGATGTCCACAACGAAGAACAAGTCCGGCACCGCCAGGGGCAAGCGCGCCAGGCTGTACTGGGCGGTGCCTGCAGCGCTCGTGGCCCTGGTGCTGGTGGTGCTCCTCGCAAAGTGGATCACCGGCCTGCCCGACGTTCGCTCATTCCTCGCGGACTACCCGGGGCATTCCGGGCTTCCCGCCGGCGCCCCCGTCGGCTTCCCGGCTTGGCTGGCCTGGCAGCATTTCCTGAACGCCTTCTTCCTGCTGCTGATCATCCGTTCAGGCTGGCAGGTCCGCACCACCACCCGCCCCGGTGGTTACTGGACCCGAAACAACAAAGGTCTCATCAAGACCAGGACAGCACCCACCAAGATCAGCCTGGAACTCTGGTTCCACCTGACACTGGATGCGCTGTGGATCCTGAACGGGCTCGTCTTTGTGATCCTGCTGTTCGCCACCGGCCAGTGGACCCGGATCGTCCCCACGTCCTGGGATGTTTTCCCGAACGCCGTCTCGGCCGCCCTTCAGTACGCCTCGCTGAACTGGCCGACGGAGAACGGCTGGGTGAACTACAACGCCCTGCAGCTGCTGACCTACTTCGCCACGGTGTTCATCGCAGCTCCGCTGGCCTTCATCACTGGCCTGCGGATGTCCGCAGCGTGGCCCAAAAAGGCCGCCGGGCTGAACAGGGCCTTTCCCATCGAGGCCGCCCGCGCAGTGCACTTCCCCGTGATGATCTACTTTGTTGCCTTCATCGTGGTGCACGTTTTCCTGGTCCTGGCCACGGGCGCGCTCCGGAACCTCAACCACATGTACGGCGGCAGCGACGACGTGAGCTGGGTCGGGTTCTGGTTCTTCGTGGCATCTGTAGCGGTAATGATTGCCGCCTGGTTCCTGGCCCGGCCGCTGTTCCTGCGCCCCATCGCATCGCTCATGGGCAAGGTCACCAGCCGCTAGCTTCTCACCCGTCCTTGAGCCGCTGGTAGGTATCCAGGGCCCGTTCGCGGGATTCCTGCAGGCCCACCAGCGGTTCAGGGTAGCCGGGGGCCGCCGCCGGGTTTTTCCACGGCTCGTGCACCGTCCGGTCATCCAGGTCCGCCAGTTCCGGGACGTAGCCGCGAAGGTAACTGCCGCCGGCGTCGAACTTCTTGCTCTGCGTCACCGGATTGAAGATACGGAAATAAGGCGATGCGTCCGCGCCTGAGCCCGCCACCCACTGCCAGTTGGCCGGGTTGTTGGCGGCGTCGGCGTCCACGAGGGTGTCCCAGAACCAGGCCTCGCCCACCCGCCAGTCGGCCAGCATGTTTTTCACCAGGAACGACGCCGCGGCCATCCGGACCCTGTTGTGCATCCAGCCGGTCTGCCACAGCTGCCGCATGCCGGCGTCCACCAGGGGATAGCCGGTCCGCCCCTGTTGCCAGGCCTCCAGTTCGGCGTCCGACGGCGTTTGCCAGGCAAAGCGGTCAAACTCCCGGCGGTAGTTTTGCGTGGCCAGGTCCGGATTCTCGAACAACAGCTGCCAGCAGAATTCACGCCAGCCCAGTTCGCTCCGGAAAATCCCGACGTCGGCCGGTGCGTGGCGCGGGAAGCGTTCCCGGAGGGAATGCCAGACGCGGAAGGGACTGATCTCGCCGAAGCGAAGGTGCGGCGAGAGGCGGCTGGTGCCCTCGACACCCGGCAGGTCACGACCCCTGCTGTAGTCCTCCACGGGACCGTCCAGGAAATCCTCCAGCCGTTCGTGGGCGCCGTCCTCGCCAGGGGTCCAGGTCCCGGCGAGGCCGCCGCTCCAGTCCGGCCGCCGGGGGAGGAGCCGCCAGCTGTCCAGCCGGTCACCGGCCGGTGGGCGGCCGGATGTTCCAGGCGCAGGCTGCGGCAAACGGTCGGGGGCATCGGCGGGAAGCCGCGGTTCGGCACCGGCCAGGCAGGAGCGCCAGAATGGGGTGAAGACCTTGTACGGGCCGCCAGAGCCGGTGCGTACGGTCCACGGCTCAAACAGCAGGTTTGCCTGGAAGCTGGCTGCCTCGATGCCTTGCCCGGCAGCCCACTCCTTGATGCCGGCGTCGATGCTCCGCTCCGGCTGGCCGTACCGCCGGTTCCAGAACAATCTGCCGGCGCCGGTCCCGGCGGCCAGTTCCTCGATGACCGGAGCGGCGGCGCCCCGGCGCAGCAGCAGCCGTGACCCGTGCGCGTCGAGGCTCGCCGCGAGGGCGGACAGCGAGTGGTGGAGCCACCACCTGGCTGCGGCGCCCAGCGGGCGGATGCCGGGGGAGTCCTCGTCGAGGATATACACAACAGTTACCGGATCCGGCAGTGCCGCCGCTGCGGCGAGGGCGGGGTTGTCGTCGAGTCGGAGGTCGTCGCGGAGCCAGACAATGGTGGAAGCCATGGATTCACGCTACACGTCCCGGAGACACGCGTCCCGGAGACGGCGGAGGCCGGGATCCGCTGGGATCCCGGCCTCGCACAGCGTGGGGGACTACAGCTTGTCGAAGTCTGCCTCGTCCACGGTGGAACCGGAGGCGGCTGATTCGGACGCGCCGATCGCGGGCCGTGCGCCGCCCGACTTCAGTGCCGCCAGGCGGGCCTCGATCTCGGTCTGCTCGCCGAGGTCCTCAAGCTGGTTGAACTGCGCGTCGAGGCTGGATGCCGCGAGCTCCTGCTGGCCGCGGACCTTGGCCTCTTCGCGCCGGATCTTCTCTTCGAAGCGGCCCACCTCGCTGGTCGGATCCATGATGTCAATGCTCTTCAAGGCATCATGGACCTGGGTCTGGGCAGCAGCGGTCTTGGAGCGGGCCACCAGTTCGTTGCGCTTGCTGGTGAGCTGGTTCAGCTTCACCTTCATCTGGTCGAGCCCGCTCTTGAGACGGTCCACCACCTCGGTCTGCGACGCGATGCTCGGTTCGGCAGACTTGGCCTCGTTTTCGGACGAGATCTGGCGCTGCAGGGCCACCTTGGCCAGGTTGTCGAACTTCTGCGCGTCGGCCGCGTTGCCGGTGCCGCGGAATTCGTCAGCCTTGCGGGAGGCGGCCAGGGCCTTGTTGCCCCAGTCCTGTGCGTTCTTGATGTCCTCGTTGTAGTCGTCCTGGAGCATGCGCAGGTTTCCGATGGTCTGGGCCACCGCGGACTCGGCTTCAGCAATGTTGTTGGTGTAGTCCCGGACCATCTGGTCCAGCATCTTCTGCGGGTCCTCGGCCTGGTCCAGCAAGGCGTTGATGTTTGCCTTCGCCAGCTGCGCCATGCGGCCGAAAATGGACTGCTTAACCATGGTGTTACCTTTCGTCCTGCTCCGTGTGTGCCACTGAGTTCAGTGAACAGTTGTGTACCGCTTCTACCCGCCGGCCCGGTTACCCGGGCCGGCGCTTAGTTTGTCATCGGGCTAGAAACTGCCAGAGTCCCCGCCGCCGAAGTCGCCCCCGCCGAAGTCTCCTCCGCCAAAGTCTCCGCCGAAGCCGCCGGAGTCGCCGCCCCAGCTGCCGCCGTCGCTGTGTCCACCGCCCCAGCCGCCGCCGCTGCCGCCGTTGAGGATGGAGTTGATGAGGATGCCGCCAAGGATGGCACCGCCCAGGCCGCCGCCTCCGCCGCCGCCGAACATGCCGCCGCGGCCATACCCCTGGTTGGCGTAGCCGAAGCTGTCGACGTCGGACTGCGCCAGCTGGGCCGCCTGGGCCGCCAGCGCGTGCGCCTGCTGCGCGTAGGTCAGGGCAGTCACGGGGTCGTTGCGCGAGATGGACAGCGCATAATCGAGGTTGCGCTGGGCCTCAGCCAGACGGGTCCGGGCTTCGGTGCCCACGCCGCCGCGGCGGGCGGTGATGTAATCCGAGGTGGCGCTGATCTGTGCCTGCGCGGACATGATGGTCTGCTGCAGTGAAGCCTGCGCCCTGCGGGCCTGCTCCTGCTGGTCCCTGATCCCGCCAAGAGCCTGGTCGAGGGCCTGGTGCGCCGACTCGACCCGCTCCAGCGTGGCGATGGGGTCAATCTTGCCGCTCTGGATTTCGCTCTTCACCCGGGCGAGCGCTGCCTCCACACCGGCCACGGGTCCCTCAAGCTCCGGGTGGGCCCCGGACTGGATCATGGCCCTCGCCTGGGCCAGGTCCTGGGACGTGTCCACGACGGCGGATTCCAGTCCCTGCCGGGCCGTGTCGAGGTTGCCGGCCACCTTGGAAATAGCGTCCAGCAGCACGTTCGTCTGGTGCAGGCTCTCTTCCGCCGCGCGGACGGCCACGGCTGCGAGGCTGCCCTCTCCTGCTGCGAGCTTTTCACGCGCCGTGGCGCTGGCGTTCTGCACGAAGGCCAGCCGTTCCTTGGCCTGGCTGATGTTGTCCGAGACCTGGGCGAGGGCGGTGTCCGCGTACTTGCCGCGCAGCTCGGCCAGGGTCTGGTCCGCCCGGGCGATCTTCGCGTCCGCCTCCGCGGCGCCGGCGTCCACTGCCGCGAGGGCCTGCGGCGCGTTCTTCTCGAGTTCGCGCAGCGAGTCGAAGTCGGCCTTCTGCTCCTGCAGTGATGCGAGGGCGGCTTCCGACCTTCGGATGATTTCGCCAAGCCAGCTGCGCTGCTGCTCTTCGGTGTCCGGGATGTGGTCGTCCAGCTGCTGCTGCAGCTTGAACGACTCGGACATGTGTGCCTTTGCCTCCTGGAGCGCCTTGGTGAAGTTGCCCACGGCGGCTTCGCCGTATTGCGCCTCGGCGAACCCCAGTTCCTGCTCGCTGGTCTTGATCGCATCGTCGGCTTCGATGAGCAGGGAGCCGCTCTTCCTGCGGAGCTCCTCGATGCTCATGCCGGCCAGGGGATCGAGTTCGGCACCCTGGGGGCCGTAGCTTGCGCTCGACGCCTGGCCGGCCTTCTTGCGCCTGTTGCGCAGGTAAAGATACGTGCCCGCGCCGCCGGCAGCCACAACACCGGCACCAACGAGGACGGCCGTGCCCGCACCGCCACCCGAGGGGACTGTTCCGCTTCCGCCGCCCGCGGCGTCGCCGATGGCGGCCGCAGTGTCAATGGCGGCCTGCGCAAAGTCCCGCTTGCCGCCGCCGAGGTTGGCCGCGATTGCGTTCTGCGTGATGTTCCCGGTCTTCGACGCGATGGCGCTTGCCGAGTTGGGAGCGAAATAATATTTGCCCTCGGTGGAGATCGCCAGCAGAACGTCGGCCCTGCCCATGCCCTTGCTGGTGGCCACAGCCTGGCTCCACGACTTGGGATCAGCCGGATTTTGGAATGACTTTACGGTGACCACGTACAGGTTGTACTTGTGGTCCTTGAGGAGTTTCTGGATTGAGTCCTCAACTTCGCCCTTCCGGCCGCCGAGGACATTCGCGTCGTCGACGATGTTTTGGCCGGAGGGGATGGCTACCGGATCCTCGGCCCAGGCCGCCGCGGCCGGAGCCGCCAGCGCTGCCGTCAGGCCGATAACGGCGAGAACACGTTTCAACATTGACCGCATGGCAACCCTTCAGCACGCCGCGGCTGGTTCGGGACGAACAGCCGTCATAGAATGCAGCAGCGCCCCCACGCCGGGTGTAAAGCCGCAGGTCGCTGTGGCAATTCTTCTTGATTCTATGGTGCACCAGCGGGACCGTCCACGGCGGGGAATATGCCACCAGCGAAAAGCGCTGGAGACCTTGGTGGCGGTCCAGAACACTGGCAGTAACACTGTCAAGGACAGCATTCAGGAACCTCCCAGCAAACGTCCGAATTAGTTTCAGTCCGATCGTCCATAGTTAATACAGACGCGGATGAAAGGAAGTCCAATGACTGAGCACCCAGTACCGGGCGCAGCACCTGAGAACCGAGATCCTTCAGGGCGCCCTGTTGATCCGACCCCTCGGCCTGAGCCCGCCGAGGGTCTCCAGCCCCCTGCGCCGCAGGACAGCGAATACCGCGCCGCCGGCGGTTCCGAGAACCCCACGGTGCGCCTTGACTCCGAGAGCAACCCCACCCGGCCGCTGTACCGGCCCGCGCAGGACGCAAGCCAGCCCCGTGAAGGCCTGGCTCCTGAAAGCCAGCCCCGCGGAACCCAGGCCGATGAGGGCCAGCCGTATGGCAGCCCCGCGGAGGGCCGCGAACACCCGCAGCAGCAGCATCCCGGCGGTCCGCACCCGGTTTACCCCCAGCACGCCCCCTTCTACGGGCAACAGTCGGCACCGGCGACGCAACCGATCGGTCCCCAGTATTCCCAGCACAACAGCCAGTACTCCCAGCACAACAGCCCCGCTTTCCAGGACAACCGTGCCAACCAGCCCAAGCGCAAGGCGACGTTCGGTGTCGGCACCCTCGTGGCCAGCATCCTGGCCGCAGGCCTCGTGGGCGGCGGGGTTGCCACCGTCGGCTCGGGCAACCTGTTCGACGCCGGCGGAACCGCGCCGGCCGTCAGCTCCGGCAGCCAGCCCGGAACCGTGATCGTCAACAACCAGGACTCGGTCAACGAGATCACGGCCGCAGCCGTCAAGGCATCGCCGAGCGTGGTGACGATCAAGGCCACCAGCGGCAGCGAGGGCGGCACCGGCTCCGGGATCATCCTCGACGACCAGGGCCACGTCCTCACCAACACCCACGTGGTGACACTGGACGGTGCCACCGCGAACGCGGACATTCAAATCCGCACGAACGACGGCCGCGTCCTCAGCGCCAAGGTGGTCGGCACCGACCCGCTCTCCGACCTGGCGGTCATCAAGGTGGACAACCCGTCCGGCCTCACGCCGGCAGCGCTGGGGGACTCCAGCAAGTTGAACGTGGGGGACACGGCCGTGGCCATCGGCTCGCCGCTCGGCCTCACCGGCACGGTGACGGACGGCATCGTCTCCACGCTGAACAGGACCATCAGCGTTGCGTCGTCGGCGGCCCCGAAGCAAGGGACGGACAACTCCCAGGGCGGCGACCAGGGCTTCGAGTTCGCTCCTCCGGGCCAGGGGCAGAGCCAGAGCTCGGCCAACAAGGGTTCGATCTCCATCAACGTCATCCAGACCGATGCGGCCATCAACCCGGGCAACTCCGGTGGTGCCCTGGTGAACAGCAAGGGTGAAGTGATCGGCGTCAACGTCGCGATCGCCTCCGCCGGTGGCAGCTCTGCAGCCAGTGGAACAGGCAACATCGGTGTGGGCTTCAGCATCCCGATCAACAATGCCAAGCGCGTGGCGCAGGAAATCATCAACAACGGCAAGGCCACCCACGGCCAGTTGGGCGTGAGTGTCCAGGCAAAGTCGGCATCGGATGCCGGGTTCTCCACGGGAGCCGATGTGGCGTCGGTGGAACAGGGCTCGGCGGCGGCGAAGGCCGGGATCAAGGTGGGCGACGTGGTGACGCGCTTCAACGACCTGGCGATCAGTGACCCGAACCAGCTGACGGCAGCTGTCCGCGAGCAGCCGTCCGGCTCCCCGGTGAAGATCACGGTTCTGCGCAACGGCCGCGAGCAGCAGCTGGACGTCACGCTCGGCGCGGCGGCAGAGCAGTAGCCGGCCAAAAGCAGTAACTGCGCCCAGCACGACGGCGGGCCGCACCCTTGGGTTCCAGGGGGCGGCCCGCCGTCGTTGTTGTCCAGGCCCTTTGACACAGGCGTTAACGGGACGTCATATGACGGACCCAATATGGTTAGCTAGGAGCTACCCGTATCCCGGGCGTTCCACGGCCATGACCTCACCCGGCTGGCTATCCACAAGCACGGAAGGCTGCTGTAAATACAGTGGAAGAGACATTGAAGATCGTCGTCCTGGTCAAGCATGTGCCGGACGCCCAGTTCGACCGGCACCTCAGCGGCGAGGGCCACACCACGGACCGCGACGAGAGCATCCTGTCTGAACTGGATGAGTACGCCCTGGAGGCCGCACTGCAGCTTGCCGAGGCCCGCGGCGGTGCCAAGGCCGGCAACAAGGTGATCGCTTTGAGCATGGGACCGGCCGGTGCCGTGAACGCCATCAAGAAGTCCCTGCAGATCGGTGCCACCGAGGGTGTGCACCTCACCGACGCCGCGCTCGCCGGTTCGGACGCGGCCGCCACCTCGCTGGCGCTTGCAGCTGCCGTCCGCCACCTCGGCGCGGACGCCCCCGTGGACCTGGTGCTGACCGGCATGGCCTCCACCGACGGCGAGACCTCCCTGGTGCCCGCGCAGCTTGCCGAGCGTCTGGGGCTTCCGCAGGTCACCTTCGCTTCCTCCCTGGACGTCGACGGCGGACGTGTTTCGGCGCGCCGCGACGCGGACACCCACTCGGAGACGGTCGAGGCGACGCTGCCCGCAGTGGTTTCCGTGACCGACCAGATCAACGAACCGCGCTACCCCAACTTCAAGGGCATCATCGCGGCCAAGCGCAAGAGCATCACCACCCTTTCCCTGGCCGACATCGGAGTCGATTCCTCGCAGGTGGGCCACGCCGGATCCTGGACCCGCGTGACGACGGCCGAGGAACGGCCGCCGCGCACCGCCGGCACCATCATCACGGACGAAGGCGACGCCGGCATCAAGCTGGTTGACTTCCTGGCCGCCCAGAAGCTGCTCTAAGAGGACTCCACAACATGGCAAACGTACTGGTATTCATTGACAACCCCGGGCAGGCTCTCAAGAAGAGCAGCCTGGAACTCCTCACCATCGCCCGCTCCCTTGGGGAAACCGCCGTGGCGGTCAACGGCGAACTGTCCGACGACGCCGCCGGCACCCTGGGTGCCTACGGTGCGGCCAGCGTCTTCCGACCGTCCGCAGCGGACCTCGACGATTACCTCGTCGCGCCTAAGGCCGCCTTCCTGGCCGCCGTGGCGGACAAGTCCGGTGCCACCACCGTCCTGCTTGAGAACTCACCCGAAGGCAAGGAAATCGCCGCCCGGCTCGGCATCCGGCTAAGCGCCGGCGTCATCACCGACGTCGTCGCGGTGGACGCCGACGGCACCGCCCACAAGTCGGTGCTCGCCGGTTCGTACACCACGACGGCGAAGGCCACCACCGCCGTCACCGTGCTGTCCGTGAAGGCAAACTCCGTGGACCCCGAGCCCGCGCCGGCTCCCGGCACACCCGAAACCGTGACCGTCGACGCCCCCGCTGACGCCACCGCCGCGGCTGCCCGCATCACCTCCCGCGAACAGAAGGTTGCCAGCGGCCGCCCGGACCTGACCGATGCCCGCATTGTGGTGGCCGGCGGACGCGGCCTCGACGGTGACTTCGGCCCCGTGGAGGAACTGGCGGACGCACTGGGTGCGGCCGTGGGCGCCTCCCGCGCGGCCACGGACGCCGGCTGGATCAGCCACGACGCGCAGGTCGGCCAGACCGGCAAGACCGTCTCGCCGCAACTGTACATTTCCGCCGGCATCTCCGGCGCCATCCAGCAGAAGGCCGGCATGCAGACCGCCAAGGTGATCGTCGCGGTGAACAAGGACGCCGAATCGCCCGTGTTCGAAATTGCGGACTTCGGCATCGTCGGCGATCTCTTCCAGGTGCTGCCGCAGGCAACTGAAGAGATCAAGAAGCGCAAGGGCTGAATCCTTGACCCCAAACGCTGCACCATCGCAGAGCCCGTTCAATCCGGAACAGCACCGGATTGAGCGGGTGCTCTGTCTCTCAGCCCATCCCGACGACATCGATTTCGGCGCCGCCGGCACCATCGCCGCGTGGACGGCGGCCGGCGTCGAGGTCAGCTACTGCATCATGACCGACGGCGACGCCGGGGGCTTCGACCCGGCCCAGCGCGCCGAAATCATCGCCCTCCGGGCGGCCGAGCAGGAACGCGCTGCGGCCCTCGTCGGCGTCACGGACATCCACTACCTGCACCAGCGGGACGGATACCTTGAACCCAACCACGAGGTGATGCGCGGAGTGGTGAAGCTGATCCGCGAACTTCGGCCCGACGTCGTGCTTTCCATGCATCCGGAGCGCAACTGGAAGCGCATCCAGAAAAGCCATCCTGACCACCTGGCAGTGGGGGAGGCGGTGACCCGTGCCGTTTACCCGGCGGTGGAAAACCCCTTCGCATACCCGGACCTCGCCGAGGCCGGCCTGGAGGCCTTCAAGCTTCCGTGGCTGTGGCTCTACGCTGGTCCGGAGGAGCGGGAAAACCACTTTGTGGACGTCACGGAGCATGTGGAGGGCAAGCTCGAGGCCATCCACGTGCACGTCAGCCAGCATCCTGACGCCGCGGCCATGGAGGCCACCGTGCGGCGCGGCATGCGGGCGAATGCGGAACGTGCCGCCCTGCCCGAGGGCCGGAGCGCCGAGGCGTTCCACGTGGTCATGGTCAACGGCCCGGGGACGATTGCCGGTTTCTAGGCTGCCTCTCTAGCCTGCGGCAGAGCTGAGCTGCGATGCCGCGTAGACCTTGATCCCCTCCAGCAGGTAGGAGGCGAGGCCTGCGCGGCTCTTGTCGTAGAACGCGGTGAACCGGGGATCCTCGACGTACATCCGGCCCAGTCCGACGTAGCTGTCCGCATCCGGGGTCCAGCTGACGCAGATCCAGCGGTAATGGCGTTCGACGGCGGCCTGCACCCGGGCGTCGTCCGCCGGCAGCCCGGCGTCCAGGCACCCGGCCAACTCATCGTTGATCGCCCCGGCCTCCGCCAGAAAGGCCTGCTTGTCGGCGGAGCTGAGCGCCGCGTGCCGCGCCTTGCTGTCCTCGACGGCCTGGCCGCCCCACCGCTGGCGGGCCTCCTCCTCGTACGGGTTGGTATCAAAGTCCCTGAAAATTTCCTCGCCTGACATGGGGTCTCCTTGCTGCAGTGCCGATATGGTTGCCCCGACGGTCCTGGCCATCCGGTCCAGGCGGTCGCGCTCGGCCAGGAGCCATTTCCGGTGCACGCTCAGCGCATCCAGCTGGTCTGCCTGGCCGTCCAGAACCTGGCCAATGGTTTCAAGTCCCAAGCCAAGTTCGCGGAGAAGCAGGATCCGCTGAAGACGCAGCAGTTCAGACTGCGTGTAGTAGCGGTAGCCGTTGTGCCCGGTGTAGGCAGGCAGCAGCAACCCCAGCTGGTCGTAGTGCCGGAGGGTCCTGGACGAGACCCTGCTCAGCTTCGCCAGCTCGGCGATGGACCAGCTCCGGAGTTCTTCGTGCTTCATGCCTCCAGCGTAGAAGTTGACGCAACGTCAACGTCAAGCCCGCTGCAGTTAACCCGATCCAGGCGGTGTGCGTCAGGCGTTCAGCGGGGCGGCAGCCACGGTAGGGAGCGTCGGGGTAGCCGACCCACCCACAGGCTCGACCGTGATGCCGAGCGCGGCGGCCGAGCCGATGCCCTTGACCAGGGCAGGCTTCGACAACGCCTCCGCATCCATCAGCCCCTGCGACACGGGAGTGGAGCCATCCCTCGGAATCAGCCACATCTGGTACACCTTGCCCGCGGGCGGTGGCGGAACATCCTTCATCCGCACCACCAGCGCATCGCGCGACGGCGAGATCAAAACCGTCGCCGTCCCGCCGCCGGTGACCTCGACAGTCGCCTGCCGCGTATCCTGCGCCTCGATGACCTGCCTGAAGGGATCGTTCTGGTTGGCCACGTAGGCCCCGAGCCCCACACCGCCGAGCGCGAGCACGGCAGCAGCCGCAACACCGATCAGCCAGTTCCGGAGGCCGGCCGACCGGCGTCGTACTTCGCGGCGCTGGCGCGCAGCGGAAAGTTCGTCGGTGGCCGGCCCGGCCAACGCATCCGCGTCTGTGTGGGCCTTGGCCGCCTCCGCAGCCGGGGCAGCAGCGGGAAGCTGCGCGACGATCCGGGCGAACAGGTCCGCAGGCGGCTCTTCCTCGGCTGTAAAGGACACTGCCAGTGTCTCCCTGGCCTGGCGGACGCGTTCGTTGAAGGACGCGCGTTCAGCCTCCGGAGCGCCGCTGACGTAGGCATCGATGGCTTCCCGCTCCGCGTCGGTGATGGCGTCCAGGGCGTAAATCTCGGCCAGCTCAACCGCACGGCCCGCCGCAAGGTCGGTGGGAATGTCGGCAGCAAATGCCCGGGGCAGCTGTCGCCCGCGGGAATCATTCGTATCAGTCATTGTCAGCTCACCCCCAGGCAGGTCTTGAGTCGGATCAGTCCGTCGCGGATGCGGGACTTGATGGTCGGAATGGCCGCGTTCAGCTTCTCAGCCACTTCGCGGTAGGTGAGGCCGCCGTAGTAGGCGAGCCTCACGGACTCCTGCTGCGTCTCGGTCAGGGTCTCCAGGCAGCGCACCACGGCTTCGGCCTCGAGCCTGCTGTCCACCTCGTCCGACACCGAATCGTGGTCGATGTCCTGGCTGTTGGCGCCGTACCTAGCTTCACGATCGCTCGCGGACTGCGATGACCGGACCCGGTCCACGGCCCGGCGGTGCGAGATGGTCATGAGCCAGGCCAGGGGACTTCCGCTGGCCGGATCGAACCTCGCGGCGTTTTGCCAGACCTGCAGGAAGACCTCCTGGGCGGTGTCCTCGCTCAGCTCCGGGTCGATCAGAACCCGGCGCGCCATGCCAAACACCCGCCGCGACGTCAGCCGGTAAAACTCGGCGAAGGAAGCCTGGTCGCCTTGGGCAATCCGCTCCAGCAGCTGTGCCAGCTGCTGGTTAAGGTCGACGGCGGTGCCGGGCGGAGCGGTGGCGTCAAAGTTCGGCGCGTTGGGAGTTTCCATCACTCTCAAGCATAGGTTGCCTGCTGGCGGGCGCGGCACACCGTTTCCGGCGATGGCAGCATCGTGCCGGGTAAATCGGAATGCTGTGTTGCCCGGCCTATGTGTTGTCACCTGCCGCTCCTTACGCCTGTGGACGTGCATGCCCTTCGGACATGCTCAGGAGGGATTCGGCGCGGCGCAGGCCTTGGATGGGTGGCAGTCGGGGTGGGCTGTGCTCAAAGCTGGGCGCCGGTGAAACCTTGCTGGCGCCAGGCCTCGTAGACGGCGATGGATGCCGCATTCGCCAGGTTCAGCGACCGCAGCGACGGCAGCATGGGCAGACGGACCCGGGACGTGACATGCGGATCGCGCTTCAGGTCATCCGGCAGGCCCACGGACTCCGGGCCGAACATCAGGACATCGCCGGGCCGGTAGGCAATGTCGGTGTAGGACACTTCGCCGTCAGAGGTAAAGGCGAAGACGCGCTCCGGCTGCAGTGCCTCCCAGGCGGCCTCGATGTTGGGGTGGACAGTGACCACTGCCAGGTCGTGGTAGTCGAGGCCGGCGCGGCGGAGCTTGGCATCGGAGAAGTCGAAGCCCAAAGGCTCCACGAGGTGGAGTTCGGCGCCGGTGATGGCGGCGAGTCGGATGGCGTTGCCCGTATTGCCGGGAATTTCAGGCGTGTGGAAGAGGATGCGGAACACGGTTCCATCCTAGCGGCGGCATGACCGGGGCCCGTCGGTCATGACCTCAGTGCCTGGCTTCGGTCGCGACCTCAGTGCATGCCCCTCAGCAGCCTGGCGAGGACAGGGACGTTGACGGTGTTCGGTGCCGGGCCCGAGGACAGGAAATCCTTGAGCCCGCGGACCAGGCCGGCGGCATTGACCACCTGGACAATGTCGGAGCCGCCGCGGGAGCGGCGGTGGCGGTCGATGACCGGTTCGTGGAGGTTGCCGTCGGGGCTGTGGACCACGGTCCACGCGGTCACGTTGAGCTCGGGAAAAATATCCTGCATCCGGCGGACCACGTGGGCCAGCTGCGGCGGGGCGACCGACCTGCCGCCGTGGTTCAGCGTGTTTCCGTCCCAGGCGTAGGCCCCCTTGGGCAGCAGCATGGAGCCGATCAGTGCAAGCCGGTAGCCCGAGAGAAGAGCGTGGTCGATGTGGCTGTTGTCCGCCGGCGACTGCAGGCCGTTAATCAGGCGCGCCGCAGGGATCGCCGGCAGGACCTGCCTGCTGATGAGCTGGACCGTGCGCAGCTCCCGCTGGATCCTGGCTTCAGCGCCGAAGATGCCCCGCTTCCTGGGCATGCCGTGGACCTGCTGGCCGGCGAGTTCCGGCGGGAGGAGGGGCACGGCGCCGGGCGTGTCGAAGGGTGGAACATAGACGGGGGCATCGCCGGAGGTATTCCGGGGCGTTCCCGGCTTGTGGATCGTTGCTGAGGCGTGGCTGCCGGCCGCGGGGGCGTCGAAGTGCGCCTCGTCACCGTCTGCGCTGCTCCTGCGCGGCCCGGTCGCGTAGGAGCGGTCATAGGCGGCCCGCCGCCGGGGATCGATGAGCGTTTCATACGCAAGGGTGACCTGGCGGAACGTTGCGGCGTCGCCTCCGTGGTCGGGATGCGAAGCGCGGGCAGCCTTGCGGTAGGCCACCTTGATTTCCCTCTCCGTCGCGGTCGCCGCCACGCGGAGCACTTCGTAGTGGGAACTGCTGCCCTTGGTCAAGCATGGTCCTTAGGTCGTTGTTGCCGGCGTGCGTGCGCGGCTGGTGTGCCAAGCATATAAGCCGGTCCTGACGGTCTTGACGGTCTTGACGGAACAACGACCGCGGCAGGGCTGCCGGTTCCCGCCGGTGGAAACGCGGGACGTCTAGACTTTTCGGAATGGGACTTCGGACAGGTCGCGGCGGTGCCCGCCGTACATGTGTGGTGGTGGCAGCCGTTGCAGCCACGGCCTTCCTCGGCGGTTGCAGCATCGGTGTCCCGGATCCGGCCGTCCCAAGCAACGTGCCTGTCACCAGCGGGCCGGGCACGCCGACCATCACCCCCGGGCACGACGCCGGTGCCGTGGCCGCCCGCGACATGCCCTTCTCGGCAGGGGCTACGCTGGCGCGCGGTGTTCCGGTCGGGCTGTCGGATGACCTGACCGAAGCCGCGCACTGGAAGCAGGTGGTCAGCGGCGCGGGTGGGGCAAGCCGCTACCTAAAATCTGACGGCTGCCAGGTTGCGGCCGAGGTGCGCCAGAACCAGTGGCCCCTGGTGGCAGCTGATGACAGGGCATCGACGGCCGCCCTCTTTGCCTATCTGGACCCCACGATCCTGCCCGCCTACCTGAAGCCGGCGTCGCTGCGCTGGGGCGGTGAACGGGGCAAGCCAGGGCCGTCCGTGGAGGTGCTGGTCCTGGAACGGAGCGCCAAACCAGCAGGCCGGAAAGCCGGCAGGGCCACCGCGGTACTGGCCCGCGTTTTTGGTGCGGCCGGCTCGTCGGTGTACGTGTCGGCGTCGTGCCCGACGGCGGCGTCGCTCGCCGCCGCCCGGGCAGACATTGCTCAGTGGCTGACGGTGGTTCCGCCCGGCTGACGGACCGTCGCGGCGGTGGCCAGCCGGTTAAGGGCCAGCGCGCCCACGAGCAGGCCGAAGTCGCGGAGGGCGACGTCGTAGAAAGCCCCGAGGATGATCAGGTTCACGATGATCCCCAGGAGCCAGGCAGCCACCACCAGCGAACCGATCCGCGGCCGGAGGGCTACCAGGATGCCGGCAACTATCTCCACGACGCCGACGGCATACATCACTGTCTGCGCCGGCAAGTGCAAGGTATCCGGAACCATCGGCGCGAGATAGCCGGTCCAGTCGGCCAGGAGGTTGGTGAACTTGTCCAGGCCGAACAGGACGGGCGCCACGGTGAAGACGGTGCGCAGGAGCAGGAACGCCTGGTGGCCCGTATCCGATCCGAGCGTACGTGGGTTTGTCGACTCCCTCAGTGTGGTTTTCATGGTGAAACTCCCTTCTAAAAGTAGATGCTTTGATTTTAGAACCGCTTGAGCTTCTTTAGCAACAGATCTTGATTTTAGAGTTACGCTGGATTTATGAGCCGCAAAGCTGAAGACCGCGAATCAAAGACCGCTCTGCCATGGACCGGCCGTCTGGCCGCGCTGGCCTCGCTGGGTGACGCCAGCAGGCGGCGTCTTTTTGAGTACGTCGCCGGGCAGCGTTCTGCTGTGGGGCGGGACGATGCTGCGGCTGCACTGGACATGCCCCGGTCCACAGCGTCCTTCCACCTGGACAGGCTGGTCCGGGACGGGCTGCTCGCCGTCGAGTTCCGCAAGCTCGGCGGAAAGGCCGGCCCGGGGTCGGGCCGGCCGGCCAAGCTCTACCGACCCGCCCTGGACGAGGTGGGTGCGTCAGTTCCGGAACGGAGCTACGACCTGGCCGGAGAGCTGATGGCCACCGCGATTGAATCCTCAATCGCCGACGGGGGAGGGGTCCGCCAGGCATTGGCGGATGCCTCGTACTCCAAGGGCCGTGCCCTGGGCGGGAATGGAGCATCCCTGGATGAAGTGCTCGGCAGCATCGGCTATATGCCGGAACAGGACGGCGAGGGCGGGACCATCCTTATGAACTGTCCTTTCCACCGGCTCGCTGACGGGCACACGGACGTGGTGTGTGCCATGAACGGAGCATTCCTCAGTGGTGCCGCCGCTGCCTGCGGGGTGCCGGAGGAGAAAGTGGTGGAAGACCGGACGGTCGGGCGCTGCTGCGCCAGGATCAAGCCATGACGGCGTTCCGAAATCCGGCGGCGTCTAGTATTTAGCGGCGTCTAGTATTTAAGCGTGCCTGTTTACCTGGACCATGCTGCCACCACGCCCATCGCCGCCGAAGCCCTGGCTGCCCTGACGCGCGAGCTGTCCCGGACCGGGAACCCCTCGTCCCTTCACGGCTCCGGCCGCCGGGCGAGGCGATCCGTGGAGGACGCGCGGGAAACCCTTGCCGCCGCAGCAGGCGCCCATCCCTCGGAGGTCATCTTCACCTCGGGCGGCACCGAAGCGGACAACCTGGCCGTCAAGGGCCTGTATTGGTCCCGGCTGGCTGAAGACCCGCGCCGGCGGCGGATCCTGTGCTCCGCCGTCGAGCATCATGCCGTACTGGACACTGTCGAGTGGCTGGAGCGCCACGAAGGGGCGGAGGTCGCGTGGCTGCCCGTGCACCAGGACGGTGTGCTGGACCTCGAGGCGCTGCAGGCGGAACTGCACCGCGAGCCCGAGTCCATTGCCCTGGTGACGGTCATGTGGGCCAACAACGAGGTGGGGAGCATTCAGCCCGTCCGCCGCGCAGTGGAGCTCGCGCACGCCGCCGGGGTCCCGGTACATTCAGACGCGGTGCAGGCGTTTGGCTCCGTACCCGTGGATTTCCGGGCCTCGGGGCTGGATGCCATGTCCATCTCAGGCCACAAGATCGGCGGCCCGGTCGGCGTCGGTGCGCTCATTCTTGGTCGGTCCGTTAAGCTCACGCCGGTTCAGCACGGCGGCGGCCAGGAACGCGACGTCCGTTCCGGGACACTGGACACGGCATCCATAGCGGCCTTCGCCGCCGCAGCCGCCGCCGCCGCGGGGAACCTCGACGCCGAGGCGGCGCGGATTTCGCGGCTGCGCGACCGGCTCATTGCCGGGGTCCGCCACGCGGTTCCGGCGGCGGTGCTGCGCGGTCCGGAGGGTGACGGGCGCCTGCCCGGAAATGCCCACTTCACGTTCCCCGGCTGCGAAGGTGACTCCCTGCTGTTCCTGCTGGACCTCGCCGGCGTCGAATCGTCCACAGGCTCCGCGTGCACGGCAGGTGTTCCGCGTCCGTCACATGTACTCCTCGCCATGGGCCTGGATGAGGAGACGGCGCGCGGTGCGCAGCGCTTCACGCTGGGGCATCCTTCGACTGAAGCGGACGTGGACACATTCCTCGAGGCCCTGCCCGGCGCTTATTCCCGGGCGCGCCAAGCCGGAATGGCGGGACACGAATCCTCCATTCAGACGGCTGCCACCGTAGCCCGTCAGAGTTCCGGCACCAGCTGACCGTCCGTATCAGCTGGCCTCCGGCACCAGCTGCTCGAAGGGCACGGCTTGGTCGGCCAGCTTCTCCGCGGGCACCTCTGCGCGGGCAGTGATGAGCGCCTTGATGGTCTTCTGGGCACTGGGCTTGACGGACCTCGGCCAGTTGACGCTCATGCCGGCCACGACGCGCCCGTCTTGCTGCCAGAACGCCACGAACTCCTTGCTTTCCAGCGAGCCCCGGATAACCGGGGCCGCCTTGGCTGCGATGGAGGGGAAGCCGGAGTACTCCATGCTGACGTCGAACTGGTCGGTGTAGAAGTAGGGAACCATGTCCAGGGCAACGTCCTGGCCGAGCATGGCCTTGGCCGCCACCTTGCCCCCGTTGAGCGCGTTGGACCAGTGTTCGCTGCGGTGATGCTCGCCGGTGAACGGATGCAGCGCATTGGCGGCGTCGCCCGCGGCAAAAATATCCGGGGCGCTGGTGCGCAGCGAAGCGTCGGTGAGGATGCCGTTGCGGACATCCAGTCCGGCCGCGGTGGCAAGTGCCGTTTCCGGAACCACTCCCACTGCGATGACCACGATGTCCGCAGGCAGGAGCTCGCCGGCGTCGGTCACCACACCTGTCACCTTTCCGTTGTGTCCGGTGATCTCCCTGGCGGAGGCGGGAAGCCGGAAGTGGACTCCGTTGCCCTCGTGCAGGGTACGGAAGAAGCTGCCAAGCTCCGGGCCGATCGCCGCCTCGAGCGGAATGTCCTCAAGCCCGAGCAGCGTGACCTGGTTGCCGTAGGTGCTCGCTGCTGCCGCCAGCTCCATCCCGATCCAGCCGGAGCCGATTAGGACGACGTTCCGGCCGCCGGCCGCTAGCTGTTCCCGCAGCCGGCGGCTGTCACCGATCGTGCGGAAGGTGCTGACGCCGTCCAGTTCCGCGCCGTTCAGCGGGAGGGTCCGGGGCGTGGCGCCAGGCGCCAGCAGGAGTGCCCCGTATCCCTGGACTGTTCCGTCTGTGAAGCGGACCGTGTGTGCCGCCGGATCAATCGATGCCACTCGGCTGTCCAGCCGGAGGCTGACGTTGTTGTCGGCGTACCAACTCTCGGGGGCGACCTCGACGGCATCGTCCCCGGCCTTGCCGAGCAGGTATTCCTTGGACAGCGGCGGCCGGAGATAGGGAGGGTGCGCCTCGGCCCCCGCGAGGGTGATGTTCCCGGCGTACCCTTCGGCGCGCAGGGTGCGGGCCGCCGTCGCTCCGGCCAGCCCGGCGCCGGCGATAACAATGCTTTCAGGGGTCATGGCGCTACTCGATTCGCACGGCAGGCCAGGGGCCTGCGTTCTAAAAACGTTACTCGCGACTTTAGAAGGGTGGGCCGAAGCCGTCAAGGAAATTTAGGCCCTGATTCCGGTGGGCATTAGAATAGTTCGGCAACCGGTGTCAACAGAAAGCCATAATGCGAGTTCTAGCAGCCATGAGCGGCGGAGTTGACTCCGCCGTCGCAGCCGCCCGCGCCGTCGAGGCGGGGCACGACGTCGTCGGCGTTCACCTCGCGCTGTCAAGGATGCCGGGTACACTGCGCACCGGCAGCAGGGGCTGCTGCACCATTGAAGATTCGCGCGATGCCTGGCGGGCCTGTGACGTCCTGGGGATTCCCTACTATGTGTGGGATTTCTCGGAGCGGTTCAAGGAGGATGTGGTCCAGGACTTCATCGACGAGTACGCCGCCGGCCGCACCCCCAACCCCTGTATGCGCTGCAACGAGCGCATCAAGTTTGCCGCCCTGCTCGAAAAGGCGATTGCCCTCGGGTTCGATGCCGTCTGCACGGGCCACTACGCCAAGGTCATCGAGGACGCCGACGGAAACCGGGAACTGCACCGCGCCGCCGACTGGGCCAAGGACCAGAGCTACGTCCTGGGCGTACTCACCCACGAGCAGCTGAAGCACTCCATGTTCCCGCTCGCGGACACGCCGTCGAAGGCGGAGGTCCGCGCGGAAGCCGAACGGCGCGGGCTGTCAGTGGCCAACAAGCCGGACAGCCATGACATCTGCTTCATCCCGGACGGTGACACCGCCGGATGGCTCGCGGAAAAGATCGACATGACCACAGGCGACATCGTGGATGAGACCGGCGCCAAGGTGGGTGAACACGGCGGTGCGAACGCGTTCACTGTCGGGCAGCGGCGGGGACTGAAGCTTGGCCGGCCGGCAGCCGACGGCAAGCCGCGGTTCGTGCTGGAAATCCGGCCGAAGGAAAACAAAGTGGTGGTGGGGCCCGAGGCCCTGCTGGCCATCGACGAGATCCGCGGGATCAAGGTTTCCTGGGCCGGCCTGCCCATCGATGAGGTTGGCTCCGGCGCCGACTTTGACTGCCATGCGCAGGTCCGCGCGCACGGTGACCCCGTTCCTGCCATTGCACGGATGGAGCGGGTTGCGGACGACGCCGGGATCGACCGGGACAGCCTTGTGGTGACCCTGACGGATCCGCTGCGCGGTGTTTCGCCCGGCCAGACCGTGGTGCTCTACCAGGGCAGCAGGGTACTCGGCCAAGCGACCATCGACGCTGCGCGGTCCCTGCAGCGGGCCCAGCTCTGACTTAGCCCCAACATTCTTACACCGTGCTCCGGTTTCCGGAGGAAGAATGAGCGGCCAGCGGATTGTTCCGCTGGCCGTTTTTTATTGCCATTTCACGGTTCCCGACCGTTCGGTCAGCAGACTGCACGCCATTCTGGTAAATTTTGTGTCTCAACTCACACGATGCAATGTTTCACCGGGCAACCTTCTGGTTGAATCAGAGGCATCAGCGGGCTGCCCGCACACGAGTCAGATCGGGCACCCCGTGCGTACTCATCGAACAGAAAGTTCACAGATGGCAAAGAATCAGAGGGCCTTGCGGAGCGCTATCGCGCTGGCAGGTGTTTCCGCTTTCGCACTGACAGCCTGCACCGGCCCTTCCGGTGGCGGCGGCACATCCACCGGAGGCGCCGGTGGAGGCACCATCACCTACGGGACCACGGACAAGGTGGTCACCCTGGACCCTGCCGGTTCCTACGATGCCGGCTCGTTCATGGTGATGAACCAGATCTACCCGTTCCTCATGAACTCCAAGCCCGGCAGCGCCGACGCTGTTCCGGACATCGCCGAATCGGCGTCGTTCACCACTCCCACTGAGTACACCGTGAAGCTCAAGCCGGGCCTCAAGTTCGCCAACGGCCACGCGCTGACTTCCTCGGACGTCAAGTTCTCGATCGACCGCGTGGTCAAGATTGCCGACCCCAACGGTCCGGCCGCCCTGCTGTCGAACCTGAAGTCCGTGGCGGCCAAGGACGACTCAACCGTGGTCTTCACCCTCAAGGCGGGCAACGACCAGGTCTTCCCCGGCGTTCTGGCCGCCAACTCCGGACCGATCGTCGACGAAGAGGTCTTCCCGGCGGACAAGGTCCTCAGCGACGACGAGATCGTCAAGGGCAAGCCATTTGCCGGGCCGTACACCATCGAGAGCTACAAGAAGAACGAGCTCATCAGCCTCAAGGCCAACCCGGACTACCAGGGGCTCCTGGGCAAGCCTGCCAACGACGGCGCCAACATCAAGTACTACGCCGACTCCAACAACCTGAAGCTCGACGTCCAGCAGGGCAACATCGACGTCGCCGGCCGTAGCCTGACGGCCACCGACGCCGCCGACCTTGAGAAGGACTCGAAGGTCAAGGTGCACAAGGGTCCGGGCGGCGAACTCCGCTACATCGTCTTCAACTTCGACACCATGCCGTTCGGTGCCAAGACGGCCGACGCCGACGCCAAGAAGGCGCTCGCCGTACGCCAGGCAATGGCAGACATTGTGGACCGCGAAGCCATTGCCACCCAGGTCTACAAGGGCACCTACCTGCCCGCGTACTCCGTAGTTCCGGACGGCTTCAACGGGGCCATCCAGCCGCTCAAGGAAATGTACGGCGACGGCAACGGCAAGCCCAGCCTGGACAAGGCCAAGAAGGCCTTCGCGGACGCCGGCATCACCGGTACCGTCAACATCAAGCTGCAGTACAACCCCGACCACTACGGCAAGTCCTCAGGCGACGAATACGCCATGATCAAGGAACAGCTGGAAAAGTCGGGGCTGTTCAAGGTTGACCTCCAGTCCACCGAATGGGTCACCTACTCGAAGGCCCGGACGGCCGATGCCTACCCGGTCTACCAGCTCGGCTGGTTCCCGGACTATTCCGACGCCGACAACTACCTCACGCCGTTCTTCATCCCTGGCAACTTCCTGAAGAACCACTACGAGAACTCCTCCGTCACCGAGCTTGTCACCAAGCAGCTCACCACCGTGGACAAGGCCGAACGCGAGAAGGTGCTGGGCGAGGCGCAGACCGCCGTCGCCAAGGACCTCTCCACCCTGCCGCTGCTGCAGGGGGCACAGCTCATGGTTGCGGGGGCAGACGTCAAGGGCGTGGACCAGACCCTCGACGCTTCGTTCAAGACCCGCCTCGGGGTGATCTCGAAGTAGGGCTCCACCCCATCAGGTCCTGACCAGCCAAGGAGGCGGGACGCCTTCCGGGCGTCCCGCCTTCCTGCTGGACAGTGAACAGCCGATTCCGGTTCCGTTGCGGATCCGGAAACACAGAATCAGGCAGTAATGACAACTCTTATTGAGGCGCCGCCAAGCGACGCCGACGGCCTTTTGCCGACCAAGAAAAAGAAGTCCGGCGGGGGACTGGGCCAATACCTCCTGATCAGGTTCCTCCTGATCTTTCCGACGATTTTCATCCTGGTCACCATGGTGTTCTTCCTCATGCGGATCACCGGCGATCCCATCACGGCCGCGCTGGGCGGCCGGCTGCCCCCGGAGCAACTGCAGGAACGGATTCACGCCGCAGGCTATGACCGTCCGCTTCCCGTGCAGTACTTCGAGTACCTGGGGCAACTTGTCACGGGCAATTTCGGAACCACCCTGTCCGACAACCGCAAGGTTGTCGAGATGCTGGCCACCTATGGCTCAGCCACCCTTGAACTGACCGTCAACGCGCTGATCGTCGCGCTCCTGGTAGGCATTCCCTTCGGGATGATCGCCGCACACCGGCGCGACCACCTTCCCGACGCCGTGCTGCGCGTCTTCGCCATCCTTTGCTACGCCACTCCCGTGTTCTTTGCCGGCATGCTGCTGAAGCTGACTTTTGCCGTTTGGCTTGGCTGGCTCCCTGTTGCGGGGCGGGCGAAAACCTCCAGCGAACTTGCCCTCACCGGGCTCCAGGCGCCCACGGGAATCTATTGGCTGGACGCGCTCAGAAGCGGCAACATGGCCGCTCTCGGCGACGTGATGGCGCATGCCGTCCTGCCTGCCTTGGCCTTGGGGCTGCTGACAGCAGGCATCTTCCTCCGGCTGGTGCGCACCAACGTCATCGGCACCCTGGGCCGGGACTACATCGAGGCGGGACGCTCGCGGGGCGTCAGCGAATTCCGGTTGGTCACCAAACATGCCTACAAGCCGGCACTGATCCCCATCATCACCGTAATGGGCCTACAGATCGCCGTGATGCTGGGCGGCGCCGTACTCACCGAGACCACCTTCGAGTGGAAGGGGCTGGGCTTCCAGCTGGCCAATTACCTGACGGCCCGTGACTTCGTGGCCGTCCAGGGCATCGTGGTGCTCCTGGCCGTTATCGTCGCCGTCACCAACTTCATCGTGGACATTGTGGCCGCGCTGATCGACCCCCGTGTGAGGTACTGACATGAGCACCGCCCCTCCGGTGGAAGCCACCGTGGACCGCAGGGCCCCGCTGTTCAGGCGGCTGCCCGTTATTTCCCACTTCAACAAGAGCGTCGGACTCCAGCGCGGCATGCTCGTCGTCGGCCTCGTCCTGACCGGCATCTTCCTCCTGACCGCTATTTTCGCGCCGCTCCTTGCGCCCTACGGATTTTCGCAGCTTTCCGACGCCGACGGCAGCTTCCCCACGCAGCAGCCGCCCGGCGGAAAGCACCTGCTGGGCACGACAGTCGGCGGCTATGATGTCCTGTCCCGGGTTATCTGGGGCTCCCAGACCGCCATTTTCGTGATCGTTGTGGCCGTGGTGCTGTCCATCTTCGCCGGCGTCATCCTCGGCCTGGTGAGCGGATACCTCGGCGGCTGGCTCGACCGGGTCCTCGTGGTGGTGGCAGACGCCATCTACGCGTTCCCGTCACTGCTGGTGGCCATCGTCATGGCCATCGTCATCAGCGGGGGCGAGTCCAACCTCTTCGGCGGTGTGCTCGCTGCGGCGATCTCCATCACCGTGGTGTTCATTCCGCAGTACTTCCGGGTGATCAGGGCGGAAACCATCAGGCTCAAGGCGGAACCCTTCGTCGAATCCGCGAAGGTGGTGGGCGCCTCCAGCATCCGCATCATGGGCCGGCACATCTACCGGAACGCCACCCGCACCCTCCCGCTGATCTTCACCCTGAATGCCTCCGAGGCGATCCTGACCCTGGCCGGCCTGGGCTTCCTGGGATTCGGCATCGAGCCCTCGTCCGCCTCCGAATGGGGCTTTGACCTCAACAAGGCCCTGGCAGACACCACGTCGGGCATCTGGTGGACCGGCGTGTTCCCGGGCCTCGCCATCGTGTGGACAGTGCTTGGCCTCACGCTGGTGGGGGAGAGCATCAACGACCTCAACGATCCCCGCCTCCGCGGCCGGAAGCGCGCCGGGAACAAGGGCGGCCCGGACTCCACCGCGGCGGCCCAGGCAGCCATTTCAGCAGATGTGAGAAGCTCATGACCATCAATATCGGATCTGTTTCTGACCGGCATGGGGCCGGCACCGGACCGGTGCTGGACATCGACCATCTCAAGGTCACATTCGCCACCGACACGGGGGACGTCCATGCAGTCAAGGACGTAAGCCTCGAGGTGAAGGCGGGGGAGGTGCTCGCCATCGTCGGCGAATCCGGCTCCGGCAAGACCGTGACGGCCAAGACCATCCTTGGCCTGCTGCCGGAAACTGCCATCAGTTCCGGCGCCGTGGTGATCAACGGCAGCAACGTCATCAGCGTCAGCCCCGCGAAGCTCCGCCAGATCCGGGGACGGGACGTGGCCATGGTCTTCCAGGAACCATCCACGGCGCTGAATCCCGTGTTCACCGTCGGGTGGCAGATCGCCGAAGGCATCCTCGCCCACGCGGGACGTGACGGCGGCAAGCGGGTCACCGCGAAGGAGGCGAAGGCCAGGGCCATCGAGGCCCTCCGCAAAGTGGGCATCCCGGACCCGGAAACGCGGGTCAATTACTACCCCCACCAGTTCTCCGGCGGCCAGAAGCAGCGCGTGGTCATCGCCGCCGCGCTCGCCCTGAACCCGGGGCTGATCGTGGCGGATGAGCCCACCACCGCCCTGGACGTCACCGTGCAGGCGGAGATCCTGGAGCTCCTGCGGGACCTGAGGGACAAGTACGGGACGTCCATTGTGCTGATCACGCACAACATGGGCGTGGTGGCCGACCTCGCCGACCGGGTGGTGGTGATGTACCGCGGCGACGTCGTCGAGGAGGCCTCGGCGAAGTCCCTCTTCGCCGAGCCGCGGCAGGACTACACCCGGAAGCTGCTGGCCGCCGTGCCGCACCTTGGCCGCCATTCGGCGTCGGAAGGGATGACGGAACGGGCGCACCAGGACGGCAAGGTCCTGGTGGAGGCGAAGGGCCTCACCATCGAATACCCCGGCCGGCTGGGCAGCCCCGCCTTCAAGGCAGTGGACGGCGTCAGTTTCACGGTATCCGAGGGTGAGGTGTTCGGACTCGTCGGCGAATCGGGGTCGGGTAAGACGACCATCGGCCGGGCCATCGCAGGCCTCAACCGGACCACCGGCGGAAGCCTGAACGTGCTCGGCTACGAGATGCTGAACCTCAAGGAGCGGAGCTTCAAGCCGCTCCGCAAGGAGATCGGGTTCGTCTTCCAGGATCCCGCGGCGTCCTTCAACCCGCAGCTGACCATCGGCGACTGCGTCGCCGAACCGCTCATCATCCACACCAACCCCTCGCCGGCACAGGCGCGCAAACGTGTCGGTGAGCTGCTGGAGTCAGTCCAGCTGCCGGCGTCGTACGCTGACCGTTTCCCGCATGAACTCAGCGGCGGGCAGCGCCAGCGCGCTTCACTGGCGCGGGCGCTTATCCTGAACCCGAAACTGCTCATCGCAGATGAGCCGACGTCGGCACTGGACGTTTCGGTGCAGGCGAAAGTACTGGAACTCTTCAAAGAAATCCAGCAGGAGTTCGGGTTTGCGGCGCTGTTCATCAGCCACGACCTCGCGGTGGTGGACATGCTGTCGCACTGGGTAGGGGTGCTGTACAAGGGCAAGCTCGTTGAGCAGGGGATCGGCCACCAGGTCATGGGTGCTCCGCAGCATGACTACACGAAGCGCCTCATCGCGTCGCTGCCCGTCCCGGATCCCGCCGAGCAGGCCAAACGCCGGCAGGACCACCGCGCCCTGCTGGGTATCTAGCGGCCACCGCCCAAGACCTGCGTCCCCGTCCTCTGCAGAGGGCGGGGACGCCTGCCTTTGCAGCGCTACTCAGAGACCACCTTGATGTTGAACACGCTGTCTCCCTGCTTCAGGAAAATCCGCAGCCACAGCGGCAGCCACATCTCCAGGCCCCGCGCCGCCTCTAGCGGGCCCAGGTCCCTGATGTGTTCGGGCCGCCAGCCGAATTCCCGCAGGAGCCCGGCCACCACGTCCTTGGCCGCCGCGTCATCACCGGCCATGAACACGTCGTGATCCCCGCCTGCCAGCCGGTCCGGCGCCACCATGACGTCGGCGCGCATGGTGTTCAGTGCCTTCACCACGCGGGCAGTGGGAAACGCCCGCTGGATGGTTTCCGCCAGGCTGTCGGTGTTCGAGATAGAGAGCGACGGCGGGAAGCCGGCCGAATGGTCCAGCGGGTTGGCCACATCGATCAGCACCTTGCCGGCGAGGTTCTTCGTGCTTGCCGCGGCCAGCACCTCGAGCGATACCGCGCCTGGCGTCGCGTTGATGACCACCTCGGCCTCCGCCGCGGCGTCGAAGTACGTCGCGGCTTTGGCCCGCGGCCCCGCTCCCGCTGCCCACCCCACGGCGGCCTCCGTTGTGGCGCTTCGGGACCCGAGAGCGACGTCGTGCCCGGACTCCACGAGTTTTCCCGCCAGGGTCCTGCCCACCACCCCGGTACCAAGAACTGCAATCCTCATGTGCATCCTCCCTCATCGGTATGTGCGAACACTTACATTCTCTGCCAGCATCCTTAACACGGGCAGAGAATCCGGCGCTGCCCATAGACTGGAACCATGACCGAGCTAAACCATGATCTGCCTGACACTGACTCCTACAATCCCGCCGCCAGCTCCCTGGCCGGGCATGTGGATCCTGCAGTGATGGCGGAACTGCTGTCAATCCGGTCGAGCATCGACAACATCGATGCGACCCTCGTCTACCTCCTCGCGG
Organism: Arthrobacter sp. NPDC056691; assembly: GCF_042791415.1. Lineage (NCBI taxonomy): Bacteria > Bacillati > Actinomycetota > Actinomycetes > Micrococcales > Micrococcaceae > Arthrobacter > Arthrobacter sp. NPDC056691. The sequence continues at coordinate 27,581 of NZ_JBHTXX010000014.1, forward strand.
AGCGGTTCAAGGCGACACAGAAGGTGGGTTTCCTCAAGGCTGCCCACAGACTTCCGGCGGGGGACCCCGGACGTGAAACAGCCCAGATTGCCCGGCTCCGCCGCCTTGCCGAGGACGCGCAGCTGGACCCGGCGTTCGCGGAGAAGTTCCTGAACTTCATCATCGGCGAGGTGATCCGGCACCACGAGGCGATCGCGGAGGACCACAACGCTGCCGGCGGAACAGCCAGCCCCACCGCCCCGCTCACTGCCTAAGCCGTGCAGGACGCAGACGCCCAGCTGCCGGCCCAGGTAACGGCCACCGCCCTGGGACCGTGGCCGGGCCAGGACCCGGTGGAGGCCACCCGCATCATCCGCGGTGAGCTCGGCAGCCCGCACCTGCCTTTTCTTGCCGAATTGCCCGACCGCGGCGTCGGTGCCGACGCCATAGGGCGCACCGCGTCGCTCCTCGTTGACCTGGCAGTGGACGTCCAGCCGCACGGCTGGCGGATCGTCGACCGGCCCGGGCGCGACCTGGTCCGGGCGCGGTCGGCCCTGTCCACGGACATCAACGTGCTGGCCGACATTGCCGGCGAAGAGGACAGTGCCGCCAGCGAGCTCAAGGTCCAGCTGCGGGGTCCCCTCAGCCTTGCCGCCGGACTGCACCTCCATAACGGTGAACGTGCCCTGATCGACTACGGCGCCCGCCGCGACATCGCTGCGTCCCTCGCCGCCGGCGTTGGAGCGCACCTGGCCAAGGTAGCTGCCGCCGTGCCCGGGGCCGGACTCGTGGTGCAGATCGACGAACCGGACATCGCCTCTGTCCTCGCCGGTACGATCCCCACATCCAGCGGCTACCGCACCCTGCGCTCCGTCGCCGGGCAGGAAGTCACCGAGCTCTGGCGCGTGGTGATCGACGCCCTCCGCGAGGCCGGCGCCGCCGAAATTGCGATAGCGGTGCCGGAAATCGAGGCCCCGTTCGAGAGGATCCTTGCTGCGGGCGCGGACGCCATCGCCGTCCCGCTGAGGGCCCTGACCACCCGGCAGTGGGAACAGCTCGCGGAGGCAGTCGAGGCCGGCAAGCGGCTGTGGGCCGGGGCCCTGCAGGCCGACGGGCCGGGCGGCGTGCCGAAGGCCTCAGCGGTTGTTGAATGCGTCAGGCGTCCGTGGCAGCAGCTCGGACTCCCGCTGGCGGCGCTCGGCACAGTGCGCGTCACGCCGTCGGGCGGCCTTGAAAAGCAGTCGCCCGCCGCCGCGACGGAGGTCCTCACCCGGCTGACCCAGGTTGCCGACGGCCTGAACCAGTTCGCGCTCGGCTAAGTTGCTGCGCCGGGCTGGGCGCGCTGCCGTTTCTTAGCTTCGCCGCTCCCAGCGGTCCGGCCTGGCATACGCCGGAAGGAAGCCCGCCGAAGATCTTCCGGACGGATAGGGCTCCAGCCGGTAGTCGAAGTGGCCTGCATAAACCAGGACGAGGCCGAGCTGCGGCTGGATCACCTTCACCTGGATCCTGTGACGCCCGGTTTCTCCCGCGGCCGGGTCCCACCACTGCTCCGCGTAGGCCTTTGCGTCAAGGGCCGCCGGCAGCGGCAGCCGGACCGGGCCGAGGAACAGCCGGGATACCTCGGAGACTCCCCGCAGCCGGCCCTCGGCCGTCACCATCAGGTTCAGGTCAGTGACCAGCCGGCGGTACCGGCCCACATAGTCCACCAGACGGGCCTGGGCACCGGCGCCGCCCGCTTCCACACTCGTGGTGTCCTGGAAAATCCTGGTCCTGCCCGGGAAGAAAATCTCGCGCCGCGCCGTCAGGCTGGAGCGGCCGAACGGATCCAGGTGCGCATGGTTTTCGATCCGGAAGCGGACACCCTCGCCGTACTCAGGAAAGAAGGCCTGCTCGCCGGCGGTCAGCCTCAGTATGGGCCGCAGCCACCGTTGCCTGCAGCCCACCACCTCGAAAACACCCTCGCCGACGCCATAGGTTCCGGAGCCCGGGGTAAGTGAAAAGTACTCCTGCAGTTCTGGCTGCAGTCGGTCGAAGCCGGCCCCCAGGGCCTGGCGGTAGATCGGGTTAGCCATCACAGCCGCCCGGCCGCCTTGAGCCGGATATAGGCGTCGGCCAACGCCGGCGGCAGCTGGTGTGGCTCGGCGTCCACCACTTCGACGCCGAGCTGGCGCAGCTGGACACTCACGGCTTCCCGCTCGAGCAGGGCGCGTTCCGCGGCTGCGGCACGGAACACCTGGGCCGCCGTCGTTCTTTCCTGGAGCATCTCGCCAAGAAGTGGGTCGCGGACCGACGCCACCACCACGACGTGCTGCTGGGCGAGGCGCGCCGCCATCGGAATGAGTCCTTCCTCCGGGGCGCCGCTGTCCAGCGAGGTCAGCAGGACCACGAGGGAACGGTGCGCCGAAACCGCGCGGACCTGGGCGGGCACCTGTGCCCAGTCCAGCTCGATGAGTTCGGCCTGCAGCGGCGCCATAGCCTGTACCAGCTGGCCCAACAGGTTGCCGCCCGCCGTCGTGGCCGCCCGGGAACGCATCCTGCGGTCGAAGGCGAAGAAGTCGACGCGGTCACCGCCGCGTTCGGCCAGGACCCCCAGCAGCAGTGCAGCCTCGATGCCGGTGTCCAGCCGGGGTTCGTCGTGCACGCGCGCAGCGGCGGTCCGGGAGGTGTCCAGCATGATCACCACCCGGCGGTCGCGCTCCGGCCGCCAGGTGCGGACGACGACGGCGGACCGTCTCGCCGTCGCGCGCCAGTCGATGGAGCGAACGTCATCGCCGCGCACATAGTCGCGCAGTGAATCGAACTCGGTTCCGGCACCGCGGATCTGCACTGCCGCCTTGCCGTCGAGTTCCCGCAACCGGCGGAGCTTTGACGGCAGGTGCCGCCGGGAATTGAAGGGCGGCAGCACCCGCAGCGATCCGGGTGCATGCACAGTTTTCTGGCGGGCGGCCAGCCGGAGCGGCCCGAAGGACCGGACGGTGACGTGGGGCGCCTTGAGGTCACCCCTGCGCACGGGCCGGAGCCTCACGCTCAGGCGTCGCCTTTCACCGGCCGGAACCTCTGCCGCCCGGACCGGATTTTCCGCGCCGGCGGAAGGCTGCCAGGCATCACGGACCACGGCCCTGAGCCTGCGCGTGCCGCTGTTATGCACCGTCAGCACAGAGTCTGCCGTGCCTCTAAGCGTAACGTTGGCGGGCGCTGACCTTTCCACCGAGACCTGCTGCAGCGCGGCGGCCAGCAGCAAGTCCAGCAGGACCAGGGCGCCGAGGACCAGGAGCACGGCAAGCACGGTCAGCCAGCCGGGAAAGAGCAGCACCGGCACCAGCCCGGCCGCCGCCAGGAGTACCAGCCGCCCGGAAATCGCCACCGGATCAGCGGGGGACGGGGACGGAGGCCAGGATGCTGCCCAGCACGTCGTCCACCTGGACGCCATCCATAAGGGCTTCGGGCCGGAGCGCCACACGGTGCCGCAGGCACGGGTGGGCCAGCGCCTTGACGTCATCCGGGGTGACAAAGTTCCGGCCGGACAGCCAGGCCCAGGCCCGTGAGGTGTTCAGCAGCGCGGTTGCACCGCGCGGCGAGACCCCAAGCTGGAAGGACGGGGCGGCACGCGTGGCCCGGACCACGTCCACGATGTAGCCCAGCACCTCGGGCGACACTTCGACGGCGGCCACTGCCCGCCGCGCCCGTTCAAGTTCGTCGGCGCCCGCCACCGGGCGGATGCCGGCCGCGGCGAGATCGCGGGGATCGAAGCCGGCGGCATGCCTGCGGACTACCTCGATTTCGGCGGCGCGGTCCGGCAGGGGCATGGTCAGCTTGAGGAGGAAGCGGTCCAGCTGGGCCTCGGGCAGCGGGTAGGTGCCCTCGTACTCCACGGGGTTCTGCGTGGCCGCCACAATGAACGGCACGGGCAGCCGGCGCGACACGCCGTCCACGGACACCTGGCGTTCCTCCATGGCTTCCAGCAGTGAGGCCTGGGTCTTGGGTGGCGTCCTGTTGATTTCGTCCGCCAGGAGCATGTTGGTGAAGACGGGACCTTCGCGGAAGCTGAACTCCGAATTGGCGGCGTCGTACACCAGTGATCCCGTGACGTCGCCGGGCATGAGGTCCGGGGTGAACTGAACGCGTTTGGTGTCCAGGCTCAGGGCAGCGGACAGGGCGCGGACCAGCAGCGTCTTGGCCACGCCCGGCACGCCTTCCAGCAGCACATGTCCGCGTGACAGGAGGGCGATCAGCAGGCCGGTGACCGTGGAATCCTGGCCCACAACTGCCTTGGACACCTCATGCCGGACGTCCAGGAGCGCCTGCCGGGCAGGATCCGGCGCGTGCGGAGCGGCCATGGTGCCCACCGGCGCCTCGCCGTAGGTTCCGTGTTGGTGGCCGTTTGGCTGCTGGCTCATCTGGCCTTTACCTCTTTCTCTAGTCGGACAAGGTCCTGGGCCCAGCGGACCAGCTGGGCCTCGGTTGCGGGACGGTGCTGCAGGATCTGCTGTATTTCTGCGGCGTTGCGGTCCAGGTGCCGGGCAGCGGCGGCGGCCACGGCAGAGCAGGCCACGTCGGTAAGCCCGGCGGCGGTGCCAACCCGGAGGGCCGAGGCAAGCCGGACGACCGTGCCTGCCCGGAGCGTGTCTGCCGCCCGGGCAACGTCGTGGGCCTCGTGGTACAGGCGGGCCCGGCCCTCGGCCGTTTCCGCGGACTTCACCACCACAGGCAGGGGTTCGAAGACCAGCGGGCCCAGGCGGCGTCCGCGCCACAGTATGGCAACCAGGGCCACCACAATGAGCCACGGGGCCACAAATGCTGACCACGCAGGTGCAAGTTCGGCCAGGGTCTTCGGCGCGGGGTTGACTCCGAGGTCACCGGGACCCGGCAGGTACCAGACGAGGTGTCCCTGGCTGCCCAGGGTTCGCAGGGTGAGTGCGGCGTTGCCGTTGGCTGCCAGGAACTGGTTGCTGATCACGGCCGTGCTGCCGAGCACCACGAGCTTTCCGTTCTCGGCCGTGGCGTAAATGCCCCGCCCGTTGCCGCCGGCGCCGTAGCAGACGGTGCCGCCGGTGTAGAGGAAGCCGCCGTCCGCACTGATATCCCCGGCGGCCTGGGCATCGGCGACAGCGCAGCCGGGTTGCAGGGTCTGCTCAGTGCCGGGGACCACGCCGGCCTGCCGGATGCTGCCGCCGAGTCCCGTCAGCGTGGCTAGGCGCGGCGACACGACCACCAGCCGGTCCGTCTCCGCGAGCAGCCGGCGGAGCCTTTCGGGAGCCAGGAATCCGCGCTGGTCGTAGACCAGGACCGTTGAGCCGGACCCGCTGCCACCGGCCGCACGCGCCGCTGACACCGTTTCCTCGAACGACGCCGTCTGGTTGACTGTGACGCCGTGCGCACCAAGGATTTGGGCTGCTGCCCTGGCGCCCTGCGGACCGGGATTGTGGATGGACAGCTCCTGGCTGTCGGCCCGTTGCGTCGACTGGAGTATGAGGATCACCGCAAGGGCAACGGCCATGGCAACGCCGAAGAGCACTCCCGCCCGGTGCCTGCGGAACAAGCCGGTTCTCCTGCGCGGGGCCGCGACAAGAACACCGTCTGCTGGCCTGCCGCCGTCGGACGGGGTATCCGCGGCGGCGGCTCCGGTGCGGGGGAGAGGCATCATCTGGGCACCGCCAGTCCGCCGGGGGCGGCCGCTGCGTAGGAGGGCGTGAGCCTTTCCAGAGTCGAGTCCAGCTCAACCATCGCGGCGTAGTCGGCTGCCGCGGCGCTCCCGCTGCCGTAGCGGACGGCGTCGAACATGCGGGCAGCGGCGTCGAGTCTGTCGCTGGCCGCCGGAAACGCGCGCGTGAGCTGTCCGGCAGCCTCGTCGGCTGTCCGGCCGGGCTGGGGGTCCAGGACGGCCCGGTCCTCGGCAGAACTTACCAGCGCGCGGAACTGTTCGACGACGGCGGCCGCCCAGTCGCCGCGGGCGGCTGCGGCTTTTGCGCGCTCCCGGTAGTCGGCTGCCGTGGCGGTTACTTCGGCGTCGAAAATTTCCTTGGGTGCGCGGCGGCGGGCATTCAGCCGGGGCCGGGCCAGGATGATGGCCACGCCTACCAGGATGGCGATGCCCAGGCCGATGAAGGGCGCCACCGGAGGTCCATCGGCCGGGGACTGGCCATCAGTCACGGACTGCAGCCAGTCGAGGAACTGTTGCCAGAGGGTTTCCAGCCAGCCGGGTGCCGCCTCCCGGTACTCGCGTTTGGAGAGCTCCTCCATCGCCCAGCGGCGCGCTTCCTCCCGGTCGGGCTGCACCGGCGGTTCGAGGGTTCGCTGCAGCAGCAGCGTCGAGTGCTGCAGGGCTGTGAGGAGGCCGGCGGCGCTCATCCCGGCATCGTGGGCGGGCCCGGGGGCGGCGGCCAGCCTGCTGAATTTCCGTAAGGCCCGGTTTGGTGAGGCCCCTGTTGGTAGGGCCACGGCTGGTGGGGTCCCGGGGTGTTCCGGCCCGAGCTGTAGACGGGAACGCCCCGGCCCGGGATGCCGCCGTCGTCGGTCCTGGATTCCAGCAGCCGGAGCAGCGCGATATCCAGGCCGTCGTTGCGCATCCGCAAATCCAGGTAGAGCAAGGCCATGACCGATGTCTGGAAGGCGAACGCCACCGCGCCGACGGCGGCGGACACGACCGCCGTGGCCACACCGACCACCACCTGCAGGGTGGCCGCCTGGCTGGCCGGGTCCTGGGGGCCGGTGACGGTCGTGAGCAGCCCGGAGAGCAGGGTGACCGGGATGAGGACGATCTGCCCGATGATGCCCACGAGCAGCGAAACGACGAGGACAATGCCCAGGACGCGCCACCAGCTTCCCCGGGTGACGGCCCAGGAGCGCCGGATACCGTCCAGCGCCCCGACGTCCTCGACGACGATGACCGCTGGCGCGACTGTCAGCTTGACCGACACCCAGATCATGGCTGCAATAAAGGCCAGAAACAGCGGAAGGACGATGACCAACGACCCTGTGCCCATCGCATTGGCCAGCAGCGCGGTGGCCACGACGATGAGCGCCATCGCCAGCAGCACGGCTGCCACCCCGATTCCGGCCAGACGGACCAGCGTCCAGGCCCTGCCGCGCGCCAGCAGCCACATCTGCCGGAACCCGGTTGGCCGGTTAAGGATGGACCTGGCCACGGGGACCACCATGGCCCCCTGCATCACCACGGAGATGAACACGGACACCAGGCCGAAAAGTATGAAGCCGCCCGCCACACCCGCGAAGAGACCGGTCATCTCGGAGGTGCTGAGGTTCGCCAGCCAGGCCTCCGCGGAAGCATCTGACGCTGGGGCGAACAGCGGGACAACGCCGGCGAGCACAGCGCCCAGCGCCTGCGCCAGCAGGCCTGCCCCGAGCATCGCTTTGGGATTCCGCCGGATCGTCTGGAAGGCGCCGTCCATGATTTCGCCGAACATCAGCGGCCGCAGCGGCACAACTCCTGGTTTCGGCGGGGCCGCATACATGGGATAGGGGACGGCGGGGCTCGGCGCTGTGGGATAAGGCCCTGTCGGATTCTGGCCAGTGGGATTCGTCGCTCCGCCCCACTGCTGCGGCGGCCCGTACGGCTGGTGGGCGCCGGACTGGTAAGGTCCGGGCTGCTGGCTTCCCCACTGCTGGCTTCCCCACTGCGGGCGTGAGCCCCAGGGCTGCTGCTGCGGTGAAGCCCACGGCGCTGGGGGCTGGCCGGCGGGCTGCGCAGGCAGCCGGTGCGGAGGCAGTTGGTCTGTGGGCAGTTGGTCTGGGGGCAGTTGCCCGTAAGCGGGGTCTTCCGGCGGGCGGTGTTCAGGCGGCCTTTGTCCGGACGGCGGGTGCTGCGGATCCTGCTCTGACAACCTGTTCCTCCCCAAGGTGCGTACCGGCCAACGGCCGGGCACCTCCAGACTATAGTTCCGCCGTCGGGCATCCTAGCTTCCGGGCCGGGCGGCGCCCGGCACGCGCCCCGCCGAAAACTCCATCAATAAGACAAAGCAAGAGCAATAAGGGAATATATAACTATGAAGGCACGCATTCTGGTGGTTGATGATGACGAGGCGCTCGCAGAAATGATCGGCATCGTCCTGCGCAACGACGGCTTTGAGCCCGTCTTCTGCGCGGACGGCGGACAGGCCCTGGACGTGTTTCGCTCGTCAAAGCCGGATCTCGTGCTCCTTGACCTGATGCTGCCGGGAACGGACGGCATCGAGGTGTGCCGGCAGATCCGCTCCGAGTCGGACGTTCCGATCGTCATGCTGACGGCCAAGTCGGACACCTCCGACGTGGTCAGGGGACTGGAATCGGGTGCCGACGATTACGTGCCCAAGCCCTTCAAACCGGCGGAACTCGTTGCCCGGGTACGGGCGCGCCTGCGCCCCGGTGACCAGAAGGCGCCAGAGACGCTGCGTATCGCGGACATCACGATTGATGTTGCCGGCCACCTCGTGAGCCGCGGCGACGAGCGGATTTCGCTGACCCCGCTCGAGTTCGATCTCCTGGTGGCCCTGGCGCGCAAGCCCTGGCAGGTTTTCACCCGTGAGCTGCTCCTGGAGCAGGTCTGGGGTTACCGCCACGCGGCTGACACCCGGCTGGTCAATGTCCATGTCCAGCGACTGCGGTCCAAAATTGAACGTGATCCGGAAGCCCCGGAAGTTGTGATGACGGTTCGTGGTGTCGGCTACAAAGCAGGGTCCTGAACCCCAGGGCCAGAATCCCCCTGAGACGCCCGTGGGTTCCGGTTCCGAAACCCGCGGAAGCGCTCCCACGGCGGAGCATGCCCGGGACGGTTCGCGCAAAGCCGGTCCCCGTCCGACCCCGGAGCACACCGACGCCTTTGGCGCCGGGCTCGCGGGGCTGCCTTCGCAGGCCCGGATCTGGCGGCGCCGCGCCCTGATCGTCGTGCTGCGGGTCGCCCGCCTGGTGCGCACCGGCGTCGACCGTATTTTTCCCGGCATCCGGTATCTGCTGCATTCCCTGCAGCGCCGGTGGCGCCGGTCGCTGCAGTTCCGCACCGTCCTGACCACCCTGCTGCTATCCATCAGTTCGTTCGCGATCGTTGGCGCCTACCTGTCCAACCAGATTGCCAACAACCTGTTCCAGGAACGGCTGACGCAGGCGGAGTCCGAGACCCGCTACAACGTCAAGCAGGTCCAGGACACGTTCGACGGCGCCCAGGTCACCGACCAGTCCAGTGTGATCACCCTGGTCTACGACACCCTGAACGCGGTGGAGGGAAAGGGCTCGGTGATCCAGCGCCGTTACGTCTTTGAGGCGATGCCGGAGCAGACCAAGCCCCGCAACCGGTGGGTGGAGTCGCGCGCATCGGACCAACTGACCATCAGCGTCATCCCTCCGGACCTCCGGAAGGCAGTCCAGGATTCCGGCAAGGAACAGTTCTGGGCTTCCACGGAGTTCCCGGTGGGGACCGAGGACCGGCCAGGCATCGCCGTCGGCAACAAGGTGACGTTCAACGGCACTGTCTATGAGCTCTACCTGATCTACGACCTCAACACCGCGCAGCAGACCCTGAACGAAATCCAGAACGTCCTCTGGGCCGGCGGCGCTGCACTGATCCTTATGATTGGCGCCATCGCCTGGTACGTCACCCGCAACGTGGTGAGCCCTGTGAGCCATGCCGCCGTGGTGTCGGAAAAGCTGGCGGCGGGCCAGCTGCAGGAGCGCATGGTAGTCAAGGGCGAGGACGAGGTGGCCCGCCTCGGGGCGTCATTCAACCACATGGCCGCGAGCCTGCAGGAACAGATCACGCAGCTGGCCACGTTGTCCCAGATGCAGCAGCGGTTCGTTTCCGACGTGTCCCACGAGCTCCGCACCCCGCTGACCACCGTCCGGATGGCCGCCGAGGTGCTGTACGACGCCCGCAACGACTTCGACCCCATCAACAAGAGGTCGGCCGAACTGCTCTACAACCAGGTGGAGAGGTTCCAGTCATTGCTGGCGGACCTGCTGGAAATTTCCAGGTTCGACGCCGGCGTCGCCATGCTCGACGCCGAGGCGACGGACATCGTACAGCTCATCTCGCATGTGATGGAGGGCGCGGCCCCGGTCGCCGAAGAGTACTGCTCGAAGATGATGCTGAATGCGCCGGAAGGCAGCGTCGTGGTGGAAATGGACTCCCGGCGCATCGACCGGATCCTGCGGAACCTGATCCTGAACGCCCTCGAACACGGCGAAGGCCGGCCCGTCAATATCTCCGTCGCCTCGAGTGCGGACGCCGTCGCTGTCACCGTCAGGGACCACGGAATCGGCATGAGTCCCGCCGAAGCGGCGCGGGTGTTCGACCGGTTCTGGCGCGCCGACCCGGCGCGGGCCCGCACCACCGGCGGCAGCGGTCTGGGCCTGTCCATTGCCACCGAAGACACCAAACTGCACAACGGCTGGCTGCAGGCCTGGGGAAACACCGGCGTCGGCTCAAGTTTCAGACTCACGCTTCCGCTCAAACAGGGCGGAACCATCACAAAGTCGCCGTTGCCCCTTGAGCCGGCAGACCTGGGACTTGGCAGCCCCGGCGACCACAGCGTCCTCGTCCTGGGCCCGGGGGCCACACCGGCGCCCACGGACTCAGTGTTCAGGGACTCCGCGACCGGGGACGCTGCGCCTCATGACGCCGCGGCCGGGGCCTCCGCTCATGGGGCCTCCGCAACCGGGGCCCCCGCGGCCGCCGGCGAATCCGCTGATGGTGTTGCGCCGGCCAGGGAGGCAGAGCCTGCTGCGGCCGCCCGGCCGGGCACACCGGAGGCAGCGCGTACGGGGGAGCGTTCGTGAGCCGGGTGCGCCCGGCGGCCCGCGGACTGGCCGCGGGGCTGCTGGCCGTCTTATTGCTGTTCCTGGCCTCGTGCGCCCAGATCCCGCGGTCCGGCCCCGTTGGAAAGAGCACGGATGAAAGCGCCGGAAATCCTAATGCGCCGGTGTTCTTTCCCGTCGCTCCGCGCACCGGGTCCAGTCCTGAAGCAGTCATCGAGGACTTCTACCTGGCCGGCAGCGGGTACGAGGACGACTACGCCGTGGCGCGGCAGTACCTGACGCAGGCCTCCTCGGTGGCCTGGAAGCCGGACCAGCGGACGCTGGTGTTCCGCTCCGAGCGCGTGGTGAAGACCGGCGTCGAGGGCGTCTACAACTATGAACTGGACGTCGCGTACTCAGTGGATTCCGACGGCGTGGCCACCCAGATGCCGGAGGGAACCAAGGAAAACATCCCCGTGACGCTGGTGCAGGTCGACGGCGAATGGCGCATCTCCAAGATCCCCGACGGCACCGCCATTCCCGAGGAGACCTTCAAGGTCATCTACGGCGCCTACCCCATCTACTTCTACGACCCCAGCTTCACGTATGCCGTCCCGGATGTCCGCTGGTTCATTAAAAAGAAGACAGTGAAATCCATGACGAGCGCCCTGCTCGGCGGACCCGCCCCGTATCTGAAGGGCGCCGTCGTCAGCGCGTTCCCGTCCGGCATGAAGCTTGCCAGGGAGTCGGTGCCCGTCGTCTCGGGCGCGGCCCAGGTGGACCTTTCGGCCAAGGAACTGACAGACGCCTCCACCGAGGACAGGCTCAGGATGCAGACACAGCTGGCCCTCACGTTCCGCAGCCAGCCGGACGTCATCAACGTGGAGCTGCGGGCCAACCAGGACCTCGTCCGGGTGGAAGACAACGGCTCCGTGCTGCCGCCGGTCCAGAACAGGAATGTGCCCGCGCGCCAGATCGCAGTCAGCAACAACGAGCTAGTGCGGTACGAGAACAACAGGGTGTCACCGTTGCCCGACATGCAGCCGGTGGCGGCCCTGAAACCACGCTCGCCGGCCGAGTCGCCCGTCTCGCAGACGGTGGCGTTCCTGAACGGCGGCCGCAGCACCCTTTATTCGATGGTGCCCGGCCAGCCGGCGCGCGCCCTGACCACCCGCAGCACCCTGACGCACCCGTCGTTCAGCCTGCACGACTGGCTGTGGACAGCGGGGCCGGGGGCGCAGGGCATCACGGAGCTGACCGCCTTCCGTCCCACGGGAATTGCCCAGGGCGCGGCGGTGCCATCCGTAACGCTGACGCCGTCCTGGCTCGCCGGCCGCACGGTTAAGGACTTCCGGGTGTCCCGCGAAGGTGTCCGGGCACTGGTTATCTCCGAACAGAACGGCACAACGCGGGTGCAGGTGACCGGGATCATCCGCGGTGCTGACGGCACTCCAAAGGAATTGACGACGCCCATCACGCTGCAGGCCAGCGGCAACCCGGACCAGGGAGTATGGGTGAACGACACCACAGCAGTGGTCATGCGGGGTGACGGCACGGCGAACGTGACTCCGGAACTTCTGTCCCTCACCTCTTCCCAGCCGCAGAAGCTTGCACCGTGGCCGGGGTTGGTCGCCCTCAGCGCAGGCAACGGTCCCGAGGAGATCTACGCGCAGTCCAGGGACGGCATCTTCCAGAGGCTTGGTAATGGTTGGTCGGCGCAGCTGAGGGGACCCACCGACCCGTCCTTTCCCGGCTGACCGTTACCCCGTTCTTCCTGCGTGGGGCGTTTCCAGGCTCGTGTTTTTCCACATGGAGTCTGCCCGCCCTTTTGCGGGCCGGCTCCGTCGCCGCACCCTTGAACCGTGGGGAGCCATAGGACGGAAGGCAGGCAGAGCACTTCGGCGGATCCGGATCTCCTGGTCCAGCCCCTGTGGCACGCCCGCCACCGCGGGGTGCACGGGCAGCACCTTCTGCGGGCCTGGGACCTGCTGGCGGGGGCCGTAGCCGACATCGTGGCCCTCGCGCTGCCCGTGGAATGCGTCTGCTGCGGCAAGGAGGATCTTGCGCTGTGTGCCGGCTGCGAGCGAAGGCTCCGGATGCTCACCCGGCATCCTTTCCGGGCGGAGACCGGGGCGCCCGCGCTCATGGACACCGACGGGTCGGTGATCCTGCCTGTGGTGGCGGCGGGCATCTACCGCGAGGAGCTCTCACAATCCATCCTGGCCTTCAAGCGCCATGGCCAGGGGCAGTTGCGGCGTGTGCTGTCGAAGGTCCTCGCCAACGCACTTGCGGCAGCATATCCGGGAACGGAGGGCGTAGTCCTCGTTCCGGTCCCGACCAGCGGCAGTGCATACCGGAAACGCGGGTTCAGCCCCGTTCACCTGCTGTTGGCCGGCGTCGGGCGGAGTTTCAACGACCGTAAGGTGGACTGCACCGATGCGCTGCGCAAGTGCGGGAAGCGCGGCGCAGGCATAGGCCTGTCAGGAGGCCAGAAGGGACTCGGCAGAGGAGACAGGTCCCGTAGGGTCCGGGGTTCCATGCGCACCACGCGGGGAGCCCGCGGAAGCTCGCTGCGGGGGAGGCAGTGCGTCATCGTCGACGACGTCCTGACCACCGGTGCCACCCTGGCGGAAGCCGCCCGGGCCGTCCACGAAGCCGGCGGAATTGTTCGCGGTGCTGTGGTCCTTGCCGCCACCCGTGCGCCGGATGCGGCGGCCGCCCCGGCGCAGTCACGGCATCCTGGGGACTGCCTGGGGCTTACCTGAGACATAGAAAAAAATAAACTGCGAAAGGATGAATAACTGGTTGCTATGAACTAACGTCGGATATGGGTACCAAGATCAGTTGTACCTTTCGATAGCGGCTCGGAAAGGGGCTCGACTGTCAATCAGATCGTCCCCAGGAAGCGCCGCCGTCGTGTCACCGAAGTCATTTGGAGGGCACCATGGAGTTCATGATCAGCGGACGAAATCTGACGGTCTCGGACCGATTCCGCGAATACGCCGGCGAGAAGATCTCGAAGATCGAATCGCTTGGGGACAAGGTCCAGCGGGTCGACGCGAAGGTTTCAAAGGAAACAAATGCGCGGCAGACCGGTGACCAGCTCACGGTTGAAGTGACAGTCCTGGGCCGAGGCCCCGTGATCCGTGCCGAAGCAAGCGCCGCAGATAAGTTCGCCGCGTTCGACCTCGCCTACAACAAGCTGCTTGAGCGGCTGCGCAGGGCCAAGGACCGCAAGAAGGTCCACCACGGGCGGCACACGCCCAAGGCCGTCCGCGAGGCAACTGCAACACTGGAGCCCGCGAGCTCCAACCAGCCGATCTACGTCGAAGCGAGCAATAACACCCAGGCCGCTCCGGAACCGGCTGAGAAATCGCCGTACGACGTCGACAACGACATCCCTGCCGGCGACTCGCCGGTACTGATCCGGCGCAAAGTATTCCCGGCCGCGTCACTTACCCTTGACGACGCCGTGGACAATATGGAACTTATCGGTCACGATTTTTACCTTTTCGTGGACAAGGCCACGAACGCACCATCTGTTGTATACCGTCGCCGCGGCTGGACCTATGGAGTTATCACTCTGGACCACTACTGCGAACCCGGCGAGAACACGCATGAGGAGAAAATCCTCGCGTACCGCTCGGACGATGCGGCCGCAACTGCATAAGATGGAGCCCAGGCAACGAAAGGGCTGACATGGGTGCATCGCTGAGCCTCTCGCAGGCCCGGCGGATCGCACTGGCAGCCCAGGGACTGGACAAAGGACGGCCCGCCGGCCCCGTGACCTCACGGGCGGTGGGCCGGACCTTTGCCCGGATTCAGCTCGTCCAGATCGATTCCGTGAACGTACTGGCCCGGAGCCATTTCCTGCCGTTCTTCTCCCGGCTCGGCGACTACGACCGGTCCATCCTCCACCAAATGGCAGGCAGGCACCCGCGGCGCATGGTGGAGTACTGGGCCCACGAAGCCAGCTACATCCGCCCGGAACACTTCCTGGACCTGGTGGTCTGGCAGAACCGCAAGTGGGTGGGCGCGGCAGGGATGGACCCCGGGCTGCGTTCGGGTGTGACCGGCCGTGTCCTGGAGGCGCTCGCCGACGGAAAACCTATGACGGCTGCCCAACTCACGGCCAGGCTCGGGCACGTTGAAGACCGCAATCACGTGAACTGGGGCTGGAACTGGAACGCCGTCAAACGCGTTCTCGAGCACCTGTTTGAAGAGGGGGTCGTCTCATCTGCGTCAAGGACGGACCAGTTCGAACGCCAGTATGCCCTGACCCGCCAGGTATTGCCCGGCCATGACCTCGCAGCGGTACCGGATCCTTCGGACGCCATGGACCGGCTCATCGACGCGGCCGCGCAGGCGCACGGCATCGGGAGCGTGCGGTGTTTCGCGGATTACTTCAGGACGCCAATCAAGGCAGCAACGGCCTCGGTTCAGCGGCTCGTGGAAGCCGGGCGCCTGGAGCCTGTGACAGTTTCCGGCTGGGACCGAAGGGTGTACCGCCACGCCCAGGCACGGCTCCCGCGCCAGGCCGTTGGCCGCGCTCTGCTCAGCCCGTTCGATTCGCTGGTGTTTGAACGGCGCAGGCTCGAGGAGCTCTTCGGATTTCATTACCGGATCGAGATCTACACGCCCGTGGACAAACGCCGCTTCGGCTACTACGTGCTTCCGTTCCTGCTCCGCGACCGCATCGTGGCGCGGGTGGACCTTAAGGCAGACCGGGCCGCCGGCGTGTTGCTTGCCAGGGCGTGCTTCGGTGAGCCGGACGCCCCGGCGGACACCGCCGTCGAACTTGCTGCCGAGCTGCAACTGATGGCGGATTGGCTGGGACTGGAGGGCGTTGCCGTCTCGCCTGTGGGCGACCTTGCTCCCGCGGTCGCCGCGGCCATCACCGGCTATCCGCTGTGAGGGAACAGGGCAACGTGCCATGCGTCTCTCCCGTAGACTAAATCACGCCAGAATTCGGCAGCATGAGACTGGGAGCAACTTCACGTGGCATCACTAATCGAAAAAATTCTCCGCACAGGTGACAAAAAGCTCCTGAGGCAACTGCGGAACTATGCTGATTCCATTAATGCCCTTGAAGAATCGTTCCAAACTTTCACGGATGCGGAACTTCGTGAAGAAACAGACCGGCTCCGGGCGCGCCACCAGGATGGCGAGAAGCTCGACGACCTCCTGCCGGAAGCCTTCGCCGCCGTGCGTGAGGCGTCCTCCCGCACGCTTGGCATGCGGCACTTCGACGTCCAGCTCATGGGTGGCGCTGCCCTGCACCTGGGCAACATTGCCGAAATGAAGACCGGTGAAGGCAAGACTCTGGTGGCCACTGCTCCGGCCTACCTCAACGCCCTTACGGGCAATGGCGTGCACGTTGTCACCGTGAACGACTACCTGGCCGAATACCAGTCTGAGCTCATGGGCCGCGTTTACCGCTTCCTCGGGCTCACCAGTGGCTGCATCCTCGCCAACCAGGACCCGTCTGTCCGCCGCGAGCAGTACTCTGCCGACATCACCTACGGCACCAACAACGAATTCGGCTTCGACTACCTCCGCGACAACATGGCCTGGGACAAGTCCGAGCTGGTGCAGCGCGGCCACAACTTTGCGATCGTCGATGAAGTCGACTCGATCCTCATCGACGAGGCCCGTACGCCGCTGATCATTTCCGGCCCCGCCCAGGGTGACACCAACCGCTGGTACAGCGAGTTCGCCAAGGTTGTCCTGCGGCTGCAGCCGGAGAAGGACTACGAAGTCGACGAGAAGAAGCGCACCGTCGGCGTACTCGAAGGCGGAATCGAAAAGGTTGAGGACTACCTCGGCATCCAGAACCTCTACGAATCCGCCAACACCCCCCTGATCGGCTTCCTCAACAACGCCATCAAGGCCAAGGAACTGTTCAAACGGGACAAGGACTATGTCATCCTCGACGGCGAGGTCCTCATCGTTGACGAGCACACTGGCCGTATTCTGGCCGGCCGCCGCTACAACGAAGGCATGCACCAGGCGATCGAAGCCAAAGAGGGCGTCAAGATCAAGGCTGAAAACCAGACCCTCGCCACGGTCACGCTGCAGAACTACTTCCGCATGTACGACAAGCTCTCCGGCATGACGGGCACGGCCGAAACCGAAGCCGCCGAATTCATGAGCACGTACAAGCTCGGCGTGGTGGCCATCCCCACGAACCGCGACATGCAGCGGCTCGACCAGTCCGACCTCGTGTACAAGAACGAGGTCGTGAAGTTCGAGGCCGTGGTTAAGGACATCGCCGAACGCCACGAGGACGGCCAGCCCGTCCTGGTGGGCACCACCAGCGTCGAAAAGAGCGAGTACCTCTCGCGCCAGCTGGCGAAGGAGGGCATCAGGCACGAGGTTCTCAACGCCAAGAACCACGCCCGTGAAGCAGCCATCGTGGCCCAGGCCGGACGCAAGGGCGCGGTGACGGTAGCCACCAACATGGCCGGCCGCGGTACGGACATCATGCTGGGCGGGAACGCCGAGTTCACCGCCATCGCCGAACTGGCACAGCGCGGACTCGACCCTGAAGAAAACTCGGACGAGTACGAGGCCGCGTGGCCGGGGGCGCTGGAAGCTGCGAAAAAGGCTGTCAAGGACGAGCATGAGGAAGTCCTGGGCCTGGGCGGCCTGTATGTGCTGGGAACTGAGCGCCACGAGTCCCGCCGCATCGACAACCAGCTCCGCGGCCGCTCCGGCCGCCAGGGAGACCCCGGCGAGTCCCGTTTCTACCTGTCACTGACCGACGACCTCATGCGCCTGTTCAACTCCGGCGCAGCGGAGCGGCTGATGAACAGCTCCGTACCCGACGACGTGGCCCTGGAATCCAAGCTGGTCTCGCGTGCCATTGCCTCGGCCCAGGGGCAGGTCGAAGGCAGGAACGCCGAGCAGCGCAAAAACGTCCTGAAGTACGACGACGTCCTTAACCGCCAGCGCGAAGCCATCTACGGCGACCGCCGCCGGATCCTCGAAGGCGACGACCTGCACGAAAAGGTGCAGTTCTTCCTGGAGGACACCATCAACGCACTGATCGACGAAGCGACGGCCGAGGGCAACGGTGACGACTGGGACTTTGACCAGCTCTGGACCAACCTCAAGACGCTCTACCCCGTTACCGTGACGCCGCACGATGTCATCGACGAGGCCGGCGGCAAGTCACGCATCACCGTGGAGTTCCTGAAGGAAGAAATCATGTCTGACGCCAAGCTGGTGTATCAGGCACGCGAGGAAGCCATCGGTTCCGAGAGCATGCGGGAACTCGAGCGGCGTGTTGTGCTCTCCGTCGTCGGGCGGAAGTGGCAGGAGCACCTTTACGAGATGGACTACCTGAAGGAAGGCATCGGCCTGCGCGCCATGGCCCAGCGTGACCCGCTGGTGGAATACCAGCGTGAAGGATTCACGATGTTCCAGTCCATGATGGAAGCCATCCGGGAGGAGAGCGTCGGCTTCCTCTTCAACCTCGAAGTGGAAGTCACCCCGGCCGAGGACGTTGTAGTTGCCGATGCCGCCGGTGGCCACACCGAACACCACGAGCCGCAGATCCGCGCCGCCGGCCTGGAGGCTCCGGAGAAGCCTGCCCAGCTGCAGTACACGGCGCCCACCGAGACTGGCGGAGCCGAGACTCGTGTCGAAGGCTCGGCGGCGGGCCGTTCGGGCAACCCGGCCAAGGCCGCAGTGCAGGACCGGCGCGACGGCAAGAAGAAAAAGCGCTAGCCTGCGGATAAAGACAGGAAGGGACCGGAGCTCAGGCTTCCGGTCCCTTCCTGTTTTCGAGTCAGCCAATCTCCAGGGCTGTCACACGCCAGATGTTCTTGCTGCGTTCCAGCCGGACGGCCACTGCCCGGACCCGCAGTTCATCAATCACCACCGCGCTGGCTTCGTAAACGTCAGGCGTCACCCCGCACGCGCGGACCGAGCGGACTGACGCGTTGCGGTGGAGCAGCCCCATTTTCCGGGGAGACCGGGCAGCCACCCGCCGGGTGAGGGCCGCCCGGTGCTGGAGGACGGTGAGGCAGCGCTGGTCCAGCCGCCGTGCCAGCTGGTGGATGGGCCGTGTTCCTGCGAGGACTTCAATGGCGGCCTGGACTGTGGCCCTGGTGATGGCGCAGATTTCTCTCGCCTCGTCGTCAGGGGCGGGTGCAAGCGCCAGCCGGGCTGGCACCGGGCCGGTTTGTGTTGGCCCGGTTTCCCGGGGCCGGGTTGGCTCAGGGCGGATGGGAGCCACTCCCGCGCGAGCCGGCTCTGCCGGGACGGGCTCAAGAACAGCGTTTCCTGCGCGCCGTAGTGGAGTTACTGCAGTCATGATCGGTCCTTCGGTAGAGGCTGGCTTGGGAAGGCCGCAGGAAGGGCGCGGCCGCGGGTCGGTGGCGGGGAAGGAAACCTGCTGGCGCTCCTTACGGCGGTGGCGGCGGGCTGAGGAGCTGGCCTGGGAGAAGGACGTTGGGATCGGCTCCGATGACTTTCCGGTTGGCCTGATACCAGAGCGGCCAGCGGGCCGCTACTTCCACCTCGGAGGCGCCGGGCCCCAGCTCGCGTGCGGCGATGGTCCACAGTGATTCCCCGGCCCGGACGGGTACTTCGCGGCGGGCCGTGGCTGGCTCAGCCGTGGCCCGGGCGGGCAATGGGCTGACGAGGCCGGGTTGCGCCACCGGGACGCGCGGCTTCCACTGCGGCTGGTGTTCGCTGCCTCCGCCGCCGGATCCTTCGGTGACCCCGGTTCCTTCGGTGCGGCCGGGTCTTTCGGTGCCGCTGGAGTCCGCGGAATTGCTGGCGGGCAGGTCTGGCCGCTCGGCCAGGGGCGCCCACGCTGCAGAGAGGGACGTTCCGTTGCTCGCGGAAAGGGCTGCGGCCGGCAACTCATCCGCCTGGGCCAGCGGCGCGCCGAGGAGCTGGATGCCAACCGCGGCCAGCGCCAGCCGGCGCATGAAAACAGGGCTGAACCGCCCCGTGGCGCGGGCGGCAGCGTGATGCCCGGTCCGTTCCAGGAGTGCCGATGCGAAGGCGGTGGCCAGGGACAGCAGCCACCAGGCAATGACGGTCAGCCCCGCGGCGAGGGCCAGCAGGCCAAGCAGGTCGTCGAAGAGCAAAGCCTGCTGACGTGCAGCGGACCTCATCCAGTGATCGACGATTCCGGCTCCGGTGAGAGCCAGAAAGACTCCGAGCCCCAGGATGACAAAGGCAAGGGCGGCTTCTGCCCTGACCGGGCGCTGTACCTCTTCCACCATGACTTCCCCCAATCAGTGTATTTGATGCAGTTTGACAAACTTTGATGTGTTTGGTCCTGTTCGAGACAGTTTGCAGCAGTGTGTCTGGGTTGTCTAGGGAGATAGAAAAGTTTGTGGATTAATTGACCGCCCCCGAGGGCGCGCCTACGCTGTCGCCATGCGATGGAATGCACTTTTCCAGGATCTTGAGCTGCAGCTCGCCGAGGCCGGGGTGCTGGGCCTGGAGTCCGAGATTGCCGAGCGCTCCCGAGCGGAAACGGCCGCCGTCGCGCTCGATGACAGGCTGCGTGGGTCCTTGGGCTGCCACGTTGGCATCCATTTGAGTTCGGGACCGGTCTTTGCCGGCACCCTCAGTCATGCCGGGTCCGAAAGCCTGGTCCTTGACGAGGCGGCGCATCAACTGCTGATACCGTATGCCGCCGTGGGCCGCTACACCGGACTGGGGCGGTTCGCCGTGGGCGAGGCATCCCCGGTGCGCCGGAAACTCGGCCTCGCCAGCGCGCTGCGGGTGCTGGCGCGGGACAGGGCTGAACTCACCGTCCTGCTGTTAGGGCGGTCAACGGACATGCAGTTCTCCGGCGTGATCGACAGGGTGGGGCGGGATTTTTTTGACCTCGCCATGACATTGCCCGGCGAAGCGCGCAGGGCTGGCCGGGTTTCCGATGTGGCGACGGTCCCGTTTCAGGCGCTGGGTGCGCTCCGCTCAAGGCGCGGCGGCGACCTCTGACGGCTGATGGCGGGGAATCCACCGTCCCGCCGGGTCCTCCCGTGCTCAAACGGACTTGGACTTGGCCTCTTGGATCATGCGGCTTGCCTCGGCATAACGCTCTTCGATGTACTGCTCAAGCATCTTTTCCTCGACACGCCACTGGCCGCGGCCACCCACCTGGATTGCCTTCAGTTCGCCGCTGCGGACGAGGGCATACGCTGCCGGCGCATTGATCTGAAGCTGTTCGGCTACATCTGCAAGCGTAAGGAATCGGGGCATAGTCCAATTGTGCCACCGTTGGGCGTGGATGATGCCGTTATCCACAGTTTGATGTTGTTTGCCTGAATACCTTTCCGATCGAGCAGTCATGCCGTAACAATGATCATGACCGGCGCGGGTGAAGCGCCCAGGCGTCAAGGGGGAGCAGTACGCATGAGTGCAAGCACGGCGGCCACCGGAGCCCGGCTGAAGAAGCCTTCCTGGAAAGACCCGAGGCTTCTGGTGGGTGTGCTCCTGGTCCTCGCCTCTGTCGTCGGAGTCGTAGCCCTCGTCGGCAGCGCGGACCGAACCACAGAGGTGTTTGCCGCCCGTGAGCCAATCGCCGTCGGGCAGAAACTCACGCCTGAAAACATCAGCCGGGTCAAGGTGCGCCTGGGAGACATCGAACCGCACTATGTCACGGCCGAGTCAGGTATTCCCGACGGCCAGGTGGCCGTCCAAAGGATCGCCAAGAACCAATTGGTTCCCCGTGAAAGCCTGGGCAGTGTCGACGCCCTGGACCGAAAGCCGGTGGCCGTCACGGTTCAGGAGGCCTTGCCTGAACAGGCGGTGGCGGGAACCCGGGTGGACGTCTGGGTCTCCATGCCTGACGCCCGGAACGGCTTTGCCGAGCCGAAGCTGCTGCTTCCCGGCGCGGAAATCGCGGAGGTCTCAGAAGGATCCACCGCTCTTGGCGCCTCGAAATCCACCGTCCTGATGGTCCTGGTGGGGGACGGGCAGCTGGCCTCGCTCCTTGGCGCACAGGCAAACGAGGCCAAAATCTCCGTGGTCTGGAATCCCGGCGGGGCCGCCAAGTGAGCATCCCGGTTGTCACCGTCGGTGAGTCCCAGGAAGACCTGGTTGGTGGACTCGAGCGGCTGCACGGTCCAGTCACGGTGGTCCGGCGGTGCGCAGAGCTCGCGGAGCTGCTGGCCGCCTGCCAGAGCGGTCTGGCGCGGGCTGCCGTTGTTGCCGAGGGAAGTGCGGACCTGACTGCATCGCTGGTGGACAGGCTCGCCGCCGTGGGCGTAGCAGTCATCGCCCTGACCGACAGCCCCGAGGAGCGGTTGAGGCTTCGCGGCATCGGGGTCACGGCGGCACTCTCGACCGTTGAATCCACGGTACTCGCGGAAAGTATTGCCGACGCCGTCAGCCGGCACGCAGGCCTGGGGCTGGCAGGGCTGAACCCCGGCGCCGGTCCCGCTTACACCACAGGCTTCGCCGACGCCGGCGCGGCCCTGCGCCCGGAGGCCGTCGACGCCGAACCGGAGCAGGCTCTGGCCGGAACCGGCAGGGTCCTGGCCGTGTGGGGGCCGGCCGGGGCCCCTGGCAGAACCCTGGTTGCCGTCAACATTGCAGGGGAGCTGGCTGCCCAAGGCAAGTCAGTCCTGCTGGTCGATGCCGACAGCTACGGGGCCAGCGTCGCCGGCGTCCTCGGGCTCCTCGACGAGGCAGCTGGTCTGGCACAGGCCTGCCGGCTGGCCGACCAGGGCCTCCTGGACCGGGAAGCACTGCTTCGCGTCGCCGTTCCAGTTACCGCCACGGCAGGAAATTTCCGGGTACTGACCGGCATAACCCGGGCTGACCGCTGGACCGAGCTGCGCGCGGCCGCGCTGGCCCTTGTTTTGGACAGGGCGCGGGAAATGGCGGACGTCACCGTGGTCGACGCCGGCTTTTGCCTTGAGGCGGACGAGGAGCTGAGCTTCGACACCATGGCACCGCGGCGCAACGCCGCAACCCTCAGGAGTCTTGAACTGGCCGATACTGTGATCGCCGTCGGATCGGCGGATCCCGTCGGTGTGCCCCGCCTTGTCAGGGGGCTGGCGGAACTCGAGGGTTCGCTGCCGGGAGTCAACCCGGAGGTGGTGCTCAACAAGGTGCGGGCCTCGGCCGTGGGCCGTTCGCCGGAACGCCAGCTCCGCGAGGCGTGGGACCGGTTCGGCCCGTCGGCGGGCATTAAGGCCTTCCTTCCGTGGGACCCGGGCGCAGCGGACGCGGCGCTGCTGTCCGGCTCGTTATTGCTGGAGTCGGCCCCGGAATCCCGGCTTCGGGCGGCGATCGCGGAATTGGTTTGTGCACCTGTCCAGCAAAAACGCCGATCTTCTGTGTTCTCCTCCACAGCAAGGCGCAGGCTGACGGGCTAGGCTCACGGTGAGGGCTGCAAGGAAGCAGCCGCAAACTGTCTGATGGAGGCGTGTGTCGATGTCGTCTGGGTCCAGCGTGGAGGATCAGTCCCGTTCAATCGGAGCCGAGGAAGGCTTCTTTGCGGACTACTACGAGCATCTGGCGGAGGAGGACGCGCGCGCTTATCCGCACGAGCTGCTGGCGGCCCGGGCTGAGACCCACCGCGCCGTCGGTTTTGAACGCCGTCCGGGCAGCGCCAACATCTCCATCGTTCCTGAGGGCGACCGCAGCGTTGTTTACATCGTCACGGACGACATGCCTTTCCTCGTGGATTCAGTCAACGCCGAGCTGGTACGTCAGAATTCGGCCATCCACCTTGTGCAGCACCCCATGTTCGTGGTCACGCGCAACCGCGAAACCAACGAGCTCGTCAAGGTGGACCGGGTCCCGTCCAGCATCGGCATCTCCAGCGGCGACACCGCGGCGCTGCCCGTCCTGTCCCACCTGATTGCCCAGGGCGACAACGCGTCCCACATGGAGTCCTGGATTGCCGTCGAGATCGGCCGCGCCAGTAACGAAGCCGCCGGGCAGCTGCAGGAAGGACTGGAGCGGGTCCTCGGAGACGTTCGGGCTGCCGTCGAAGACTGGCCGAAAATGCGCAACAAGGCACTGCAGATCGCCCTGGATCTGGACAGGGTGGCCCATCCGACGCAGATCGCAGAGCTGCGCCAGGCCCAGGATCTGCTTCGCTGGCTGGACGAGGGCAACTTCACCTTCCTCGGTTACCGGGAATACGACCTGGTCAACGAAGAAGGCGAGGATGTCCTGGAACTGCGCGAGGACAGCGGCCTGGGCCTGCTGCGGGCACACCACGACACCCATCAGGTGCAGCACCTCACCGACGCGGGCAGGCGCAAGGCCCGCGAAAAGCGTGCCCTGGTCATCACCAAGGCAAATTCCCGCTCAACAGTGCACCGGCCCGCGTACCTGGACTACATCGGCGTGAAAAGCTTCGATGCTGCCGGCAACGTCAACGGTGAGCAGCGCTTCATCGGACTGTTTGCCACCAGCGCCTACACCGACTCCGTACGCAATATCCCGATTGTCCGGGAAAAGGTCGAGGCCGTGCTGCGCGGCGCCGGTTTTCCGCCGGACTCGCATTCCGGCAAGGACCTGCTGGGCATCCTGGAGACGTACCCCCGTGACGAGCTCTTCCAAATCGAAATTCCCGACCTGGCCGCGACGGCAACGGGAATCCAGCGGCTGCAGGAACGGCGCCGGACCCGGCTCTTCCTTCGGCCGGACATCTACGGACGGTTCATGTCGGCCGTGGTCTACCTTCCTCGCGACCGGTACACCACGAACGTCCGGCTGAGGATCGAGCAGGAACTCCGCGAGACCTTCCGCGCCGAGTCCATCGACTATGAGGCGAGGATGACCGAATCGGCCCTCGCCCGGCTCTTCTTCCGGATCCGCCTGCCGAAGGGCGCGGATGTCAGCCACGTCAACACCGACGCGCTGGAACAGCGGCTGGTCCGTGCCGCCCGGTCCTGGAGTGAAGGGATCGCCGAGGTACTCCGCGAGCGCAGCGCCGACGACGGTGCCAACGAACTCGCGGCCATCTGGGCCGAGGCTTTCCCGGCCAGCTACCGCGTCGACTACGAAATCGAAGATGCCCTCGAGGACATCGCCCGGTTTGAACAGTACGGGGCCGAAGCCGAGCGTGTTGCCGGCGCCAGGCAGGAACGGCCAGGTGTCCACGTTTATCTTCCCGAGGGGGCCGGCGCCACCCTCGAGGAGGACGCCAGGGTCAAGCTCTACATGCTGGAGCCGAAGAGCCTGAGCCAGATCCTGCCGTATTTCCACAACCTGGGGCTGGAGGTGCTGGACGAGCGGCCGTTCGAGATCGAGACCGCCGACCGCCGGGACTTCTTCCTCTACGACCTCGGGCTGAAGTACCCCGCCGGGGTGGACCCGGTGTCCACGGGCCGGCTGCTGGCGGACTCCTTCGGCGCGGCCGTTTCCGGTGCCGTGGAATCCGACAGTTTTGACCGGCTGGTGCTTCGCGAGGACATGACGTGGCGGCAGGTCATCGTGCTGCGGGCCTACGCGAAGTACATGCGGCAAATGGGGAACACCAACTCGTTTGAGTTCATGGCCGACACCCTGCTGGCCAACCCGGAGGTCACCCGCGGGCTGACTGCCCTGTTTGAGGCACGCTTCGATCCGGCGCTGACCGAGCTGGAGCGGACCGAACGGCAGGAAAAAGTCCGCGCTGAGCTGTCGTCGTCGATCGACGATGTCGCCACGCTCGACGCCGACCGCGTGGTGAGGACGTTCACCAACCTCATCGAAGCAACGCTGCGCACCAACTTTTACCAGGACAAGCCGCACCTGAGCTTCAAGCTCGACCCCTCAGCCATCGAAGGGCTGCCCTTCCCGCGGCCCATGTTCGAAATCTGGGTTTACGCTCCCCGGGTCGAGGGCGTTCACCTGCGCTTCGGCAAGGTGGCCCGCGGCGGCCTCCGCTGGTCGGACCGGCGGGAAGACTTCCGCACGGAAATCCTGGGTCTGGTCAAGGCTCAGACGGTCAAAAATGCCGTGATCGTTCCGACGGGCGCAAAAGGCGGGTTCTTCGCCAAGCGGCTGCCGGATCCCGCCAAGGACAGGTCGGCCTGGATGGCGGAGGGCGTCGAAAGCTACAAGACGTTCATCCGCGGACTGCTGGACGTCACCGACAACCTCGTGACGGGAGCAGACGGCGAACGGCTTGTCCCGCCGTCGAACGTTGTACGGCACGACGGCGACGACTCTTACCTCGTGGTCGCAGCGGACAAGGGCACGGCATCCTTCTCTGACATTGCAAACGGACTGGCAGCGGACTACGGATTCTGGCTGGGCGACGCCTTCGCCTCCGGCGGTTCGGTGGGATATGACCACAAGGCCATGGGCATCACCGCCCGCGGTGCCTGGGAGTCGGTTAAGCGGCACTTCAGCGAGCTGGACCTGGATACCCAGTCCGAGCCTTTCACGGTCGTTGGCGTCGGTGACATGTCCGGGGACGTCTTCGGCAACGGAATGCTCCTGTCCCAGCACATCCGGCTGCTCGCGGCGTTCGACCACAGGCACATCTTCCTCGACCCGAACCCGGACGAGGCAACCTCCTACACGGAGCGGCAGCGGCTGTTCGGGCTGCCCCGGTCGTCCTGGGACGACTATGACAGGAGCCTGATCAGCGAAGGCGGCGGGGTGTACCCGCGGCAGGCGAAATCGATCCCGGTGTCGCCGCAGGTCCGGTCTGCCCTTGGCCTGCCGGAGGCCACGACCCAGCTCAGCCCGCCCGAACTCCTGCGCGCCATCCTGCTCGCGCCCGCCGACCTGCTTTACAACGGCGGCATCGGAACCTATGTGAAGGCCAGTTCCGAGACGCACGCCATGGTGGGCGACAAGTCCAACGATGCCATCCGGGTGGACGGCCGCGACCTTCGCGTCAAGGTTGTGGGCGAGGGCGGAAACCTCGGCATGACGCAGCGGGGCCGTATCGAAGCGGCGCTGCAGGGCGTCATCCTGAACACCGATGCCATCGACAACTCCGCCGGTGTGGACTGCTCCGACCACGAGGTCAACATCAAGATCTTCGTGGACCGGATGGTTGCGGCCGGCAAGCTCGACGCCGCCGAGCGCTCGGACTTCCTTGCGGCGATGACCGACGAAGTGGGGCGGCTGGTCCTGGAAGACAACATCGACCAGAACATCCTGCTCCTGAATGACCGCCAGAAAGTCGCCGAATGGAGCCCGAGCTACGAGCGGCTGATGGACTGGCTGGAGAAAACGGCGGACCTGAACCGCGACCTGGAGGCACTGCCCTCCACCGCTGTCCTGCGCGAACGGCTGGAACAGGGGCAGGGGCTTACGTCACCTGAACTGTCCGTGCTGGCCGCCTACGCCAAGATCGAACTGGCGACCGCCCTGCGCGACAGCGACCTGGCCGACGACCCCTGGTTCCGGGAAACGCTCCGGCAGTACTTCCCGGTCCAGCTTCGAGAGAAATTCGACGCCGACCTGGACACCCATCCGCTGCGCCGGGAAATCATCGCAACGGTCGTGGCCAACGACATGATCAACCTGGGCGGCATCACCTTTGCCTTCCGGACCATGGAGGAGACCTCTGCGAGCGAGGTGGCGGTGGCCAAGGCGTTCGTGGCGCTGCGGGAAATCTACGAACTCGACGTCATGGTGTCGGAGCTCAACGACCTGCCTGCGTCGTTCCCCACTGAGCACTGGAGCACCGTCCACCTCGATATCCGGCGGCTGCTGGACCGAGCGGTGCGGTGGGTCCTGGCCCAGGGCAGCGCGTCGCGGCCCATCGCCGACATCGTCGCCGAGTTCCAGCCGCCGATGGAACCCATGCGGGCGCGGCTGCTGGACTACCTGCGCGGTGACGACCGTGAGCGCGTTGCCTCCTGGCTTGAGAAGGCGCGGTCCTGGGGCCTGCCCGAGGACCTTGGCCACCGCTGGGCCGAGTTGTTTGAGAGCTTCGTCCTGCTGGACATCGCCAAAATTGCGCACAACCGCAAGGAGCCGGTGGAGGACATCGCCAACGTCTACTACACGGTGTTCAACCGGTTCCACGCGGACTCCCTGCTGGAGCGGATCAGTTCCCTCCCGCGGAAGGACCGCTGGCAGGCCCTGGCCCGTGCCGCGCTGCGTGATGACCTTTACTCGACCGTCTCAGACATGACGACGGCGGTCCTGGACTCGACCGGCGAAGGGTCGCCCGCCGAGGACAGGCTCAAGGCCTGGGAGCAGCTGAATGCCGAACATTTGGGCCGTGCGAAGAGCATGTTCGATGAGGTCAACGCCCTCGAAGCGGACGACATGGCCTCGCTCTCGGTAGCATTGAGGCTCTTGAGGTCAATCGTCCGACGCTAGGACAAGGGTCCCGCCGTCGAAAAACTGGAGGTGCAGTGGCAATCTTTACGGACCCCATCAGGGAGCACGCTGATTTCGGGCCGGGGGATGCCGAATGGCTGCACCTCCTGGTGGGCGACTGGCAGATGGTGGCCGATCTCGCGTTTGCCGACCTGGCCCTGTGGTTTCCCCATCCGGAGCACGGCTACGTTGCCCTGGCGCACGTCCGGCCCTCCACGACGCATACGGTGTTCCACGCTGACTTCGTCGGGGAGGGCATCCGGTCGGACCTGCAGCCGCTCGTGGACAAGGCGTGGGAGAGCCGCACCATTGAGCGTTCCAGTGAGACGAACTGGAGCAGCGACATGGCGCTGCGGGTCGAAGCCGTGCCGATGGTCAGGAACGGCCGGACGCTGGCGGTGGTCACCTCCCACATGGACCTCTCGAGCTCGCGGATGCCGTCCAGGCTGGAGCTGACCTACCGCCAGTGTGCCTATGACCTGCTGCGCATGGGCACACTGGGGCTCTGGCCGGACTTCGCCTCGCCGACCGGCTCCCGCCGCGGCGCCCCGCGCGTGGGCGACGGCCTGATCCGCCTCGACGCCGAAGGGATCGTCCAGTACGCCAGCCCGAACGGGGTCTCGGCGTTCCGGCGCCTCGGCGACGGCGAATCCCTCGAGGGGCGCTCGCTGGCCGAGGTCACGGCGGGTCTGCTGAAGGACCGCCGGATGGTGGACGAGACGCTCCCGCTCGTTGTTACCGGACGGATGCCGTGGCGCAGCGAGATTGAATCCCGTGGCGTCAGCCTGTCTCTGCGCGCCATCCCGCTCCGCGACGAGCAGCAGCGGTTCGGTGCGCTGGTCCTCTGCCGTGACGTGTCCGAACTGCGACGCCGCGAGATGGAGCTGGTCACGAAGGATGCCACCATCCGTGAAATCCACCACCGGGTCAAGAACAATCTGCAGACTGTTGCTGCACTGCTGCGCATGCAGTCCCGTCGAATGGTCAGTGACGAGGCAAAGCAGGGGCTGGAACAGGCCATGCGGCGCGTTGCAACGATTGCCCTCGTGCACGAGACGCTCTCGCAGGGGCTGACCCAAAGCGTCGACTTTGATGAACTCATCGGACGCCAGTTCCGCCTTTCCGCAGAAGTGGCGTCACCGTCCCAGCAGGTGCGGACACAGCGGTCCGGGTTGTTTGGTGAGCTTCCCAGCGACTTCGCGACGCCGCTGGCGCTGGTGATTAACGAACTTGTCACCAACGCGGTCGAGCACGGGCTGGAGGGACGCACCGGCACGGTATGGCTGCTTGCCGACCGCTCGGCAGGCGATGACGACGAAGAACTGCTCACTGTTACCGTGGCGGACGACGGCGTTGGCCTGCCGGAGACGCCGCACGTGGAAGGCCTCGGGCTACAGATTGTCCGGACGCTGGTCACCAGCGAACTTGGCGGCACCATCCAGTGGCAGCCCCGCGAAGGCGGCGGCACTGCGGTGCAGATTGTCCTGAGCCTGGCAAACCGTTAAAAGGAAAGGCGACGGCCGCGGACCATGGGTCCCCGGCCGTCGCCTTTTGCTCTGAGGCGCTTACTGCCTGAGTGCTTGGTGCCGGGTCAGGAAGCGCGGCGGGCCCGTGCGGCCCGGCGCTTGAGTGCACGGCGTTCGTCCTCGCTCATGCCGCCCCACACGCCGGCATCCTGTCCGGACTCCAGCGCCCACTGCAGGCAGGTGTCAACAACCGGGCACCGGCGGCAGACGCTCTTGGCTTCTTCGATCTGCAAGAGCGCGGGGCCAGTGTTGCCTACGGGGAAAAACAGCTCCGGGTCCTTGTCGAGGCAGGCCGCGCGATTACGCCAATCCATGCTGATCAGTCACTCCATTCCTGGGAAGTCAATACCCTTTGTGAAAATATTCACTAGGGCTTACATAGGAAAGGGGCCCGGCAGGGCCCCCTTGGTCATCTGGATCAAGCGTTTCATGTTAACGCTGTGTAAACAAGGGGTAGTGGGCCACGAAATCCCCAAGAAACGTGAGCGATGCATCACATCGGCAGGCTGTCCCGCCGTGTGTCGACTATGTCGGGTAGTGTGCCAGTGTGTCAAGACCCCCAAAAGACCCGTCCGGTCCGTTCGCTGATGCCGGAAACGGTGGTACTCCGGAGGACCGGGGCTCAGCAGGAACACAGCCTTCGGGCCCCGTCCGTCCCCGCGCTGTCGCCGTGATCTCAGGGGTTGTGGCAGCCGAGGCCACGGCGCTGCTGGCCGCAGCAGGCTGGTACGGATTCCAGCTGGCCAGCGGGGCGCCTGTCATGTCCTTTTGGGGTGCCGTTTTCACGCTCGGCCTGCTGCTGGCTTTTGCGGCCTGGCTGTATGCCGTTGCCGTGTTCCTCTTCCGTGGTTTCCGCTGGCCGCGGGCCGGGGCGCTGGTGGCGCAGCTGTTGGTGCTGACCATTGGCTTCCCCACGCTCACCGCCGGCCTCCCGGCGGCTGGCGCCGCAATGCTGATCCCTGCCGGCGCGGCCATCGTCCTGTTGTTCGACAAACGCGTGATTCGCTTCGCCTCCCGCGCCGCTTCCGATCCGCCGGCACTCTAGAGCCTCCTGACATCCTCGGCCACGGCCAGTTGAACTGTCATTGCCGCGCCGTCCGCCACAAGCAGGGCACGTCCTGGCGGGGGATGGGAATCCGGCTCAATCCGCAGTCCGAAGATGTCGCCGTCATGAGGACTGCGGGGCGCAATGAGGATGCCCGTGCCGCTACTGCGGGCTGCCAGCGCGAGCGGGACACGCTGCATCAGTGACTGGCTGAACGCGGCCGAAAAAATTACCGCCCAGCCGCGGCTGTTCAGCTCCATCAGGTGCTGTTGGGAGGCTGCAGGCAGCACGTCGGCATCATCGACGAGGAGTATGCCGTTTCTCGGTAGACGTCCTTCAGCGGCATCGCGGTGCACTTCCGCCCAAAAGTCGCCACGACTCGGCTGCGGGCCGGGGTGCAGCCACCCGGACACCGACGGGTTGATCGCCGGCAGGGATGCCAGGAACGATGACTTGCCTGAACCGGCGCTGCCCAGCACGGCAAGGACAGCACCTTTCGGCAGGCGCACCGCGGCAGGGACGGGTTCGTCCCCGCCCACGCCGACCACCAGGCGGCGGGCGGCTGTGCGCGCCGGGTAAGGTGCTTCGGGATCTGATCCCCGCTGGGGTGCGTCCGGATCACGTGCGTCCGAAATCCGCTCCGCCAGGGGCATTCGGGACAGTACATCCGCCACAGAGAGCTGCTCGGGAAGGGGATCCACGCGGAACGGCTTGACCCGCACCGGACCCTGCATGATCTCGCCGGTGGCCGTGACTTTTCCGGGACCTGCACGTCCACTCCCCGGGACCTGGACGTAGAGCTGGCAGACCGCCGGGCGCCCGGCGGAGAAGGCCCCGGATGCCACGGCGCGGCCCGGAATCGGCGGAAGGTCGGGCATTTTGGGCCAGGCCAGCCTGCTCTCGGCGCTGGCGCCCCGCGGGCAGTAAATGCGGTTGGGGATGGCCGGAAAAAACCGAGACGTCACGAGTTCGCGGTCGCCCGAGATCACGACGGTGATTCCGGCAGGGCGGCCGTCCCGGACGATGTCCTGGATGTGGTCTTCGGCGCGGGTCAGGGGGCCGGTGCGGAGGGCAGACAGCCAGGTGCCCCAGCCCGAAATGGCCAGCACCAGCGGCGGACCGGAGGGTGTCTGGAGCCGGCTGAGCCGCTGGGACATTTCGGCCGCCAGGCGTTCCAGGACGCGCACGCCGCGGCGGACGTCGTGGGGGTGCACAAAGGATCCGGTGCGGTTCGCACCGGCCAGGCCCGTTAACGACCCGTCCGCATCGAGGACGTAGAGGTGGCATTCCGTGGGATGGGACAGGAGCTGCTGCATTGCTGTTGACATTGCCTGCGCGGCATCGCGGGATCCGGCGCCTATCAGCGCCAAGTGTCCGTCGGCCCCCGGCCGCCAGGTGAGCGCTGCAAGCCGCTGCTTCTCGGGCAGGTCCAGCAAGCCCAGACCTACAGCCCAATCTTCTGCCGCTCCCGGCACCGTGCCAGCAGGGACGGTGCCTGTGGGGATGGCGCCGGAATGGACCGTGCCTGAACGGACATTGCCTCCACGGCCGACGCCGGCAGGGTCGCGGACATCTGCGGTGAGTGCGGCCACGTCAGCGGGACTCGCCAGCACGTCCGGCAACGGCGGAGCCACCGGACGGCGCGCTGCGGAACCGCCCATCCCCGCCCACAGGGAGGCAGTCAGCTCCACCAACGGCCTGGCGGCGTCCGACGGGGTTTCCGGCGGAGGGCCGCTGCTGTTGATGGAAGCTGGCATCGCCAGGGCCACCGTGGTCTCAAGCACCCTGACCCGGCAAGAAGCAGAACCCCCGTTGTCAGCGCCGGCAACTGATGCCGACTGGAACTCCTCGGCAGCTTCGGCGCCCCTGGCCAGGTAGGCGCGGCCAGGCCGGTTGACGGGTATTGACGAGGCCGCACTGGTGCCGATTACGTCGGCCGACTCGTGTGCGGACTGCACGCGGAGGGCGATGCTCGTTGTGACGTTCGCGCGGATGTCTGCCGTGAGAGCCCCCTGCGGGCGCTGGGTGGCCATGATCAGGTGGATGCCCAGCGACCGGCCTATGGCTGCAATCCGCATCAGTTCGGTCAGGGTCCCGGGAGCGTCCTCGACGAGCATTCGGAACTCATCGATGATGAGGACCAGTTGGGGGAGCGGCGGACCACCGGACGGGGACAGGCGATAGGCGGCCAGGTCCGGGGCGTTGGCGGCGGCGAGCAGATGCTCACGTCTGCGGACTTCTGCCCGCAGCGACACAATCGTGCGCTCCAGCTGGCTGCTGGCAAGATCCGTCAGCATACCGACGCAGTGCGGGACATCAGTCAGCGGACTGAGTCCGGACCCGCCCTTGAAGTCGAAGAAGAGGATATTGACGCGGTCCGGCGGATAGCACAGCGCGAGCCCGGCGGCAATGGTGCGGAGCAGTTCCGACTTCCCGGAACCTGTGGTGCCCGCAACGAGGACGTGTGGGCCATCTGATTCAAGGTCGAGGACGCGCACGCCCCGGGCTGTGCGGCCCAGGGGGATGGTGAGTCGTGGCATCTGCCGGCCTGCTGCCCAGCGCTTGGCAGTCGCACCGGTCGACTGGTCAAGCAGATCGCCAAGCCCGCAGCGCACCGGCATGGAGTGCCCGCCGGCCTGCACATCAGGGAGGGACTGCCGGTACGCCCGGCAGTAGCGGTCGAAAACGCCGGACGGCACCAGGTCTGCAACAAAGCGGTGACATAAAGCGCGGGCCCGAAGCATGGCCCCGCGCTCGCCGAGCTCAATATCGGTTTCCGCTGGCTCCTGTCCCCGGCCCAAGAGATGGACCACCCGCCAGCCCAGCCGCCGGGCAGTTGCGATGACGCCGGCCCCGGCGGTGCTGTCCTTTGTTCCGCCGAGTTCTTCTGTTCCGTCGAGTTCTTCGCCGAAAAGCAGCAGGATGCGGGACATGCCCTGTCCGCCGGACGTGTCCGTCAGTGCCGCAATTGTGTCAGGGATTCTTGAATGGAGTGAGACACCCGGAAGAAACCGTGCCGCGAGCGGCAGGACGGAAGCGGGCCCGTGGATCGCGATCCGGGTACCCCTGGCCAGCGGATACCCGGTGAGCTGCATGAGGAACGAGTGGGCCAGGCCGTGAACCTCTGAGTCGGTTCCCCGGACCGACACGACCGCAAGGCCGGGGTCCAGGAGCAGCGGCACCGCCCCAAGCCGAGGGGGTTTGAAGCCCGGCTGGTCCGGCTCCAGGCGTATATTGGCCGGTTGATCAGCCAGGCCGAGTCTGAGCCAGACGCCGGGCCCGGGCAACGGCGCCGGATCACCCGTGTACGTTGATGTTTCCTGTGCTGTCTCCCGGCCGGTGCCGGCAGGGTTCACTGCGGGAACCGCAGCGCGCAGCGCAAGGACGGCAGCGGACGGCGCGGACCGCCGTCGTCGATCCAGATCCTGCTCAGCTGCCGCCGCGACTGCCGATCTCAGTTCACGGCGCTGCCGGGCGCCCGAGGCCACCGGGACAAGGAGTGTCACTGCCGAGACCGCTGTGAAGGCCAGAAACATCCACGACCCCGTCACCAGTACCAGTCCCACCCCGATGATCACGGGGAGAACGGCCCCGAGAACCAGCACGGACCGGCCCGCCGGCGCGGCCGGGCGCGACACGATCAGCGGCTCCGCCACAGGGCTCCCGGCAAACCCCAGGTCAGCGTCACCTGCCGCCGACGGCGCGGCCAGCACAACTGACAGGGAGGAATTGCCGCAGCGAATGCGGGAACCGATGGCGACGGCCGTTTTTGACACCCTTTTGCCGTCCACCTCGGTTCCATTGATGCTGCCAAGGTCCGCAAGGGTCAGGGCTGTGTCCGAAACCTCAATTCGGGCGTGCTCCCGGGAGAGATCGGCATCGGGAATGGTCAGCTCAGTGTTGGTGCGGCCGATCCGGTAGCTTCCCCGCTGCAGCGGAAGGACAGTCCCTGCGGCGGGGCCGCTGTCCACCGCGAGGAGTACAGCCGCGGGAAGGTCGCCCGCCGATCCCGCCCGGGACCCAGGACCGTCGGCGACGCCGTCCACCAGCACAGCCCCGTTGATCAGGGGCGCCCTGCCGAGCGTCAGAGCCCTGAGTGGCAGGCCGGCTACAGTCAGTCCGCGCGTCCGAAAGCTGCGCGAAAGCTCTGCCTCCAGGTCCGCGCCCGGGCAACCGTCCGGGGCCGCCACCGTCAGCTCGACCGGCCCGGCGGGGGAACCGGACCCGGCCGAAGCGGCCCCGGGGGCGCGGACCAGGGTACATTGCAGCTGCACCGGCGACCTCCGTTCTGTGGGAAAACCTGGGCACCACGCTAGTGACGGCACGGCCGGAACGGGTGCGGTGAATTCGTCCATGTGGAAAACCCCGGCCGCTCCTCCGGAAGCCCGAAGAACTGCTACCCCGACGCAGCCGCGAATCGGCGTAAGGTCCGGTCAGCGGATAGTGTTAAGCAAAACCGGGTGTGGCAGCGTGGCTGCCGCCTGCCAGTCCTGAGAGAAAAGGCTTCTGACTCGTGAAGATTGCTGTAATTGCGTTGGGAAAAATCGGGCTGCCGCTGGCCGTCCAGTTTGCTTCCAAGGGCCATGACGTCGTTGGCGTCGACGTCAACCAGCAGGTCGTGGAGCTTATCAACGCGGGCACCGAGCCGTTTCCCGGCGAGGCCCACCTGCAGGAGAAACTTTCCGAACTGGTGCCGGCGGGCAAGCTGCGCGCCACCACGGACTATGCCGAAGCTGTTCCGGGCGCCGACGCCGTCGTGCTGGTTGTTCCGCTGTTCGTGGACGCCGACGCCAAGCCTGATTTCGGCTGGATGGACGGCGCAACCGCCGAGCTGGCCAAGCACCTGACCCCGGGCACGCTGGTGTCCTACGAGACGACCCTGCCGGTGGGAACCACGCGGACGCGCTGGAAGCCCGCCCTCGAGGCAGGCTCCGGGCTGGTTGAGGGCCAGGACTTCCACCTGGTCTTCTCCCCGGAACGCGTGCTGACCGGGCGGGTGTTCGAGGACCTTCGCAAGTACCCCAAGCTGGTGGGCGGCCTGTCCGAGGCGGGCGCGGCCAAGGCTGTTGAGTTCTACGAAGCCGTGCTGGACTTCGACGAGCGTGCTGACCTTCGCCGGCCCAACGGCGTGTGGGACCTGGGGTCCGCTGAAGCGTCCGAGCTGGCCAAGCTGGCCGAGACCACGTACCGCGACGTGAACATCGGGCTGGCCAACCAGTTCGCCCGGTTCGCCGGCACCGCGGGCATCGACATCTACCAGGTCATTGAGGCCTCCAACTCGCAGCCGTACAGCCACATCCACCAGCCGGGCATCGCCGTCGGCGGTCACTGCATCCCGGTGTATCCGCGCCTGTACCTCTGGAACGACCCCGAGGCGACGGTGGTCCGCGCTGCCCGGGCTGCCAACGCTGACATGCCGGACTACACCGTGGGCCTCCTTGAGGGCGCCTACGGCGACCTCGCCGATGCCCGTGTGGTGGTGCTGGGCGCCGCCTACCGCGGCGGTGTGAAGGAAACGGCCTTCTCCGGCGTTTTCGACGCCGTGTCCAGCCTCGAGAAGCGCGGCGCCGTGGTGACGGTCCACGATCCGCTCTACACGGATGCCGAACTCGAGAAGCTGGGCTTCACGGCGTACCACGTTGGCGAACCCGTCGACGCGGCCGTCGTCCAGGCCGACCACGCCGAATACCGCACGCTGTCCCCGGCTGACCTGCCCGGCATCAAGGCCTTCATTGACGGCCGCCGGGTGAGCTCCGCCGACCAGTGGGACGGCGTCGTTTACCGCGTTATCGGCAAGGCCTGAGAGCGCTTAGCGGCAGCCTTGCCGCTGTGGCCGGGCCGCAGCGGCACTTCTGAGAGGAACCAAAGTATGACGACGACCATTGCTCCGAGCGCCGACGTTTCGGACCAGGCAATCCTCGGCGACGGAACGAAAATCTGGCACCTGGCCCAGGTGCGCGAACAGGCGAACCTCGGCGCGAACTGCATCGTGGGGCGCGGCGCCTACGTCGGCACCGGAGTGCAGATCGGCGAGAACACCAAGATCCAGAACTACGCCCTGGTGTACGAGCCGGCCAAGCTCGGCAAAGGTGTCTTCATCGGTCCGGCCGTGGTCCTGACCAACGACACCTACCCGCGCTCGGTCAGCCCCGACGGCTCCCTCAAGAGTGCCCATGACTGGATTCCGGTGGGCGTGACCATCGAGGACGGCGCTTCCATCGGTGCCCGCGCCGTGTGTGTTGCCCCGCTGACGGTGGGCCGCTGGGCCACGGTTGCGGCCGGCGCCGTCGTCACCAAGGATGTGCCGGCCTTTGCCCTGGTGGCCGGGGTTCCTGCCCGCCGTCTTGGCTGGGTGGGCAAGGCCGGCGAGCCGCTGCGCCAGGAGGGCGCCTTCTGGGTCTGCCCCGCTACCGGCGCCAAGTACATTGAAGACGGAAATTCCCTGAAAGAGTCTGAGGAGAACGCATGAGCTACGACTTTATCCCCGCGGCGAAGCCGATCATCGGCGACGACGAGCGGGCCGCCGTCGACGCCGTTCTGGCCACCGGAATGCTGGCCCAGGGCCAGCAGGTCGCCGAATTCGAGAAGGAATTCTCCGAGGTCCTCCTCGACGGCCGCTCCTCCGTGGCCGTAAACTCCGGCACCTCGGGCCTGCACCTGGGGCTCCTGGCCGCGGGAGTCAAGGCGGGCGATGAAGTCATCGTTCCCTCGTTCACGTTTGCCGCCACAGGCAACTCCGTGGCGCTGGCCGGGGCTACCCCCGTGTTTGCCGACATCGAACTGGACCACTACACCCTGGATGTGGACCACGTCGCCTCGCTGATCACGGAGAAGACCAAGGGCATCATGCCCGTGCACCTGTACGGCCACCCGTTCGACGTCGAGGGTCTCGGGAAGCTCGCCGCAGAGCGCGGGATCGACCTGTACGAGGACGCCGCCCAGGCCCACGGTGCCAGCTTCAAGGGCCAGAAGGTTGGAACGTTCGGCAAGTTCGCCATGTTCAGCCTCTACCCGACGAAGAACATGACCTCCGGCGAGGGCGGCATGGTCTCCACCCCCGACGCCGGCGTGGAGCGGAACCTGCGCCTGCTGCGGAACCAGGGCATGGAAAAGCAGTACGAAAACGAGCTCGTGGGCTTCAACGCCCGGATGACCGACCTGCACGCCTCCATCGGCCGGGTCCAGCTCAAGAAAGTCCTCGGCTGGACAGAGCAGCGCCAGCAGAACGCGGCGTTCCTGACCGCCAACCTCCAGGGCGTCGGTACGCCCAAGGTTGCCGAGGGCGCGTCCCACGTCTACCACCAGTACACGATCCGTGTTCCGGAGGACCGCGACGGACTGGCCAAGGCACTCCGCGAGGAATACAACATCGGCACCGGCGTGTACTACCCCGTTCCGAACCACCGGCTGCCCTCGTTCAACCGCACCGAGGACCTGCCCAACACGGAAACCGCTGCGAAGGAAGTCCTCTCCCTGCCGGTTCACCCGTCCCTGAGCCAGAACGACCTGGACCGCATCGTCACCGCGGTCAACAAGCTCGTCCAGGCAGGTGCCTGATGGCTAACCTGCGCGTCGGCCTCATTGGCCTGGGCATGATGGGCCGCCACCACGCACGGGTGGTGCGGGAGCTCGACGGCGTCGACCTGGTCGCCGTCGCCGACTCCTTCGGCGACCCCCACGGCGTCGCCGGCCAGCTGGACGTCCTGTCGTCCGTGGAACAGCTCATTGCCGCCGGCATCGACATGGCAGTGGTGGCTGTCCCCACCGGACTGCACGAAGAAGTCGGACTCGCCCTGGCAGCGGCCGGCGTCCACACCCTCGTGGAAAAGCCGATCGCCTCCAGCGCCGAGGCCGGACAGCGCCTGGTCGACGCCTTCGACGCCAAGGGGCTCGTCGGCGCCGTCGGCCACATCGAACGGTTCAACCCGGCACTGCAGTCACTGCGCAAGCGGATCGAAGCCGGCGAACTCGGCGACGTCTACCAGATCGCCACCCGGCGCCAGGGCCCCTTCCCGGCCCGGATCGCCGACGTCGGAGTGGTCAAGGACCTCGGCACGCACGACATCGATCTGACCGCATGGCTCGCGCAGAGCCGCTTTGAGTCGATCTTCGCGCGCACCACCACGCGCAGCGGCCGCCCGCACGAGGACATGGTCGCCGCGACAGGTCAGTTGGGCAACGGCGTCATCACCAACCACCTGGTCAACTGGCTTTCCCCGATGAAGGAACGCCTCACCATCGTCACCGGTGAAAAGGGCGCCTTCGTCGCCGACACCATCACGGCAGACCTGACGTTCTTCGAGAACGGCACGGTCGCCACCGAATGGGAGTCCATGGCCGCGTTCCGGGGGGTTTCCGAAGGAAACGTCACCCGGCTCGCCATCGCCAAGCCGGAGCCGCTGCGCACCGAACACGAAGCCTTCCGCGACGCCGTCCTCGGACTGCGCAGCGACGTCGTCACCATGCGCGAAGGCCTGGACACGCTCCGCGTGGCCGAAGCCGTGCTGGAGTCCGCCACCAACCGGCAGATCGTGAAGATTGCTGCTTCGTGAGTGAAAACCGGCCTGTCAGGGTCACCGTGGCAACACGGCTCTTCACTCCGGAAGTGGGTGCTGCCTCGTTCCGGTTGAAAGCCCTCGTGGACGGCCTGGCGGCCAAGGGTGCCGACGTTAGCGTCCTCACTACCAGGCCGCCCAAGGGATCGCCGGCGTTCCTGCCTCGCTACAAGGTCTCCCGGTGGCCCGTGCTGCGGGACGCCGGGGGCAACGTGCGCGGCTACGTGCAGTACATGAGCTTTGACGTGCCCGCCTTTTTCCGGCTGCTGTTTTCCCGGGCGGACGTCGTCGTGTCGGAGCCGCCGCCCACCACCGGCGTGGTCGTGGCGCTGACATCGGCCCTGCGGCGAAGGCCGTTTGTCTACTACGCCGCCGACATCTGGACTGAAGCTTTGTCCGCGACGGACGTGCCCGACGTCGTCATCCGCGTCATGCGGGCCGCCGAAGGGTTTGCGCTTCGCCGGGCAGCCAGGGTCATCGCCATCTCTGACGCCGTGGCTGAGAAGGTCGGGCAGTTCGGCGTTCAGCCGAACCGCATCACTGTGGTCGGCAACGGGATCGATACCTCGGTGTTCGGACCCGAGGGGGAGACCGCCGGGTCTGACGGACCGTACTTTGTGTACACCGGAACCATGTCCGAGTGGCAGGGCGCCGATATCTTCATCCGTGCACTGCCTGCTGTGCTCGCCGAGCACCCCGGCGCCAGCATCCGCTTCTTCGGCCAGGGTGCCGACGAGCCCCATCTCAGGGAGCTTGCAGAGGAAACAGCGCCCGGCCACGTGACGTTCGGCGGCGTCATTCCTCCCGCCGACGCGGCCCGCTGGATCCGGGGGGCAGCCGCGGCCCTGGTCAGCATCAAGCCGGGCCAGGGCTACGACTTTGCCAAGCCCACCAAGATCTACGCCGCGGCGGGCTGCGGGACTCCTGTGGTCTTCGCCGGAACGGGGGAGGGTGCCGCGCTCGTCTCCGGCAACGGACTTGGCGAATCGGCCAGTTACGACGTGGAAAGCGTTGCCGCGGCCATGTGCCGTGTGGCGTCCGGGGAAAAATCCGGCGGCAACGCGGACGGCCGGGACGCCAGGGCCGGCTGGGTACTGCAGCATGCGTCGCTGGCAACGTCAGGGAAGCATGCCGCCGCTGAAGTGCTCGCCACCGTTCCGTCCGGGGCGTAGTTTGCGGCGTCAGACCAAGGCCGGGATGGCCGCCTTCGCCGCCGGTGAAACCTCATTCGGAATCGTCGGGCTGGCGTGCCCGAGCCGCCCCGGAATACGGGACGCTTTTTAACTTCGGGTAGTCTAGACCCGGCAGATAGGGCTGCTGAACCCTGCCACCAAAACACACAGGAGAGTTGTGAACGCTGATCTCGTCGTAGTCGGTTCGGGTTTTTTTGGCCTGACAATCGCGGAACGCGCCGCCACGGAGCTGGGGCTAAAGGTTGCCGTCCTGGACCGCCGCCACCACATCGGCGGCAACGCGTACAGCGAAAATGAGTCCAAGACCGGCATCGAGGTCCACCGGTATGGCGCCCACCTCTTTCACACCTCCAACGAGCGGGTCTGGGAGTACGTGAACCGCTTCACGGCGTTCACCGGTTACCAGCACAAGGTCTACACCAGCCACAAGGGCGAGGTGTACTCCATGCCCATCAACCTGGGCACCATCAACCAGTTCTTCCGGTCTTCCATGGGCCCCGGCGAGGCACGGGCCCTCATCCAGGAGCAGGCCGGCGAACTGGCGGGCACCGATCCGCAGAACCTGAATGACAAGGGGATCCAGCTGATCGGCCGGCCCCTGTATGAGGCGTTCATCAAGTACTACACGGGCAAGCAGTGGCAGACCGACCCCAAGGATCTGCCTGCGGAAATCATTTCCCGGCTCCCGGTCCGCTACAACTACGACAACCGCTACTTCAACGACACGTATGAGGGACTGCCGGTTGACGGCTACACCGCGTGGATCGAGCGGATGGCCGACCACCCGAACATCGAGGTCCACCTCAACACCGACTTCTTCGACGGCGGCGAATTCGGCCGGGAGGCCGTGCGCGGCCAGGTGCCGGTCATCTACACCGGCCCCGTGGACCGTTACTTCGACTACGCCGAAGGCGACCTGTCCTGGCGCACCATCGACCTTGAGGAAGAAGTCCTCCCGATCGAGGACTTCCAGGGTTGCGCGGTGATGAACTACCCGGACGAAGACGTCCCGTACACCCGGATCCACGAATTCCGTCACTTCCACCCCGAGCGTGACTACACGAAGGACGCCACGGTCATCATGCGGGAGTTCTCCCGCTTTGCCGAGAAAGGCGACGAGCCCTACTACCCGGTGAACACTGCAGTGGACCGCGAGAAGCTTCTGGCCTACCGCGACCTGGCCCGCGGCGAGGATTCCGTGCTGTTCGGCGGCCGGCTGGGAACCTACAAATACCTCGACATGCACATGGCCATCGGATCAGCCCTGAGCATGTTCGACAACAAGATCAAGCCGCACTTCAGCGGCGGTGCGAAGCTGGAAAGCGGAGGAGTAGACGCATGAGCGTAGCGACGGAGTTCCGGCAGGGAACCGAACCGGGCACTGACGGGACTGTGTGGAAGACAGTCCACCGCGTTGTATTCCCGGTCGACGGCGATACCGACACCCTCCCGCTGTACGTCGACTTCGACGCCGCCCGCCGAGTGGTGGAATCGCAGGACACCAGCAGCAAGCGGGGCGCGGCATCACCAGTTGTGTCCCAGCGCAGCGAGATGCGTTCGGACTTCATCCTTGGCCGCCGCGAGCTGTCGCTGCCCGCGCACCGCCGCGTTTCCTTCGGAACATACTTCAACGCGTTCCCCGCCAGCTACTGGCGGGCGCACACCGACGTGCAGCAGGTCCGCCTGAGCATCGAGGTGGACGCCGAGGCGACGGTCATCGTCTACAAGTCCAGCCCCCGCGGCAGCTCAAACCGCGTCCAGAGCCTGCATGTCACGGGCGGCGCCACCGCCACCTGCGACCTCTCGCTGACCACTTTCGCCGACGGCGGCTGGTACTGGTTCGACCTCGTCGCCCACGGCCACGATGTGAAGCTGAAGCAGGCCGACTGGTCTGTTCCGCAGCCCGAGGGGTTCACGGCCGGGTCACTGTCCATTGCGGTCACCACGTTCAACCGGCCGGACTACTGCGTCAAGCACCTGCGGACCTTTGCCGAGTCCGAGGACCTGCTGGCGGTCATGGACCGCCTCATCGTCACGGACCAGGGCAACCAGAAGGTCCGGGACGAGCCGGGCTTCGACGAAGCCGCGGCCGTGCTCGGCGACAAGTTCAAGCTCGTTGAGCAGGGCAACCTTGGCGGCTCCGGCGGCTTTGCCCGGGGCATGCACGAGGCCGTCGAGGGCGGAGAGAGCAAGTACGTCATGCTGCTCGACGACGACGTCGTCGTGGAGACCGAAGGCGTCCTCCGGGCCGTCAACTTCGCCGACTTCACCCGCAGCGCCACCATCGTGGGCGGCCACATGTTCAACCTGTTTGAACGCTCCGTGATCCACAACTTCGGCGAGGGCATCAACGAGTACCGGTTCCAGTACGAGCCGATCGGCGAGGGACAGAGCGCCCACGACTTCTCCGCCAGCAACCTGCGCACCACCCCGTGGATGCACCGCCGGATCGACGTGGACTACAACGGCTGGTGGATGTGCCTGATCCCGACGTCGATCATCAGGGAGATCGGGCTGGCCCTGCCCGTCTTCATCAAGTGGGACGACGTCGAATACGGCATCCGTGCCAAGGCAAACGGCTACACGACGGTGAGCCTGCCCGGCGCGGCAGTCTGGCACATGCCCTGGACGGAAAAAGACGACACCATCGACTGGCAGGCCTACTTCCACCAGCGGAACCGGTGGGTGGCGGCGATGCTGTACTCGCAGTACGAAAAGGGCGGCCGCCTTCCCATCGAAAGCTTCCTCCAGGATGTCCGGCACCTGCTTTCGCTCCAGTACTCGGCTGTGGAGCTGAGGAACCGTGCCCTCCAGGACCTGCTCGACGGGCCCTCGCACCTGCACCGTACAATCGGCGGCAAGCTCCCCGAGATCCGCAAAGTCCGTTCGGAATTCCCGGATGCCCAGGTCAGCAAGGACATCACCGAGTTCCCCGCCGTCAAGCGGCTGCACCTGCCGAAGTTCGGCCTGGTTCCCTCCCGGCCCAAGAACTTCGCGCAGACCGTGTCCAGCGCGCTGTCCGGGGCCATCCGCCAGCTCCGCCCCGTGGACCCGGCCGCATCAGAGCACCCCGAGGCCGTGGTACCCGCGGCGGACGCACGCTGGTGGCGGCTTTCGCACCTGGATTCAGCACTCGTGTCGGCTTCGGACGGAACTGGCGCCTCCTGGTACCGCCGCGACAACGTCCGCTTCCGCAAGGAGCTGCTGCGCAGCCTTGCCCTGCACACTCGCGTGCTGGCCCGTTGGGACGAGCTCTCCGCGTCCTACAAGAAGGAACTGCCCAACTTCACGTCTCCGGATGCCTGGCGCCAGACCTTCGCGGCCAACTCCGGCTCCGAGGCTGATCAGCAGAA
The DNA here is from genome assembly GCF_042791415.1 of Arthrobacter sp. NPDC056691. Lineage (NCBI taxonomy): Bacteria > Bacillati > Actinomycetota > Actinomycetes > Micrococcales > Micrococcaceae > Arthrobacter > Arthrobacter sp. NPDC056691. The sequence goes on from NZ_JBHTXX010000014.1 coordinate 71,219, forward strand.
GCCCGGTCAGTGACAAACGGACGCACCTCTCCCACTCAGCAGGACTCCGGCCGGGCGCTGGTGGCGCCGGGAACCGGGAACGGGCTCGTTGACGTTTTCCGTTCCAGGTTCCTCCTCAAGCTCCTGGTCCGCAAGGAACTCAGAATCAGGTACCGGGGCTCGGTCCTCGGACTGCTGTGGACCTATGTCAAGCCCGGGGTCCAGTTCATTGCCTTCTACATTGCCCTCGGTGTTTTCCTGGGACTGGAGCAGAGCCCTACCAACAGGGGAGGACTGCCCAACTACGCGGTCTACCTGTTTTCCGGCATCATCCTGGTGAACTTCTTCACGGAGTCCCTGAGCACGGCAACACGGTCGATCGTCAACAACAGCGGGCTGATCAACAAGATCTACCTGCCGAGGGAACTGTTTCCGGTGTCCTCGGTATGGGTCTCGGCGGTTCATTTCTTCCCGCAGCTGTTCGTGCTTGTGGTGGCCTGCCTCTTCAGCGGCTGGCGCCCCGGACCGCTGGAGGCGGTCACCGCCGTCGCCGGCTTTGTCATGATTGCGCTGCTTGCCACCGGCCTGGGCCTGTTTTTCGGCTCCGTCAACGTGTACTTCCGCGATTCGGAGAACCTCGTTGACCTGATTCTGCTGATCGCCACCTGGGTCGCCCCGGTGCTGTACTCCTGGCGGATGGTGCTGGACAAGGCCGGCGAAGCCTGGTTCACGGTTTACCAGCTCAACCCCATCACGATCGCGGTGGAGTGCTTCCACCATGCCTTTTGGCTGCCGACTACGGCAGGGGCAGAGGGAAGCCCGCCCAACCTGGTCACCGTCTGGGTTCCCGTGGGGCTGCTCGTCTCGCTTGCCATCCTTTTCCTCGGCCAGTGGACATTCCGCCGGCTTGAGGGCCGCTTCGCACAGGAGCTGTGAGTCTTGACCACCGCAATTGAAATCCGCAACATCAACAAACAGTTCGTCCTGCGGCACACCCGGTCACTCAAGGAAGCCCTTGTGTGGCTCCTGCGGGGCCGCAAAGGTGACCTGTCAAAGAAGTTCCATGCGCTCCGGGACCTGTCCATCGACGTCGAACATGGCGAGACAGTGGCCCTCCTGGGACTGAACGGCTCGGGAAAGTCAACGCTGCTCAAGCACATCTCCGGCGTCATGCTCCCCGATTCCGGCACTGTCCGCACCGGCGGACGCGTTGCCGGACTGATCGAGGTCGGCGCCGGGTTCCACCCTGACCTCTCAGGGCGTGACAATGTGTTCCTGAACGGCGCGATCCTGGGGATGACCGAGGCCCAGATCAAGGAAAAATTCGACTCCATCGTCGAATTTGCCGAGATCGGCGAGTTCATCGATACAGAGGTCAAGTTCTATTCCTCGGGAATGTACCTCCGGCTGGCGTTCTCAGTGGCAGTCCACACGGACCCCGACGTCTTTCTGGTCGATGAAATCCTCGCCGTGGGCGACGAGCCGTTCCAAAAGAAGTGCCTGGCCAAGATCAAGGAACTCGCGGCGGCCGGCAAGACGCTGGTGGTGGTCAGCCACGACCTCGACCTCGTGGCCCACGTCTGCGAACGCGGAGTACTTCTGGAACACGGCCGGGTCACCATGGACGGCCCGGTGGCCGACGTGATCAGCCGGCTCCGCGGCAACTAACACACTCTTGGAGGAAATTTGTCCTGGCTGACTTCGCTGCCGGCGCTGCTAGCGGCAGTGGCCGTGGTGCTCGTTCCCGGTGCTGCGCTTGCGTGGTCTCTCGGGTTCCGGCGCACCAGCCTGCTGGGACTCGCGCCCGTGCTGTCCCTGTCCGTCGCGGGCGTTGGCGCCGTGCTGGCACCCTTCGTCCACCTGGAGTGGGGGATCGGCGTCGTGCTTGTGACGGCCGCTCTGGCGTCCGCCGCAGCATGGGCCGTGATGCGGCGCCCGTGGCAGCGCCGGGAAGCAACGGCACTGCAGCGGGCGGCGCAGCAGGGCGACGGCTGGCCGACCCTTGCGGCCGGCGCCATCGGTGTTGCCGTCGGTGCACTCCTCATTGCCCGCCGGGTCATCCAGCTGATCGGTGAACCCGACAACATCTCCCAGCGCTACGACAACGTCTTTCACCTGAACGCGGTCCGCTACGTGCTGGATACGGGCAACGCCTCAACCTTGAACCTCGGCAGCATGGCCGGCGGGACCGGCGGACTGTCCTCCGTGTACCCCGCCGTGTGGCATTCGCTGGCTGCCCTCGTGACCCAGCTGACCGGCGCGTCCGTCCCTGTCTCGGTGAACGCGGTCAACCTCGTGGCTTCGGCGGTCATCTGGCCTATCTCCGTGGTGTTCCTGACGCGCGTAGTCATCGGGCCGCGCCCCGTTGGGCTCATGGCCGCAGGGGTACTGTCGGCGGGTTTTCTCGCTTTCCCCTATCTGTTGCTGGTGTGGGGCCCGCTGTTCCCTAACCTGCTCTCCGTCAGCGCGTTGCCGGCCGGCGTCGCCGCTGTTATCTTCGTCTGCCGGCTGTCACCGACGCTCCGGGAACCTCCGCTGCGCGCTTGGCTCGCCCTCCTCGTGGCAGTTCCTGGACTGGCCCTGTCCCACATGAGCGCCGTCAACGCGCTTCTGGCCTTCAGCATTCCGGTCGTCCTGGCACGGCTTTTCCTCTACATCCGGGAGCTGATCCGGACCAAGGCGGCACCGAAGAAGTTTGCGGTCGTGGTCCTGGGCTCGGTGGCGGGCGCGGTTGCGGTAGTGGTGGCGTGGCAGAAGCTCCGTCCAGCGCCGTATAACGGCTGGGTACCGCATCAGACAGTGCCTGGCGCCATCGGTGAAGTCCTTGCGAACGGGCCCATGAAAACGGACGCCACCCTTCTGATCTCCGTACTGGCACTGATCGGCATAGCCAGGATCATCCGGCGGCGGACACAGCTCTGGTTGCTCGGGTGCTACCTGGTGGCCGGGTTCCTTTACGTCGTGGACGCCGGTTTTGCCGCGGGCTGGGCCCGGGCATTCTTCACAGGCACCTGGTACCAGGACACCTACCGCCTCGCGGCCTACCTTCCCATTTTCGCTGTGGTGCTTGCAGCCCTGGGCGTGCTGGCCACAGCCGACACTGTCAAGGCAGCTGCCGGCGTCCTTGCCCTGAAACTGCCCCCGGGCAGGGTAGGCCGGATGCGGCTGACCGGCGTTGCGGGCCTGGCCGGAATCCTGGCGGTCTGCCTTGCCCTTGGCTGGGCCGCGCAGACAGGCCCGGTCCGGGGCTATGTGGCGTCCAGCCAGTACTTCTTCGAACGCGACACCAAGGACTCCATCCTGTCGTCAGACGAGTACGCCCTGTTGGCCCGCCTCGGCTCGGAGGTACCCGAAGACGCGGTCATCGCGGTGAACCCGTGGAACGGCGGGTCACTTGCCTACGCTTTTGCCGACCGCAAGGTGCTGGAGTTCCATATGGGGCAGCGGGAGAGCAAGAGCATGCGCGTGGTGGCGGAGTCGCTCGCGGACGCTGGTACCTCACCCGCGGTGTGTGACGCTGTGAGGGCGACGAAAGTTTCCTATGCCCTGGATTTTGGCACGCAGTATCTCCTGAACCACCCGCAGAGCAGGACCTATCAGGGCCTGCAGAACCTCGCATCCTCGGGGGCGGTTCAGCTCGTGGACCAGCAGGGCAACGCCAAGCTGTTCAAAGTGGTGGCCTGCAGCTAACACAGCAAAAGACCTCCGGAACGGGCGTCCTGCGCCCGTTCCGGAGGTCTTGATTTTAGGCGGTCTGTGGTGTCAGCTTCCGAAGGTTTGGATCAGCGCTGCCACAGTGCGTTCGGCGGCGTGGCCGTCGCCGTAGGGCGTGGCATCCGTCGCAGCCGGTGCCGGGCGCTGCACCGTGTCGGCCAGGATGCTCAGGTCCTTGCTCACCAGCACGTTCCAGCCGAGTTCCACGGTTTCCACCCATTCGGTTTCGGGGCGGATCGTCGTGCACGGGGTGCGGAGCAGGAAGGCTTCCTTCTGCAGTCCGCCGGAGTCGGTGATGACGCCGGCGCTGTTCCGGACGGCGTGGACCAGTTGCGGGTAGGCGAGCGGCGACGCAACGCGCACCGCTCCCTGCTCCAGCTCGATGCCGTGCTTGGCCGCAAGGTTGACGAGCCGGGGATGGGCCAGCAGGAAGACCGGCTTCGCCAGGCTGGCCAGGGACCCGATGATGGCGGCCAGGCGTTCCGGGGAGTCGGTGTTGTCCGGCCGGTGGATGGTGCAGACGTAATATTCGCCCGGAGCCGCGTCGACAGGCAGGGGCTGGTCACCGCCGTCGAGCAGGTCACGGACCTTGAAGAGGACGTCGGTCATGACGTCGCCCACCAGGACGGTCCTCTCGGCGAGGCCTTCGGTGGCGAGGTGCTTGACGGCCACTTCGGTGGGGGCCAGCAGGAGGTCCGCGCTGTGGTCGGTCAGGACGCGGTTGTGCTCCTCGGGCATCCGGCGGTTGAAGGACCGCAGTCCTGCCTCGAGGTGCGCGACGGGGATGTGCATCTTGATGGCGGCGATGGCCGCGGCGAGGGTGGAGTTGGTGTCACCGTAGACGAGGACGCAATCCGGGGCAGACTGTTCCAGGATTTCCTCGAGTCCGTGCAGCATGGCACCGGTTTGGGCACCGTGCTTTCCTGAGCCAACGCCAAGGTTGAAGTCCGGTGCGGGGATGCCGAGGTCGCGGAAGAACACATCGCTCATGAGCTCGTCATAGTGCTGGCCCGTGTGGGCGATCAGGTGTTCGGCCTGGCCCTCCATGGCTGCCGCAATCGGCGCAAGTTTCACAAACTGGGGACGTGCGCCAACGACGCTGAGAATTCGCATGGGTTCCAGTTTAGTTGCAGGCAGCACAGATTTCCGCCCGGGCGGCCTGCGTACCGTCAGGACCGGGTAAAGACGCCGGCCCGGGCGCGCAGCCGTTCCGTCAGGTAGTGCCGCAGCACTGAGTCCCGCGACAGGATCGCCGCGGGGCTGGCCGGGACGAGGTCGCCCAGGCGGCCGGCGGTCCGGTGGCGTTCGACGGCGGTGCGCAGCGACTGAAGATCGGCCGCTGCGGCGGCTGCCTGGGTCAGTTCCGCGTCCCGGCGGCTCAGCTCGGGCAGGCTGCCGCCGGCAAAGGCGTACAGCCGCGAGGACATATTCGCCCAGTACGCACGCTCCGCCTCGTTCCACAGGGCATCGTCCGGGACGCCGGAGGCGCCGGCGCGGCGGAGCAGCGCGCCGATACCGTGGACGCGCAGGACCTTCAGTGCCACGGCGCGCCGCTCAGCCAGTGGGGCTTGCTGCAGCCAATCGGTCGCCAGCAGCCGTTCCAGCCACGTGAATTCGTCCGCCAGGTTGCTGAGGGAACTGGTGACGCGGCCGGCGCCGGAATCGTCGGTCTGGTGATAGGCGGGGGTGCCGTAGGGGTAGCAGACGGGGCCTGAGCGGAACCACAGCTTCAGGGCTGCCTCGATGTCCTCGCCGGTCCGCAGCCCTTCTGCGTACCGGAAGCCGATGTCGGTGAGGACGGAGCGCCGGAGCAGTCCGTATGGCACGCTCCTGTATGCCAGCCCGTCCTTGAGGGGATCCAGGACGGCCGGCTTCGAGGGCCGAATGCGGGGGGCCGGCAGGATGGTTCCCTCCGGCGTGCGCAGGGGAGCGATGACTACGGAGGCCCCGGCCGGCTGGGCGGCCTTCCACCAGGCGGCCAGTGACCCGGGTTCCAGATGGTCATCCGAGTCAACGAAGCTCAGATACGTTGCCGTGCTTGCGTCCAGCGCACGGTTGCGGGGTCCGGCGGGGGACCGGACGCCGTCGTCGCACGTCAGCCAGGTGACGCCGTCGAACTCAGAGCTGGCTGCTGACCCAGCGCCGGATTCAGAACCCGCGCTGACCATCCCGGCGTCGGCGCCGAGGTTGTGCAGGACCACCGTCACCCGGAGCTCAATACCCAGCCGGGACAGCTCCGCGCGCTGTGCCAGGGCGGAGCCGACAGCGCGTTTGAAGGGTCGTTCTACATCATGGACGGGAATGACCACTTCGATGCTCTGGCTCATGGGGGTGTGCGTGCTCCTCGGCAAGGTTTCATTGGACCCGCGATAACCTTACTGGGTGGACAACGAAACACAGGACTCCGTGCTGCTCGACGTGGTGATTGCCGTGCACACCCCGGACCGGCCGGTGGGGCGCGCTGTAGCGTCCCTGCTGGAGGGCGGTCTGGCCGCGCAGGCCGGAGCGCCGCGGCGCCTGCGGATCAACGTGGTCTGCCACAACACGGACGTGGAGCCGATCCGGAACCGCGTGGCTCCCGAGCACCGGGGACTTGTCCGCTTCCTGCACTACGTGGACGGCATCAAGAGCCCGGCAGGTCCCTTCAACCACGGTATTGCCGAAGCAAGCGGCACCTGGGTGGCCATCATGGGCAGCGATGACTCCGTTGAGCCCGGCGCCCTGGCGCAGTGGGTGGAGGCCGCGGAACGCGACGGATCCGACGTTCTGATCGCCCCAATGGCCCATGCCGGCGGCGGGGCAATCCGCACCCCCGTGGTCCGGCGTACCCGGCGCGGCCACCTGGACCCGGTGGCGGACCGCCTTACCTACCGGACCGCGCCGCTGGGCCTCATGCGACTCTCACTGGTGCGGGGGCTCGGCCTCACGTTCCCGCCGACCTACGCCACGGGGGAGGACCAGTCCTTTTCCGCGAAGCTGTGGTTCTCCGGCGCGAAAATCAGCTACGGCAGGGGCCTGCCCCGCTACCTGGTGCACGCCGATGCTGCCGTCCGGGTGACCCACACTCCGCGCCCGGTCACAGAGGACCTGGCCTTCGCCACCGACCTGGTGCTGTCCGAGTGGTTTGCGGAGCTTCCGCAGCGCGCCAGGGAAGCGATCGTCACGAAAATCATCCGCGTGCACGTCTTTGGGCATGTCCTGCTGCGCGCCGAGGCCGGAACCTGGGACAGGGACGATGCACGGGAGATGGCCCAGGAGCTGCGGAAGCTGCTGTTCCGGGCGCCGCACGCTGCCCGCCCGCTCTCGCTGGCGGACCGAAAACTGCTCGACGCCGTAGCGCGCGAGGAAGCGGACGTGGACGTAATGAAGTCGCTGGCCCAGGCCCGGCGCCGCTTTGTCAGCCCGCAGACATGGGTGCCCCGCGACGTCACCAGGGTGCTGCACCCGGAAGCCCCCTTCCGGTTCATGAGCGCCTCAGCCCTCGTATAGGCCCCGCATAATTCCCAGACAGCCAAAGGAACACATGAAGATCCTGGTAGTTGCCACGTGGTATCCCCATGACGAAAACCCCACCGAGGCGCCCTTCAACGCCGAACACGTGGAAGCCATCCGTGGCAGGGGACACGACGTGCGGGTGGTTCATGTGAGGCTCGGACGCGCGCTCGGCATGCCCGGGAAGGCATCCGGACTGTGGGAGGGAACGCCGGTGCGGCGCATTGCCGCCGATCCCGGGCGCCCCTTCACCCTCGTGCAGTCGGCACGGATGCTGGCGCAGGAAATGGCCTGGGCGGACGCCGTCCACACCATGGCGTTCTCCTCCATCCTGGTCACCATGCTGCCATGGGCTGCCCGGACCTTTGCCGGCCGGGGACGGGCCTGGGTGCACACGGAACACTGGAACGGCGTGGTCAACCCTGGGAGTGTTTCACCCCTGTGGGAAAAGCTGGCCGGAGTCCGGGCGGTCCTGCGGCTGCCCCATGTGGTCACCGGCGTTACTGGACAGCTGACCGCGGAGATGCAGCGCTTTGCCCGGCCGGGAGCCGCGACGGTGGTGCCGTGCGTGGTGAAGGGGCCGGACGCCGTCGTCCCCGCATCATTTGGGAATCCGCTCCGGCTGGCTGCCGTCGGGGGACTGGTTGCCAGGAAGCGGCCGCTGGAAGCGGTGGACACGATCGCCTGGCTCAGGGACCACGGCACCGAGGCCCACCTGACCTGGGTGGGGGACGGGCCGCTGCGGGCCGCGGTCGAATCCCGTATTGCGGAGCTCGGCCTGGCTGACCACGTGACGCTGGCTGGATCGGTCCGGCCTGCCGAGGTGGCCCGGCACCTGTCGGCCGCCGATCTCTTCTTCCTCCCGACGGCGCAGGAAAACTTCTTCACGTCGGCAGCCGAGGCCCTTGCTGCCGGGCGCGCCGTCGTTGCAACCCGGGTGGGAGGCTTCAGCGACTACGCCGACGCCTCAAACAGCAGGCTGGTGGAGGACGTGACACCGGAGTCGCTGGGACGGGCCGTGCTGGAGGCGCGGGACGCGTTCAAAGACGTGTCCGCAGGGGACATTGCACGCCCCATCCGGAACAGATTCTCACCCGAGGCCGTGGGTGAGCTGTTCGACCGTGCCTACACGGCGGCGCTGGCACGTGCCTGAAAACCGACCAGCCAACGAGTCAGGCGAGGGGAAATTCTTGAGGTCCGAACCCAGGGTTCTGCAGTTCAACGACTGTGCCTTCGTGGCCCGCAACATGGTGCGGGCCGCGGCGAGGGCCGGCATCGAATGGGCCTACATGCCGCCGGAGCAGGTCCGGCCGATGACCGCTGCCCCGAAGAACCCGCTCCTTGCCCGGGCGCGGTTCGTTCCCTTCGTCGCGCGCCGGGCGCTCCGGCTCCGCGCGGCCGAGGTTGTGCATGTCCACTACGGAACGAGCGCACGGCTCCTCCGGGAGCGCGGCATGCCGCGCAGGCCGTACGCGCTCACCCTTCACGGGACCGATATCCGCAAGCAATGGGTCGATCCGCAGTTCCACGGCGAGATCCAGCAGGCGATCGACGGGGCCGCCCACGTTTTCTTCGCCAACAACGACACCGCGGAGAACGCCCTGCGCGCCCGGCCCGATGCCGAGTTCCTTCCTGCCCTCGTGGACGCCGCGGCGCTGCCCTCGTGGCACCCTGGCGGGCGCCCCTCCGTTCTTTTCGTCTCGCGGTGGGATGACGACAAGGGCGTGGAGCGGCAGCTGGAGCTGGCGCGAAAGCTCAGCGCCGCCGTCGGAAGCCGCGCAGAAATCCTCGGCCTCAACTGGGGGCCTGGCGCCGAAGCCGCGCGCCGGAACGGGGTGACCCTGCTGGAACGGATGCCGCAGGATGACTTCCACAAGATCATGTCGCAGGCGCACGTGACCATTGGCCAGGCCACCAACAACTTCGCCACCAGCGAGTTCGAGGCCCTCTGCATGGGTGCCCCGCTCGCCGCCCTGGGGTCCCGGCTTCCACGGCCCGACGACGGGACCACGCCGCCCGTGATCGAGGGAACCGATGAGGACGTGGTGGAGCAGGTCGTGGCGGCTCTGGATGATCCCGTTGCGGTCACCAAGCGGCTGGGCGGACGGGAATGGGCGCTGCCCCGTTATGACGCGGCGGCCTTTGTGCCGCGCCTGACGGAGCTGTATGCGGGAATCGCGGCCGGGAACGTTTAGCTGCCGGCTGCGGTGAGCAGCCGGCAGCTACCGGCGCGCTGCTAACTGCCGGCTGCGGTTGCTCCGGCGGGGGAGTGCAGTCCGGCAAGGGCTGCCTGCTGGGCAAAGTCCGGGTTGGCCTGGACAACCTCGTCGAAGGTGCCCTGCGCGAGGATGGTGCCTTCCTTCATGAAGCACACCTGGTCGTTGTTGCGGATGGTCGACAGGCGGTGCGCCACCGAGATGACGGTGATTTCGCCGTGCAGCTCACTGATGGCCTGGGCCACGGCCGCCTCTGTGGCGGTGTCGAGTGCGCTCGTCGCCTCGTCCAGCACCAGCACGAGCGGATCCATGTACAGCGCACGGGCGATTCCGAGGCGCTGACGCTGGCCGCCGGACAGTGCAAGGCCCCGTTCGCCGACCCGGCCGTTGATGCCGTCCCTGCGGGACTCGATGGTTTCCAGGAGTTGGGCGCGCTGCAGGGCGGTGCGAACGCGATCTTCGTCGATGTCGTTGCCCCAGGTCAGGGCGACGTTCTGGGCCACCGTGCCGTCGAAGATGGCGACTTCCTGCGGCACGTAGCCTACGCGCTTCCGCCAGTCGGCCAGCACATCCTCCAGGGGGACGCCGTCGAGGGCCATGGTTCCGGCTGAAGGTGTCAGAAGGCCCAGGAAGATATCGATCAGGGTGGATTTGCCGGCGCCCGACTGTCCCACCACACCTATGGACGAGCCCATGGGCAGCTGCAGGTTGATGTTCTGGACGGCAGGCTGGCCGGCGCCCGGATACGTGAACTCCACGTCATGGAGTTCCAGCATTTTCGGTTCATGCCGAATAGGAGTCTTACCCAGCTTTTCCGCGTGCTTGCGGAATTCGGCGGCATCCTTGATGTCGCCCATCACGGTCTCGGTGTACGGAAGAGTGGACTGCACCACGGTTATCTGCGACTGCATGGCGGTAAGTGCGGGAACCATCTTGAAGCCGGCCAGGCCGAAGATGGCCACCGATGACATTGCCGCCTCAATGCCGCCGATCAGGTAGCCGACTGTGCCAATGAGGAGGAATCCGCCAATGAGGGCCATGTCGATCACGAACTTCGGGACCGCGCCCATGAAACGGATATTCGAGCGGGACCGTGCGGCCGTTTCACGGCTTTGCATCACGATGCCGCCAACCTCATCCGCCTTGTCCCGGAGCGTGATCTCCTTCAGGGCCGCAAGCATCTCGGAAACCAGGGTGGACATCCGCATGGCGGCGTCCCGGTTCACCTTGCCGGCTTCATAGGATTTTTTGGACAACCAGAGGTAGAGGAATGCGGCAATGGCGCCAAGGTAGATGAGGGTTGCCAGCGCGGTCTGCCACGAGGCGCCGATAAGAACGACCAGGACGGAGACAAAAGTCAGAGCCATCGCCGGCAGGGTGACGGCTGGAAGCAGCACGCCGGAGACCGTGTTGGCGATACCAACATCGATCATCCGTACTAGCTCGGCTGTGGACCGCTTCATGCGCTCTGTCCACGGGGCCCGGATGTAGCTCTGGAATAGCACCGTGCCGATCTCGAGTTCATAATCGGCGAATTTCCTGGTGGAGACCCATTGCAGCCAGATGTTCAGCACTGACTTCAGGATCATCACCATGGCTGATCCGACGAGCAACAGCAGCCCAAATTCCTGACTCATGGATCCGATCAAGGGCAGGCTCATTTCCCCGCCCTTGAGAATCTGGTTAAGGACGAGGGCAAACACGCCAAGGGCGGCTGCGTCGAGAAGCGCAAGAACCGCCGACAGGACACCGAAGAGCAGGAGGAACCTCCGCGCATTCTGTGGCAAAAGCGGCAGCAGTTCGCGCATGATGCGGCGCAGGTGTCTCAAGAATCACTCCAGAACGGAAGGGGAAGAGTCTTTCCAATACTACGCGCCACAGCTTGCCGAGGCTGTGCTGGCGACGCCGCACTGCCTCGCTAGGGGGCACACGGTTCGCCGGAATATTGCGACGGGCCGCACCCGCCGCGAATCGCCCACGCCGGGTCTCAATGAGAGGATAAAAGGCATGAGCGACCAAATCCGTGTTACCCAGCTGTTCGACTGTGCCGACGTCGGTAAGACAATCGTGAGGGCAGGGGTCAGCCACGGAAAGCCCTGGAAGATAATCCAGGGTCCCTGGACCAGGGGCGGAACAAAGGCCGCGTATTACCGGTTCCGGCTGGAGCAGGCAGCGGCCTATCCGAGAACCCAGCTGTGGCACGTGAACATGGGCGGCAGGGCCAAATGGGCACGCGGACTATTCTCCCGTCCGTACGCGCTCACCCTTCACGGGACAGACATCCGGGAAAACTACTGGCAGGACCAGCACCACGCAGTGATGAAAGGCGACATCGACGGCGCGGGGCACGTGTGGTACATGACTCCCGACCTTCGTGACAAGGCTGAAAGTGTCCGTTCAGATGCCGAATACTTCCCCATTCCGGTCGAGCCGGATGAACTGCCAGAGTGGTGCCCTGCGGCCAGGCCCCGCGTGTTCTTCCCCTCGCGCTGGGATGCGTCGAAGGGCGGCGACCGCCTGCTCGAAGTGGCGGCGGATGTGGTTGCCGCGGTTGGACACAGCGGCGTTGACATTGTTGGGCTGGACTGGGGTGACCGGGCTGCCGAAGCGGCCGGCCTGGGAGTCACGCTGTTGCCCAGGATGCCCAAGAGTGAGTTTCTCCAGGAATTGGCCAGCGCTCATGTTGCGGTAGGGCAGGTTGCCGGAATTCTTGCCACCAGCGAGCTTGAGGCCTTGGGGATTGGCGTTCCGGTCGTCGTCGCCGATCCCGTGTCCGGATACCCGGATGACCTGGCCACCGTGTCCGTCGCCAGGGCCGACGTCGGTCAGGCCGTCCTCGAATCGCTAAAAGATCCGCAGGCGCTGTCCCGGCAACTCGGCGGCCCCGCCTACGTGCGCCGGAACCATAGCGCCGAAGTCATGCTGCCCAGGCTCGAGGCAGGCTACGCCAAAGCCCTGGAGAACGCCCGATGAACAAGCCCCACCTGCTCTACATCGCGTTTGCCTTTCCGCCCAGCACCGCATCGTCGGTCTACCGCTGCACGGCGGTAGCCAATGCGTTCGCCGAGGACGGCTGGGATGTCACGGTCCTCACTGTCGACCCGCAGGTCTGGTCCCAGATTTCGGGAGTCGATGCGAAGCTGGCGGAATCTGTCCACCCAGGCATCCGGATCGTCGCAGTGAACGACGGCGGTGCGGAAGAACCGGCAAAGGGAGACCTCCGGCGATACTCGCGGTTCAGGATTGAGGCTCCCTACCTGTGGAAGGACGCCCTGCGCCGCCGCAGCCGGCGGAACTTCCCCGAGGACTTCCACGGGGCGTGGCTGAAGCCCGCCAGCGAGGCCGCCCGGCGCATTCATGCGGAAAAGCCAGTCGACCTGGTCATGGCGTCGGCCAGCCCGTACGTCGCATTTGGCGTTGCCCGGGCGCTGGAAGGCGTTCCGTATGTCATGGACTACCGCGACGCATGGGCTTTCAACACCATCTCCGGGGCCGAAGACTTCACCCCGGACAGCACGGTGGGGCAGCGCGAAGCGGAATATCTCCGCGAGGCCGCGCAGGTCTGGTTCGTCAATAGCCAGATCAGGGACGAGTACGCCCGCCGCTACCCCGAGTCGGCCCACCTGATGCGGGTGGTGGCCAACGGCTTCGACCCCCAGCCGGGCCACGCCAGGCCGGCCGTGCAGCCTGCGGAACGCCCAAGCTTTGGTTACCTCGGCACGCTGCAGTACGTGAATATGCCGCTGCAGGAATTCCTGGACGGGTGGAGCGCCGCCTTCGGTCCGGACAGCCCGCAGGCGGAGGCTGTGTTCCGCGGGAAGCTGAGTGCTTCCGGGGCGGCAGGCGCCGAGATTCTCGAGATCTTTGGAACCGGGCGCGAGAACGGACTCCGCTACGACGGGCCGATCTCCAAACGCGATGTTGCCGGGTTCTACGGCAGCATGGATGCCCTGATTCTCCTGTTGTCCAGCGGCAAATACGTGACCGGCGGCAAGACGACTGAGTACCTGGCCACCGGACTGCCGATCGTCTCCGTGCACGACATGGAGAACGCAGCCACGGACCTCCTTCGGGCTTATCCGTTGTGGTTCCCTGCGAAGGAGCTCACCCCTGAGGGGATATCCAATGCGCTGCGTGATTGCGCACAGGCTTTGCAGGAGCCGGACGAAAAGCGCTGGGCCGCTGCCTGGGCCTACGGCCAGCAGTTCCTGCGCAGTACGATCCTGGAGCCGGTCATCGCCGAGCTGCGGGAAATCGCAGGGTGCGGCGCGGCCAATCCGCAGCCGGCCACCGAAGAAAGGAGCCAGGCATGACTTCCGCCAAACCCCTGCACGTAAGTATCGTCGTCGGCCGCAGCAGCCACCCACAGGCCGTCATTGATGATCTGTGGAACCGTGCCTTGGGAGCCGTTGGTCAGCATGCCGGCCAGATGACAGGGACGGCAGTCTACGCGTATGACGGCGTGCCAACCGTCACGGCCGGAGACGACCGTCTGACGGTGGTGCCGCTGGCGAAGCCCCGCGGCAGCCGGTTCGCCTCGCTAGTGTCAGCCGCCGCAGGAAAGCCCGGCCCGGCCGGTGTTGCCGGACGGCTTCTGAGGGACAATCTCGAGTCCAGGCGCCTTGCGCGGACCCTCGCCGGCCGTGTGGACCTTCAGGAAAAGTTCCGGAGCTCGGACGTTGTTGTGGCCGCTGACCTCACCGCAGACCGCTCCGTTTGGCATCTGCGCAACAACACAGGTGCCGGCCTCGTTCACGGCCCTATCGCCATGCTGCATGCACTCCGGGAGACACTGCGGAAGTGATCGTCCGTCAGGCTTGCCGATGAGTCCGTGGCATGTCGCCTGTGGAATACTTGACGGGTGAGTCGAACCTGGATAGTCATACCCATGTACAACGAAGCGTCCGTCGTCGGTACCGTCATCGAGGGGCTGCGGAAGGAATTTCCGCACGTTGTTTGCGTTGACGACGGCAGCACCGACGGTTCGCAGGACATCGCCCGCCGGGCCGGCGCCGTGGTTGTCCAGCACCCGGTAAACCTGGGCCAGGGTGCGGCCCTGCAGACAGGAATCGAGTATTCGCTGCAGGACCGGCAACTGGACTGCATCGTTACTTTCGACGCCGATGGCCAGCACCGCGTCGTTGACGCGCTGGCCATGGCCGACCGGATCCGTTCGGGCGAGGCCGACGTCGTCCTCGGGTCCCGGTTCCTCGATGACCGCACCAAGCTCTCACCGCTGAAGCGGCTGGTTTTGCGGACGGCCGCGGTGCAGTCCCGGATGTCAACGGGCATGGCTCTGACGGACGCCCATAACGGCCTTCGCGCGTTCAGTCCCAACGTCGCCCGGAACATCAATCTGCAGCAGAACCGGATGGCCCACGCCTCCGAGCTGATCCATCAGCTTGCCGAGATGAATCCGCGCTGGGTGGAGCACCCGGTGGAGATCATCTACACGGACTACTCGAAATCCAAAGGCCAGTCGTTGCTGAACTCGGTCAATATCGTCGCTGACCTCTTCTTTAGGTGAAATTGTGCAGATCATTGTCCAGGTAGCACTCGTCCTTGCCGTCATCATTGTCTCGCTTGCGCTGATGCGAGGCGGCTCCAACGCACGGCACCTCGCCATCCGCCGTATCATGCTGGTTCTCTTCGCCTGCCTCGCGGCGCTCTCGATCTTCTTCCCTGAACTGCTCACCCGCGTGGCCAGACTGCTTGGCATCGGCCGCGGAACGGACCTGGTGCTCTATGGCCTCATCGTGAGTTTCCTGGTCTTCATGGCAACGACTTACCAGCGGTTCCGGCACATGGAATCTACTCTCACCAAGCTCTCCCGAAGGATTGCCTTGGACGAGACCCCGCAGCCCGGCACTGACGGGCCCCTTGAGCGCAAGGAAGCGGAACCTGACCGGCGCCTGACCCCACCGGCGCACGGAGGACAGTAGTGCCGGTTCTGTCCGGCACAGCCCACGCCGCGGCCTCGGCTCCGGAAACGGCGCCTCCGCGCGAATACGGCCTGGACATTCTCCGGGTCGTGAGCATCTGCGGTGTGGTCGCGATCCACGTCTTCGGCTACATGCTGGGCCGGGCACCGCGCGAGAGCCGTCCGTGGTGGATCGCTGTAGTGCTGGACGTGAGCTGGATCTGGGTCGTTCCCGTCTTTGTGATGATTTCCGGGGCGCTCATGCTCGGTTCCAGGATGGTGGCGGAACAACCGGGCCTGTTTTACCGGCGCCGGGCAACGCGGCTCATTCCCGCGCTCGTCGCGTGGAACCTGGTGTACCTCATCGGAGTGCGCATCTGGATGCGGGGCGAGGACCTGACCCCGCAGCGGACTCTTCAGTTGCTGGTCGATGGTTCGGTGTTCACGCAGCTGTACTTTCTCTGGCTTATCGCCGGGCTGTACGCGGTGGCCCCCGTGCTCGCCGGATTCCTGCGCGGAGGAGGTGAGGCCCGGGCCGCGAAGGCGGCGGCTGCTTTCCTTGCCGCGACAGTGCTCTTTTACATGCTTCCCGGCGTACTCGGCCTTTTCGGCGTATCGAGTCCGGTCCGCCTCAACTTCCTGACGCACTGGATGCCGTACGTGGGTTACTTCCTCGCCGGATACGCGTTGCGAAATGTGCGCCTCACCGGGTTTAAGCTCACAGTGACCGCCCTCGCAACTGCCGCTCTGATAGCCGGAACGGTGTGGCACTACGGCAACAAGGGAGAGATTCGCCTTCTGGATGCCGTAGTTTCAGTCTCCTACCTTGGGGTTGGAGTGGCCTTGGCAGCGCTGGGCATATTCGTGGTGACACTGTCGCTGGCCTCGAACCTGAGGGTAGGGCGATCGGGGAAGCCGCTTACGGCACTGTCGAACGCTACCTTCGGGGTCTTCCTCGTGCATCTGGTCATTTTCGAAGCCATCCGGCTACAGTTTCCGGCCGTGGCGGCCGGGATGTCGGTCAAGGCCATGGGGCTCGCTTATGCCGCCACCCTGGTGGGGAGCTTTGCGGTCTCTATCGCCGCCCGCCGGGTGCCCGTGCTGCGGAGCATCTTCTGAGCCCAAGCCGTGCCGTCTCTCAGTGCCTTCCGCTGAGCTGTACGGCCACTTTCGGCCGCGGCTGTCTGGGATAATGAACCATATGACTGAGCTGCCCTCGCTGTTGATCCTGACCTTTTCACCTATTCGCTCGGATCCCAGGGTCCTCAAGCAGGTTGAGCTGTTCAAAGGGAAGTACCGCGTTTCAACGTGCGGCTACGGTGACGCGCCGGACGGCGTGGACAACCATTTCGCGCTTCCGGCCGATTCCCGCGGCTGGCCTTCCGACAAGCTGGGTCTCATCGCGCGCCGCTATCCGCGCGTCTATAACGGCCTGACCGCCGTTTCGGCTGCACGCCGCGTTCTTCCGCGCGGGGAGTTCGACGTTATTCTGGCCAACGACCTGAATACGCTTCCGCTGGCGATGGAACTTCAGCCCCGGCTGGGCGTCCACGCCGACCTGCACGAATTCGCCCCGCGTGAAAAAGAGGATGACCTCAAGTGGAGGCTATTCGTGGCACCGTTCATGCGCTGGCTCTGCCGCCGCTATCTGCCCTTGGCCGAATCCGTCACCACCGTATCCCAGGGAATAGCGGACGAATACACGAAGGACTACGGGGTGGCCGCGGGTGTGGTGACCAACGCAGCGCCGTACTCCGAACGTGAGGTGCGCACTGTGGGCACGCCGGTCCGCCTCATCCACAGCGCTGCGGGCCAGCGTTACCGCAAGCTCGAGAACTTCATAGACGCCATGCGTGATGCGCCCGACTGGCTGACGCTGGACATGATTGTGATGCCCAATGAGCCGGACTACGTTGCCGAGCTCAAGGAGAAGGCCGCTTCGGTGCCTGCCATCCGGTTCCGTGACCCGGTGCCGTACAGCCAGCTGGTAGCCACGCTCAGCGAGTACGACGTTTCCCTCGTATTCCTGCCGCCCACGAACTTCAACCTCAAAAACGCCCTGCCGAACAAGTTCTTCGAGGCCGTCCAGGCGCGCATTGGACTCATAGTGGGCCCGTCGCCGGCGATGGTCGCGCTCGTGGAGCAGCACGGATTGGGTGCAGTGACGGCTGATTTCTCGGCGGACTCGCTGCGGAACACCCTGCACGGGCTGACGGCGGAGAAGATTTCGGAGTGGAAGCGGGCGGCAGACGCAGCAGCCCGTCCGCTCTCCGCCGAGTCGCAGGTGCTGGCCTGGCAGAAGGCTGTGGAGGAGATTGTGGCGTCCCAGACAGCGCGTGCCTGAGGCGTAGCGGCGGTACACACAGCTAAACAGAAAAGGCGGCTTCCCCGATGTTCGGGGAAGCCGCCTTTTGTATTCGTTCGCTGCTTAGCTGGCGCCGGAGGTGGACGAGACGGTGGACGCCATTCCCACCGACCCGGCGATATAGGAGGTGCCCCACCGGCTTCCGGCCGTCACCGGGTAGTAGCGCAGCTGTCCGTCGGTCTGGACGGCCATCACGCCCTTGCTCGTTGCTCCGGCAAAGCCCGTGCTGGCGGAAAACTGACGGAACGACTGCCAGCCGCTGCCGACGGTCTTCCTGGCTTCCGAAACAAACCTGTTCGCGCCCGTGGAGCGGTAGAGCCGCATGGCGCCTGCGGTGTTGACGGCCAGCAGATCCTGCTTGCCGTCGGAGTCGTAGTCGATCATGGCCAGCTTGAGCCCTGACCAGCCGGCTCCGATGCGTACCGGGGCGCTGACGGACCGTCCGGCCGCATTTGCCCAGTAGTAGAGGGCGCCGTCGGGGCCATAGCCCACCAGGCCGGGATACCGGGATCCGGAGACCCATTTGCCGGTGACCAGGCTGATCTGGGCGAAGCCCGAGGTAGCAACCGTGAAGGGCGCCGAAAACCCGCCGGACGCCGAACCCGGGTACAGGGACAACACGCCGTTGGACCTCTGGACCAGGACGTCGGCCACGCCATCGCCGTTCCAGTCAACGACGTTCAGGGACTTCATTCCAGACCAGCCCACTCCGATCTGGTAGGGGCTGCCAACAGAGGAGTTCCCTGCCGGGCGGTTCCAGAGGCCGCCGGCGGCGTCCACGGTCAGGATGTCTGCAGTGCTGGTGATGGCCCGTCCCGGGACCAGGAGCCCGCTGCCCCCGATAAGGAGACCGTTCCAGCCGGAGGGCAGCACCGACTTCGCACCGAGGGCGCCGGCCGTCAGCGGATAGTAGCTCAATTGTCCTGAGCGGTCGCGGGCCAGAAGCCCGTTTGATCCGGCGGCTGCGAAGCCCCTTGCCGCGCTGATGCTGTTCAGGGTGTTCCACCCGCCCGCCAAGAGCCGGCGGGCTTCGGAAACCAGCGTTCCTGTTCCGCCGGAGCGGTACAGCGTCAGCCGGCCCAAGTAGTCAACTGCGACCAGGTCCTGGTTGCCGTCGCCGTCAGCGTCCGTCATCGAGACGTCGGTCCGCGCGAAGCCGGAGGCGAGGGTGGTCGCAGGGGCGAGCGCGCCTCCGGAAGGGTTCGCGTGGAACTGGAGCGAGCCGTCCGCACGGCGGACCACAACGCCGGGATATTTGGCGGCTTTGAGCCACGGGCCGAAGGTGACATCGGCTCCGGACAGACCCGAGGCGAGAACGGTCCGTGCTGCAAAGCCTCCGGCTGCCAGCCCGGTTTGTATTCCCAGTACGCCGGTGGTGCTCAGTGTGGCCAGGTCCTGGATGCCGTCGGTGTTCCAGTCGGTGACGTGGACGGACGCCAGCCCGGTAAAGCCGGTGCCGATCCTGACGGCGGTCCCCAGCGTTCCGGTACCCGAGCTGCGCCGGTAGAGGTTGCCGGCAGCATCAACGGTTACGACGTCGGAAGCCGAAGTGATTGAAGGTGTCGCGGCCGGCGGCGTAAGGGTGGCCGTGGCGACGTTGACGGTTTCTCCGCCGGCGATAAGGTAATTGTTCCAGCCCGTCCCGATGGCGGTGACCGGGCCCCAGGCGGAGTTGCCGGGCACCGGATAGTAGTAGAGCTGTCCGCTGGTGTTGCGGGCCATGAGGCCGTTCGTTGCGGCCCCCTTGAAGTTCGTGGTGACCGTGACGCTTGTCATGCTGTGCCATCCGCTGCCGATCGTCCTGCGGGCCTCGGCGACGAAGAGCCCGCTGCCGTTCGTGCGGTACAGCAGCATCTGGCCGGCCGGGTTCTGGGCCAGGATGTCCTGGTTGCCGTCACCGTCAAAGTCGATCATGGTCAGGTTGAGCCCGCCCCAGCCCTGGGCGATGGCTGTTCCGCCGCTGACACCGGCACCCGAGGTGTTCTGCCACAGGCGCAGCACGCCTGAGTCGTCACGGCTGATGATTTGCGGGTAGTAGCTGCTGTTGTACCAGTAGCCCACCGTCAGTTGGTAGTTTTCCCAGCCCGACGCCGCGAGCACCGGGCCGGCGGCAAACCCGCCGGCGGCGTTTCCCAGATAGACATTGACCCGTCCCGTGTTCCACTGGGCAACGAGGTCAAGAACGCCGTCAGCGTTCCAGTCGATGGCGTTGATGGACCGCAGTCCGCTCCAGCCGACGCCTATCTGCTTGCGCGTGCGGAACGTCCCGCTGCCGGTCGCCGGATAATCCCAGAGGATGCCCGAAGAATCCGCCGCCACCACGTCGCCCAGTGATGTGATGGAGGGCGTGGGCACGGTGCCGTCGGCCGTCGCGGCAAACTTTTGCAGGCTGGCAAGCGTTCCATTCCAGGCATTGGAGTCGCCGGCGAAAGGCCCGGTGGCGCTGTACTGCCAAACACTGTACGTACCCCAGCCGTTGGGCATGGATCCCACGTAGCGGGAATAGGAAGCCAGATGCAGCGGCTGGCGGCTGAAGGCGCCGGAGTTGCCGGTGCACTGGGTCCACCAGTCGGTGGTCGTGTAGATCATCGGCAGGCGCCCGGTCCTGGCCAGCACCCTGTTGGAGAAAGCCGCGATCCAGTTAACCATCGCTGCCTGGCTCATGTTGTAGCAGGTGTTTCCCAGCGAGGGGTAGGGGTTGTACTCGATATCGAGAAGCGGGGGCATGGTTTTTCCGTCGCCGCTCCAGCCGCCACCGTTGTTGACGAAGTAGTCAGCCTGGGCTGCGGCCGTTGAAACCCCGGGAAGGGCAAAGTGGTAGGCCCCGTGAATCAAGCCAGAGTCCAGCGCGCCACCGTACTGGGCCCCGAAGTAGGGGTTCTTGTATGTGGTTCCCTCCGTGGCTTTCACATAGGCAAACCGTGCCCCCATGCTGTACTGGGCCGCCCAGTTGACAGCTGTCTGGTGGCTGCTGACGTCCAACCCCTGCACGCCGGGTGCCATCCACGTGTTGGCCGCTTCGGTGGAGATCGCATTCAGGGACGATGCGGTGGACTGCTTTGCGAACGTCGCGGCCCGGCGCTTGACGCCCTGCCCGAGGTAGGCGCCGTCTTTTCCGATCTCGGCGCGCAGGGCAGCCATGTCGATCTGGCCGGGGTCCTGCTGTGGAGCGGTTTGGCTCGGTTGGGCGGTGTTTAGGCTCTGGCCCGGCGCCGCTGACTGGGAGGGAACAGCGGCTGGCGCGTCCGGTGGGGTCTGCATGGGCGACGGAGAGTCCGCCGGCGTCTGGGGGGTTGCCGGATCCGCGGGGGTGGGGGCTGCCTGCGCGGGAAGGCCGCCGCCGAGGCACAGCATCATGGACAGGAGCGCTGTGCCGCCCAGGAGACCGATGCGCTTCACCTTGATGGTGAGAGCCGCGGAGATTTTGTTATTTGGGGAACACTGCATGTAATACTCCGTAGCCTTCAAATTCCGGGCAGAGAGCCGGCTCATGGCTGACGTCCTCGCCGTCTTGACTCCCAGCACGCCGGCGGCGGTACAGGCGGCCCATCCTAGCACTGAAGATGCTCATGTGACCAATGTGACCAATGTGATGCTGGCCGCACCGTCCGATGCACCTCTTCCCACTCTCCGGGCCGGGGACGTGACTTAGTTAACGGCGTCGCCGCATCCCGCCTAAACTGATGGCCATGAAGGTTTTGGTTACCGGCGGCGCCGGCTACATCGGATCACACACGGTTCTTTGCCTGCTCGAGGACGGGCACGACGTCGTCGTGCTGGACAATCTCATGAACTCGAACATCGAAGCAGTGCACCGCGTCGAAGAGCTCACCGGCAAGAAGGTGGAGTTCCGCGAGGCCGACCTGCTCGACGCCGAGGCTGTCGACCGGGTCTTTGCGGAAGGCGGGTTTGAAGCCGTCATCCACTTCGCGGGCCTGAAGGCCGTCGGCGAGTCCGTGGCCAAGCCGCTGTGGTACTACAAGAACAACGTGGTGGGCACGCTCAACCTCCTGGAGGGCATGGAGAAGGCCGGTGTTCGGCGGCTGGTCTTCAGCTCGTCGGCCACGGTCTACGGGGCTTCGGAGCATGTTCCCCTGATCGAGAAGTCGCCGCTGGACGCGACGAATCCCTACGGTAGGACCAAGGAGCAGATCGAAGACATCCTGTCGGACCTGAGCGACGCCGACCCGCGGTGGAGTATCGCGCTCCTGCGCTACTTCAACCCCGTCGGCGCGCACGAGTCAGGGCGCATCGGCGAAGACCCACACGGTATTCCCAACAACCTCTTGCCCTTTGTTGCCCAGGTTGCGGTGGGTCGCCGTGAGAAGGTCATGGTGTTCGGCAACGATTACCCCACACCCGACGGCACGGGGGTCCGCGACTACATCCATGTCATGGATCTCGCGGCCGGCCACCTGGCCGCGCTTAACTACCTGCAGACGAAGACTGGCTCGTTCCGCTGGAACCTTGGCACCGGACGCGGATCGTCCGTCCTGGAAGTGATCGACGCCTTCGGCGCCGCGGCCGGGCATCCGGTTCCTTATGAGTTTGCACCCCGGCGGCCGGGGGACGCGGCCGTGAGCTACGCCGACGCCTCTGCAGCCTTGGCGGACCTGGGATGGTCCGCGCACCGTGACCTGGCCCAGATGTGCGCTGACCACTGGCGCTGGCAGAGCGCTAACCCCTTCGGCTACGCCGGCGCAGAAGCGGCTGAACCGGTAGCAGCCTCAGGCACGCCCTAGTGTCCATGGAGCCAAATTACGGACACGTCTCGAACCAAGGGCGCGCTCACGAGCCCAACCCACGGGGGGAAGTTGGGGAGGGCAGGCGGCCCGTTCCTGGCCGTTCCGGCGCTGTGGACTTTCTTCGCGTTCTGGGGATAACCGCAGTGGTTGCCGGGCATGTAACAGCGTGGGCCGGCCCACTGACCCGGGAGACGCTCTACCCGTGGCATGTGCCCTTGTTCTTCTTTCTGTCCGGTTACTTCTGGTCAGAAAACAGGACATTGACGTCTGAGATCAGGAACCGTGCAAAGTCCCTGCTGGTTCCATACCTGTTTTGGCTGGTTGTTATCGGGGCCTGGTGGATTTCCCAGCTGGATGATGTCGGGTTCTCCACGCTCAGCAGGCTCATTCAGGGCGGATCTCGCCTTACCGGCCCGTTTGCGGCGTTCTGGTTCGTCACGGCGCTATTTGTGGCAGTAGTTCTTCTTCGTGCAATTCAGCGATTCCCGCAGTGGCTTCAATGGGCCGTTGCGCTGGGTGCCCTTGCGGTTACCTACGCCGACAGCAATTTGGTCGCCAAAATTCCCTTGGCTGCGGGAATCGGTTGCACCTGCGTTGTTTTTATTTTGGCAGGGCGGGTGTTCAAGCGACTCCGGAGTCGGCTGATGCGGCCGTTGCTAATTGGAAGTCTTCTGCTCCTGGGAAGTGTGTGCGCGATCCTGGCGGACTGGTCGTCGTACTTCGACCTCAAGAATGCCAAGCTCGGAGTTCCCGTAACAACTGTTGTTGTCGCCATTGCTATCTGTGCCGGGATGGTGCTTGTTGCCGAGACTCTTGTTCCGCTGGCCGGCCCGCGGTTTGCCGCCGGGGTGACCCTGCTGGCCAGGTGTGGTTTCCTGGTTGTTCTCACGCATGCACTTCTACTGATTGTTCTCATGCAGTGGGGAGCGGAGCCTTGGCTCGTGTTTTCCGGGT
Organism: Arthrobacter sp. NPDC056691; assembly: GCF_042791415.1. Taxonomy (NCBI): domain Bacteria; kingdom Bacillati; phylum Actinomycetota; class Actinomycetes; order Micrococcales; family Micrococcaceae; genus Arthrobacter; species Arthrobacter sp. NPDC056691. Next base: position 94,604 of record NZ_JBHTXX010000014.1, read on the forward strand.
CACTCGTCATACCTTGGCTTCTCGCCGTGCTCGTCCTCCGTACGCCGCTGGCCCCGTTGATGCTGGGCACGCCCAGGGCAGGAAAGCCGCGCTCGATCCAACCGGATCCATTGCCCGGTCGGCCCTAGGCTTATCCACATACCCGGGGTCTGTGTCTTGGCTCACGGGACAGCATCCTCTAGCTTTAACCCAGATGTACTGCCTCCGCTGGGGGCGGCAGTCGTTCGGGGGAATTCATGGATGCAGTACGCATTGTCGAGGATGAAGTCCGGGAGCTGATCCGTCGGCGGGGTCTCGATCCGTTGCATCAGACTGCCGAGGTCAGGCGGCTCGTGGAAGCAGCCATTACCGACTACGACGAGCGTGCCCTCATGGGGCCGCTTCCGCCGCTTGGCCCGCTGGAGTCAGCACGGCGGTTTGTCTTTGATGCTGTGGCCGGGTTCGGGACCCTCCAGCCCTTGCTGGATGATCCGGGGATCGAGGAAATCTGGATCAACGCACCGACGGAAATCTACGTTGCGCGGAACGGTGAATCCGAACTCACATCACTGAGTCTTACGGACCAGCAGGTCCGGGACCTGGTTGAGCGCATGCTGAAGAGCTCGGGCCGGCGGTTGGACATCTCATCGCCCTTCGTGGACGCGGCCCTTCCCGACGGGTCTCGCCTGCACGTGGTCATTCCGGACGTCACCAGGCGCCACTGGGCCGTCAACATCCGCAAGTTCGTTGTGAAGGCAACCCGGCTGGATCACCTCGTGGAACTCGGCACCCTGACTCCGCAGTCCGGGCGCTTCCTGGGCGCCGCCGTCGCGAGCGGACTCAACATCCTGGTCTCAGGAGCCACGCAGGCGGGAAAGACCACGCTGCTGAACTGCCTCGCAGCCAGCATCGGCAGCCGCGAGCGCGTCGTTACGGTGGAGGAGATCTTCGAACTGCAGTTTCCGCTGCGCGATGTTGTCGGCCTGCAATGCCGGCAGCCCAACTTGGAAGGCGAAGGGGAGATCCCGCTCCGCCGGCTGGTCAAGGAAGCCCTCCGGATGCGGCCCGACCGGCTCGTCGTAGGTGAAGTGCGGGAAGCAGAGAGCCTCGACATGCTGATCGCCCTCAACAGCGGCCTTCCCGGGATGTGCACCGTCCACGCAAACTCGGCACACGACGCCGTGACCAAGTTGTGCACGCTGCCGCTGCTCGCAGGGGACAACATCTCCAGCGCGTTTGTGGTTCCTACCGTGGCCTCGTGCATTGATCTGGTGGTGCACTGCAGCCGCCTTGCGAACGGGCGCAGGCAGGTGACGGAGATTCTCTCGCTGGGCAGGCGGGTCGAGAACGGAATCATCGAGTCCTCCATGATCTTTTCCATGATCGGCGGCGTGCTGGAGCCGACGGCCAACACCATGCCGGCTGAGGAAAAATTCGCGAGGGCCGGCTATGAGGTCGCGGCACTCCTGGATCCGCGCTGATGGCTGCGCTGTTAGGGGTTCTGACGGGTGCCGGTCTGTTCCTCATCTGGTGGTCGGCCTGGGACCAGCCTGCGCGTCCCAAGCGCGGACCGCGTACAAGCCGTCTCCATGACCTGCTGCTGTCTGCCGGCATTGAAAAGGTCACGGCTGCCGGTCTCATCGGCAGCTGCCTCGGCCTTGGCGCTTTTGCGACACTGGTCTTCTTTGCCGTGAGCAGATCCTGGCCGATTTCATTTTGCTTCGGCTTGTTCGCTGGCTGGCTTCCGGTGGCGGTGGTGAAGTGGCGCGCCAAGCGACGCACCGCCGTCCTGCGGCGGGTGTGGCCCGACGTCGTCGATCACCTTCGGTCGGCCATCCGGGCAGGGCTGTCCCTTCCGGAGGCACTGATACAGCTGGGAGACAAGGGACCCGAGGAGCTGCGGCACGTGTTCCGGGACTTCGGCTCGGATTACCGTTCCGGCGGCCAGTTCGACGCGTCCCTCAACAGGCTCAAGGAAAGGCTGGCGGACCCTGTAGCCGACCGGATCATCGAGGCACTCAGGCTCACCCGGGAGGTGGGCGGCTCCGATCTCGGCAAGCTGCTCGGGACCCTCGCCGAGTTCCTGCGCGAAAGCGCCCGGACCCGGAGTGAGCTCGAAGCACGGCAGTCGTGGACGGTCAACGCTGCCCGGCTGGCCGTCGCGGCGCCGTGGATTGTCATGCTGCTGCTCGTCAGCCGTCCGGAGGCTGTGGCTGCATACAACACCCCCATGGGAGCGGCCGTATTGTTGGGAGGCCTCGTCGTCTCGCTGGTGTGCTACTCGGTCATGCTGAAGATCGGAGCCCTCCCGGAGGAAGAGCGGGTGTTGCGATGACCACCGTTGCTTCGATGACCACAGTTCCAGCGGCCGCGATCGTCTGTGGTGCACTCCTCGGTGCCGGTCTGTGGCTCCTCCTCGTCAGGCTCCCGTTCATGCGGTCCGTCAGTTTCGTGGAGCGCATCGAACCACAGCTCAGGTCCCAAAACCTTGAATCGAGGCTCCTGCGGGCGAAAGAACGCGTCCTCACTCCGTTTGGTCCCCTCGAACGCATTCTCCGCCCGCTGATCAGGGAAGCCACTGCCAAACTGGCCCGGTTCAACCTCGGCTCCACAGCCCTCAGCCGCAGGCTCGCCCAGGCACGAATTGATAAGTCTTCCCTGGATTTCCGGGCCCAGCAGCTGTTGTGGGCGCTCTGCGCGTTCATCGCTGCAGTCAGCGTCATCGTGGCAGCGGCGCTGACCGGGAGGTTCAGCCCTGTCCTGGCCGTGGCGGTCTCCGTCGGCAGCGGAATCGGCGGATTCCTCTTCCGTGATTACTGGCTGGGCGTGCAGATCAAGCGGCGGGAGGCGCGGATGCTGGCCGAGTTCCCGAGCCTGGCGGAAATGATTGCGCTCGCCGTGGGCGCCGGGGAAAGCGCCACCGGGGCCCTCGACCGCGTCTGCAGAACGGCCCGGGGCGAGCTTTCCAAGGAATTCAGCAGGGTCCTGTCTGAAACCCGGGCGGGGAAGCCCCTGGTGGAGGCGCTGCAGGAGTTTTCCGCCCGCACGGATCTGGGGCCGCTTATCCGCTTTGTTGACGGCATCATCGTGGCTGTGGAGCGCGGAACGCCACTGGCCGAAGTCCTGAGGGCCCAGGCCCAGGACGTCCGGGATACGGCCAAGCGCGAGCTGATGGAGTCGGCCGGCAAGAAGGAAATCGCCATGATGGTGCCGCTTGTCTTCGGCGTACTGCCCCTGACAGTGGTGTTCGCCGTGTTCCCCGGAATAGCGGCGCTGAGCCTGAATTTTTGACGCCGCTGCTCCGGCAACCGCCGGCAGGGGCCATGCCCAACAAACAACTCGGAGAAAAGGGAAGCACATGACATTCATGGCCAGGCACGGACTTGCACTTGTCGCCGCAGTGGCGGCGCTGATCGGTCACTCCTTTGCCGCGGTACCGCGGCCAGGGAGGATCGCGCCAGCCTCCGACCATCCTGAGCGCGGGGATGTGCCCGGTTGGGTCATGATCACCCTGATGTCGGCGGTCTTAGTTGCTGCGCTGCTGGCATTGGCCGGTCCTGCCCTGGAGGCCATGTTCAACCAGGCAATGGACACGGTCGGAAAGTAGCTTGTGGACGGGACCCGCGCGGAAACCTCCGGGCGCGAGCACGGCGCTGCCGTGGTCGACTTTGTGCTCGTGGGCGCCCTGCTGACCATGTTTTTTGTGTCCATCATCCAGCTCGCGCTCATCCTGCACGTCCGGAACACACTCATCGACGCTGCGGCATCCGGCGCCCGGTACGGGACCCTGGCCGACCGCGGTGCCGACGACGCCAGGCGCCGCACCGGCGAGCTCATCGGTACGGCGCTCAACGCCGACTTTGCCCGCGACATCGAAACGCGCGAGGTCACTTTTCAGGGGCTGCGGACGCTGGAAGTGACTGTCAGGGCCCCCTTGCCGGTCATCGGTTTGATCGGTCCGCGCGACGGGCTGGAGGTCACCGGACATGCTGCGATCACCGGTTGACCGCGGGCGGCGGCACATCAGTAGCCGTGTTGTGCGCAGGCTCCACGAGGCGCTGTGTCTCGAGAGTTCAACTGCTGTCGGCGCGCGGGGCAGTCTCGGAGCCCATGGCGCAGGCGACCGGGCAAAGCCAAGGGGCGACGACGGGCAGCGGGGGAGCGCGGTGGTCGAGTTCACGTTCCTTGGACTGCTCCTCATGGTGCCCGTGGTCTATTTCATCATCACGGTTGGCCAGATTCAGGGCGGCTCTTTCGCCGTGGTGGGAGCCGCGGACCAGGCGGCCAAGGTCTTCGTGACGCAGCCCGATGCATTGTCCGGGCGGGCTGCCGCAGAGCAGGCCACCATGGTTGCCCTTGCCGACTATGGCCATCCCGCCGGGAACGCCGGCGTCGAAATCCGCTGTGACGCCGGCGGCGACTGCATGGCGGCGGGCTCCGCGGTCACTGTCACCGTACGGCTCACCGTGCCGCTGCCTTTCGTGCCCTTTGGCGAAGCACTTCGGCTCAACGCCGGCCAACTGAGCGCCTCGGCCACCCAGGTCGTGGGCAGGTTCCGTTGACACCTCCGACGGCCGGCCGTACTCCCACCGGATCAGCGCCAACGAGCCATGATGAGGATGGTCAAATGACGGTCCTCATCATCGGGTTCGTCATGCTGGCCCTGCTGGTCGGCACCGTGGTCATGGCTGCGTCCAGCCTTTACATCGAGCACAAGAAACTCCTGTCGCTCGCGGACGGCGCGTCGGTGGCCGCCGCCGACTCCTACACGCTCGGCCAGGTCGAAACAGCCGGCGGCACTCCCTCGGCCCTGCTGAACGGTGACCGGGTCCGGAACGTCGCGGGCGACTATCTCAGCCGCAACGGCGCCTTCGGCCGTCTCGACGGGCTGGCCGTCGCGTCCGGAACGGGGACGCCCGACGGTTCCACCGCCGTCGTGGTTCTCAGCGCCACCGTGCACCCGCCGGTGGTCAACTTCCTCATCCCGGACGGCATCACCATTGCGGCCTCATCCACCGCACGCTCGCGGCTGACCCGCTAGGCGAGTCCGCCGCTGCTGCCAACCGGGTCACCGTCCGGGCGGTCAGGGCGGATAGCGTACGCTTAAACAACCATGGCTCAAATTGATTTTGCTGCAGAAATCCGCGCGCTGCGCGGCACCTATACCTCCATCGAGAACGTCACCAATGTCGAGGCGCTCAAGGAAGAGATCGCAGAACTGAGCGAGCGTGCCGGCGAGCCGGACCTCTGGGATGACCCTGCGGCTGCGCAGGTCATCACCTCGCGGCTGTCGCACCGCCAGTCCGAGCTGGAACGGCTGAACACCCTGGTTTCGCGCATCGATGACCTTGAGGTGCTGGTGGAACTCGGCCAGGACGAGGACGACGCCGACTCCATGGGGGAGGCGGAGACCGAGCTGGAGTCCATCCGCAAGTCGCTGAAGGACCTTGAGGTTGTCACCCTGCTCTCCGGCGAGTATGACGAGCGCGAGGCCGTGGTGACCATCCGCTCAGGAGCCGGCGGCGTCGATGCCGCAGACTTCGCCGAGATGCTGCTGCGCATGTACCTGAGGTGGGCGGAGCGCCACGGCTACCCGACCACCGTCATGGACACCTCCTACGCCGAGGAAGCGGGCCTCAAATCCGCCACCTTCGAGGTCAATGCGCCGTACGCTTTCGGCACGCTCAGCGTCGAGGCCGGAACACACCGGCTGGTCAGGATCAGCCCGTTCGACAACCAAGGGCGCCGGCAGACCTCCTTCGCCGCAGTGGAAGTCATCCCCCTCATCGAACAGACCGACTCCATTGACATCCCGGACAACGAAATCCGAGTGGATGTCTTCCGCTCGTCCGGCCCCGGCGGCCAGTCCGTCAACACCACCGACTCGGCCGTCCGCCTGACCCACATACCCACCGGCACAGTGGTGTCCATGCAGAATGAGAAGTCGCAGCTGCAGAACCGCGCCGCCGCGATGAGGGTGCTCCAGTCGCGGCTCCTGCTGCTGAAGAAGGAGCAGGAGGACGCGGAGAAGAAGGCATTCGCCGGCGACGTCAAGGCGTCCTGGGGCGACCAGATGCGCTCCTACGTCCTGAACCCATACCAGATGGTCAAGGACCTCCGGACCGAGCACGAGGTGGGAAACACCACCGCTGTGTTGGACGGCGCCATTGACGATTTCATCGAAGCCGGGATCCGCTGGCGCACTGACAACCGCAACGCCGAACGCTAGGCGCATCAGGAGGCAACGGGCCCAATCCCGCGACACGCCCCTCTGACTCCCGCCTGAGCATGGCAGCCCGTGCGTATAGTCGAGAGGCCGGAGCTCTACTTCCCCCTAGCGAAAGCCCCCGCACCGGTTGCAGACCATGCCCTTAAAGCCGTGTCCTGCAGGGTCTTAGGGTCATGATCCGATTCGAAAATGTCACCAAGGTCTACGACCAGAAAGCCAGGCCCGCCCTGGATTCTGTCAGCCTTGAAATTGACCGTGGTGAATTCGCCTTCCTCGTCGGCGCGTCAGGATCCGGCAAGTCCACGTTCCTGCGCCTCGTCCTCAAGGAGGACCGCGCCACCTCCGGCACGGTCTACGTCGCCGGCCAGAACGTAGCCAACATCTCCAGCTGGCGCGTGCCCCGCCTGCGCCGCGGAATCGGCGTGGTGTTCCAGGACTTCCGCCTGCTGCCGCAGAAAAACGTGTTCGCCAACGTGGCCTTTGCCATGCAGGTCATCGGCAAGAGCCGCAGCGTCATCCGGGACACCGTCCCGGAGGTGCTCAAAACCGTAGGCCTCGAGGGCAAAGAGAAACGCATGCCCCACGAGCTCTCCGGCGGTGAACAGCAGCGCGTGGCCATTGCCCGCGCCGTGGTCAACCGCCCCGGCATCCTGCTGGCCGACGAGCCCACCGGCAACCTGGACCCCACCACGTCCATGGGCATCATGGGGGTGCTGGACAAGATCAACCAGAACGGCACCACCGTGGTCATGGCCACCCACGACGACGACATCGTTAACGAGATGCGCAAGCGCGTTGTGGAGCTCAAGAACGGCAAAGTCATCCGCGACGAAGCCCGGGCCCTCTACACATCGATGATTCCCGTGGTCGGCCAGTCCCGACGGCTCAAGGACGCCAGCGGACGCGATGACGAGGCAGCCCGCGACCAGGCAGGGGAGGACCGGCTGTGAGGCTCCAGTTCATCCTCGGCGAGATCGGCGGCGGCCTGCGGCGCAACCTGTCGATGGTCGTTTCCGTCATCCTGGTGACCTTCGTGTCCCTGACCTTCGTGGGCGCCGCCGGGATGCTCCAGCTCCAGATCAACCAGATGAAGGGCTACTGGTACGACAAGGTCCAGGTGGCCATCTTCCTGTGCGGTGAAGGGTCGACGGCGGCCGGTTGCGCCTCGGGACCGGTGACGGCCGAACAGCAGGACAACGTGCGGACCCTGCTGGAATCACCCGCGGTGGCCCAGTACATCAACGACTTCCAGTTCGAGTCCAAGGATGACGCCTACAAGCACTTCAAGGAGCAGTTCTCGAACTCTCCCATCGTCGATTCGGTTACGCCGGACCAGCTTCCCGCCTCATTCCGGATCAACATGAAAGACCCGGAGAAGTACCAGATCATCAGCGAGACCTTCGCCTCGCAGCCGGGCGTGGAAACTGTCATCGACCAGCGGCAGGTCCTGGAGCGGCTCTTCTCGGTGATGAATGCGGCGTCCCTCGTGGCAGTGAGCATCGCCGGAGTGATGACGGTGTGCGCCATCCTGCTCATCGCCACCACCATCCGGCTCTCGGCGTTCAGCCGGCGGCGGGAAACCGGCATCATGCGGCTCGTGGGCGCGTCAAAGACGGTGATCCAGCTGCCCTTCATCCTCGAGGGCGTCATCGCCGCGGTCATCGGCGCCGCCCTCGCGTCCGGAACGCTGTGGGCCGTGGCCCACTTCTTCCTGGGCGAATACCTGTCCAAGCAGTATCCGGACACAGCATTCATCTCGCCGGCACAGACCCTGCTCCTCGCCCCGGCCCTCATCGGGCTGGGCGTTGTACTGGCGGGCACTTCATCTCTGCTCACGCTCCGCCGATACTTGAGGGTGTAGGCCATGCTCACCGAAGGAATGCCCATGATGAGTTCCGGCAGGCCCATGCGAAAGAGCCCAGCGGGGCGCCAGCGCAGAATTCTCAGTGCCGCAGTGGCACTAGTGCTGGCCGCGAGCCTGGGTGCGTCAGCCCCTGCCGCTTATGCAGACGACCTTGAGGACCAGCAGGCGGCCCTGAAGGCCGAAGCCGCCCGGGTCCAGCAGTCGCTCGAATTCGTCGATGCAAGAATTTCGAAAGCGGCCGGGGACCTCGTGATCTACCGGGGACAGCTTCCGGCCGCCCAGCAGGCGCTGCTCGAGGCCCAGGGCCGCGTGGCGAGTGCCGTCAAGGAAGTGGAAGCACTCGCTGCCAGGGTGGATCTGGCGCAGCAGAACAAGGCCAAGATCACCCAGCAGCTGGATGCAGACAAGCAGAAGATCGCCAGCACGAAGAAGCTGATCGGCCAGATCGCCACGCAGGCCTACAAATCCGGCGGCGTTCCCTCGGACCTCACCCTCTTCTTCGGTTCCAACAACACCGGCAGCCTCACTGACACGATGGACCTGGCTGACCAGGCGCTGCGCAGCCAGAACTCCGCAATGGACAAGCTCACCCAGCAGAATGCCACCAACGTGAACTCGCAGGCCCGGCTGCAGGCGGTTGAAGCCGAGATCAAGGACCTCAAGGCCAAGGCCGACGCGGCGCTTGTCAAAGAGAAAGCCGCCCGCGACGAGGCCGCCGCCAAAAAGGCCAAGGTGGACAAGCTCATCGCCGACACCACCCGCCTGAACAACGAACTCGAGGCCGCCAAGCCCGGCATCCAGAAGAAGCTGGCTGGAGTCAAGGCGCGCCAGGACGCCGTCGCCGCAGAAATCAAAGAGCGTGACCGCAGGCTGCGCGAGGCGTGGCTCGCCGAGCAGCGGCGGATCGCCGCAGCTGCTGCCGCCGCTGCTAAGGCCAAGGGCGAGCAACCCGCGCCTTACGTGCCTCCGGTGGCCGGCCCGCCGTCGGCCTTTGGCCTCCGCCACCCGTTCCCCGACAGCGTACCCATCACCTCCGGTTTTGGATGGCGTGCGACGCCGCCCGGCACCATCGACTTCTACGGCACCGGCGGCTACATGCACACGGGCATTGACTTCGGTGCCGCCTGCGGCACGCCGGTGTACGCGGCCGCAGCCGGCACGGTTTTCTCGGCCGGCTGGGCGGATGACGGCGGCGGAAATAACGTCAAGATCTCGCATGGCGTGGTCCAGGGCAACTCGCTGACCACGATCTACTACCACAACACCAGCGTTGTGGTCTCCGTCGGGCAGCAGGTCAGCCAGGGCCAGCTCATCGCCTACTCGGGCACCACGGGAAACTCCACCGGCTGCCACTCACACTTTGAGACCTGGCTGAACGGTGAAGCGGTTGACCCGATGCGGCTGCTCTGACAAGGAAGGGCCGCCGCCTGACGGCTCAGGCCCGTCGGCGCACCTGCCGTAGAATAGTAAGACTTTGTTCCGGTGCCTCCGGAACAGCCAGTACCGAGAACTGAGGAGTTGAACCGTGCCCAAAGAAAGTGGCCGTAAAGTCGTGGCCACCAACCGGAAGGCCCGGCACGACTACCACGTCCTGGACACATATGAGGCGGGCATCGCGCTCATGGGGACGGAGGTGAAGTCCCTCCGCGAGGGCCACGCGTCCATGGTTGACGGGTTCTGCACGTTCTACAACGACGAGCTCTGGATGGAGGGCATCCACATCCCTGAGTACAACCAGGGAAGCTGGACCAACCACGCGGCGCGCCGGCGGCGGAAGCTTCTGCTGCACCGCGAGGAGCTCATCAAGATCTCGCACAAAATCCGTGAATCGGGCTTTACCATTGTTCCTCTGCAGCTGTATTTCGTGGACGGCCGGGCCAAGGTGGAGATCGGCATCGCCCGCGGTAAGAAGGACTACGACAAGCGCCAGACCCTTCGCGAGCAGCAGGACAAGCGCGAGGCCCAGCGCGTCATGCGGGAACGCAACCGGCGCTAGGACTGAAAAGCCGACGCGCCCTTCGCCGGCTGGAATGATTGTCCTCGCCGATGCGTTATGATGAATAGTCCGGCAGGGAACTGGTCCAGAACCTTGTCCCCGCCGGTTTGGTAACAAAATACGGGGATGATCGGTTTCGACGATGTTAGTCGCGACAGGTGAAGCGGGCCGAGGATGCAGAATTATCTCGTAAACGCTGTCTGCAAACCAATAAGTGCCGAATCTAAGCGCACTGACTTCGAACTCGCTGCTTAAGCAGTAGTTCAGTCCGTCAGCCCGGGGATGCTATCGCCCCGGATCCTGGCGTCATTTAGATAGCCACTGCTGTTTGCTCCCGTCATCGGAGTAAACGGGACTCTTTGATGACTGGGCCCGGATCAGCCGCCTGTTTGCAGGACGGCTGGGGCCGAGAAAATCCGACGCAAACTGCGCCCGGAGAAGCCCTGACAACACGACATCGGACGGGGGTTCAATTCCCCCCATCTCCACAAGAGCGAGCCCCGGAAACCTCGAGTTTCCGGGGTTTCCTATGCCTTGTTGACGAAGAACGCCCGGACCTCGGTCCGGGCGTTCGGCGTTTAAGCTGCTGATCCCGGCCGCGGCAGCCGCAGCTGTTCACCCACGGCGTAGCCAGCGCGGGACTACCCACCCCGCCGGCGGAGTTGTGACAGGTATCACGAATCCAGCGATTCGAAATCAGCGGTAGGGAGGCATGCCATGTCCACGGCGGCTGCAAACGAACCGGGTCCCGTCGACGACGGCGCGGCCCTTGACTCCTATTCGGAGACGGTCATCAGGGTGGCCAGAACCGTCACACCCCACGTGGCTGCCATCGAGATGACGGGGAACCGGCGAAACGGACGGTTCCGGGTCGGCGCCGGATCAGCAGTCCTGTTCACCGAGGACGGCTACCTGCTGACCAATGCCCATGTGGTGGCCGGGACCCAGAAGGGCCGCGCTGTCTTCGCTGACGGCTCCGGTACTGATCTCGAGGTGGTGGGCGCGGATCCGTTGTCCGATCTGGCCGTGGTCCGGGGCCGTGCTCCGCACGTCGCGCCCGCGGAGTTCGGGGACGCCGAATCACTGCAGGTCGGGCAACTGGTGATTGCCGTCGGGAACCCCCTGGGGCTCTCGGGCTCGGTGACGGCAGGTGTGGTGAGCGGACTGGGACGGGCCATCCCTGTCTGGGCCGGACGCAACCGGAGGGTCATTGAGGATGTCATCCAGACCGATGCCGCCCTGAACGCCGGCAGTTCCGGCGGGGCTCTGGCCGACTCACGAAGCCGGATCGTGGGAATCAACACTGCGGTGGCCGGCGCCGGGCTGGGGTTGGCCGTTCCCATCAACAGCACGTCGCGCCGGATAATCTCCGCGCTCCTGTCGGACGGCCGGGTGCGGCGCGCGTACCTGGGCGTGGTGAGCACACCAGTACGCCTGGCGGCCAGTGACGTGGTCCGCACGGGCCAGCGCGAAGGGCTGCGAGTGGTTGAGGTGCTGTCCGGCTCCCCGGCGGAGCAGGCAGGGCTACGGACCGGCGATGTGCTGCTGCGGGTAGGCTTCCGCGCGGTCAGCAACGCCGAGAGCCTGCAGAAACTGCTGTTCGCCGAGGCCATTGGCGTCCCGATGAACATAACCGTCCTCCGCGACGGGCACGTCACCGACATCGCGGCGGTTCCGGGCGAAATGGCGGACTGGGGGTAGACAGAAGCAAACGGGGTGGCCAAGGAATCCTGGCCATCCCGTTCGGTGTAATCCGGCAATCAGCGTTTCTTCAGATGCGCCACAGGGTCCGGGGCTCCCTCAATTGGGTGCTTGGCCTTCTTGTCCGCGCGTTTCTGCTTGATGGTCTTGCCCGCTTTTTTCTGCTGTTGCTGGTGCGGCGACTTGTCCGGCATTGCGTGCTCCCTCGTCCGAGGGGCAGGAGGGTGCCCCTCCCTACGTAAATTACGCCTGTTCCCGCACAAATGTAACTGCCCTAATCACCTGTCAGCCCGTGACGTCGGCGATGCCCACAAACCTGGTGCCCACGCCGTCGAACTCGCTCCGTACGAATCCGGGCGCCGGCGGGGGAACCTCGGAGGGGCGGTGATGGTCGCATACGACGTACGTGAACTCGGGCCACCACTTCTTGGGCCGGGCCGCCTCCTCGTAGCCGCAGACCGCGCAGACGAGATGCACCCACACCGGCCTTTTCCCTGTTCGGTTGGCGCGGGACTGGACGAGCCAGGCAGGCGGATTGTCCAGCAGCTCGCCCAGCTGGGCTTCGGTCAGAAGCTTGGGAATGCCGTGGCGCTGGGCCATTTCCAGAGGTACATCCAGGGCAATTGCCGCATCACGTCTGCTGATCATCCAGTCCACGATACGGTAAGTCATGAGCGATGCCAGCCAGACCACCGCGCCCACGCGACTCCAGCGACAGGTACTGACGGTTGCGATTGTGGCGTCGTTCATGGCGATCCTTGACAGCTTCGTCGTCAGCCTGGCGCTGCCCGCCATCGGCAGGGAACTCGGCGGTGGCCTCCGCGTCCAGCAGTGGGTGGTGGACGCCTACCTTCTCACGCTGGGCGCCCTTATCCTGGCGGCCGGCTCGCTGTCGGACCACTTCGGACGGGTACGTGTGCTGCAGTGGGGGCTGGGCGGGTTTGCCCTCACCTCGGTCCTCTGCGGGGCAGCATGGACCGCCGAAATGCTTGTGGTGAGCCGCGGGCTGCAGGGCGTGGCCGGAGCGCTGCTGGTTCCCAGCTCGCTCGCGCTGATCGTCAGCCACTTCGACAGCGGCAGCCAAGGTGCGGCCATCGGTAAATGGTCGGCGTGGACAAGTGCCGCCGCCATCGTGGCCCCCCTGATCGGTGGCGTGTCGGTGGACCTGCTCTCGTGGCGGGTCATTTTCTTCGTCAACGTCCTGCCGGCGGCGGCCATCTGGCCCGTGCTGGCCAGGTTGCGGAAGGCCGACACCGCACCCGGCGTTTCCGGCAGGATCGACATTGCGGGGGCTCTCCTTGCCGTCGTTGCGCTTGGCGGTCCGGTCTATGCCCTGATCGAGCAGGGGAGCGCGGGGTGGGGCAGCCTGCAGGTCTGGCTGTCGCTGGCCGCAGGCCTCGTGGCCACGGTGGCCTTCCTCATCCACGAATCGCGGACAGCCGCCCCGCTCCTGCCCCTGGGCATGTTCGCGGTCCGGAACTTCGGCTGGGGCAACATCGCCACCGCCGCAATCTACGGCGGGTTTTCCCTCGGGTTTTTTGCGCTGGGCATCTACATCCAGCAGGTGGGCGGCATGAAGGCCACCACCGCCGGCCTGGCGCTGCTGCCCTCGACCGTGATCCTGATGCTGTTGGCATCATTCTTCGGCGGCCTTGCCGGCAAGTACGGGCCGCGGTGGTTCATGACTGCCGGGCCGGTGCTGTGTGCGGCCGGCTTCCTGCTCACACTGTCCGTTGGCGGCGCCCTGAACTACTGGAGCCAGGTCCTGCCCGGGCAGCTGGTCTTCGGCCTCGGCCTTTCCATGACGGTGGCACCCCTGACGGCGGCCATCCTGGGATCCGTGCCCGAGAAGCAGGCGGGCGTGGGCTCCGCGGTGAACAATGCGGTTTCGAGGATCGCCGGCCTGGTCTGCATCGCGTTTGCGGGTTTCATCGTCGGTCCGGAGCTGACGACGCCGGGCCTGCACCGCGCACTGCTGGCCACGGCCGCGCTGCTGTTGCTGGGTGCGGCCTGTTCCGCCGTCGGAATCCGCAACCCCGTGCCGGCTAGCCGCCGCTGAGCGCGATTCCCGCCGCGGCCGCAGCCAGCCCCAGCACCAGGTTGGCGAGGATGTTTGAGGCGGCGGCAAGGTAGCGCCGTTCACTGGCCAGCCGCACCGTGGCCGTGGTCCAGGAACTGAAGGTGGTCAGCCCGCCGGCGAGCCCGGTGGCCACAGCAGAATGCCATTCGGGGCCGAACACCGAACTGACACCCACGGACAGCCCGATCACGAACGAGCCCACCAGATTGACCAGCAGGGTAGCCCAGGGCCAGTGCCGCCACGGGGACGGGAACCCCGCCAGCCAGCCGTCCACGGCGAACCTGAGGAGGGCCCCGGCGACGCCGAAAAGCCCCACGAGGAGCGCCGTCACGGTCCAACCCCGTCAGTGCCGCGGAGAGCACGAGGGGCGCCCAGCACCTTGCCGGTCCGCCAGCCGGCGGCGGCCGCCGCCAGCCCCAGCAGGACGGACAGTCCCAGATAGAGAAGCCCCAGACCGGGGAGCCCGGCACGGGTCAGTTGGTCTGTGGAAAATACGACGGCGGAGAAGGTAGTGAACGAGCCCAGCACGCCTGGCCCGATGGCTGCGCGGAGCCAGAACGCGGTGTGCGGCCGCGCGATCCAGATGGTGGTGAGGGCCGCCAGCACGAAACTGCCCACGACGTTGATGCCCAGCGTGGCCCACGGCAGGTCGCCTGGCTGGTCCGGGAACAGCAGTCCCAGCGCGTACCGGAGTTCCGTGCCCAGCAGCCCGCCGGCGGCCACGGCCGTCCAGACCCGCCAGCCGTAGCCGGCCCCCGTCTTGTGGGCGGTGCCGGTGCTGCCGGCCAGGGGAGCAGGCACCTGTGCCTACAGGCCGGCCATGCGGCAGCCGGGATGCGCGGAGTCACTGTGGATCCACAGTGCGGAGGCCACTTCGTCGGCCAGGTCAACGTCACGGCTGGTCCCGGGGGAGCCGATGCGGACCACGAGTGCGCCGCCGAAGGGCTTGCGGCCGCGCACCTCGACGTCGGCGTCGAGGCTGATCTTTTCCGCGGCAAGGTAACGCAGCAGCTCCGGGTTCTCGTCGCTGATCCGGGTAATCCTGCCCGTGTGGCCGTCGTCGAGCTCGATCATCCGGTGGGCAGACGGCATCCGGACGGTGCCGTCTGCGGCGGGAATCGGATCGCCGTGCGGATCCCGTGACGGGTTGCCCAGGCGGGCTGCCAGCCTCTCAATGAAGGTGTCCGAGACTGCGTGTTCCAGCTGTTCGGCCTCGTCGTGGACTTCGTCCCAGCTGTAACCGAGGTCCTTGACCAGGTACGTCTCGATGAGCCGGTGCCGCCGGACCATGGAGAGGGCAAGCCGGACACCCTCGGGCGTGAGCGTAATGGCGCTGTAGGGCTTGTGGAGGACCAGGCCCTGGTCCTTGAGCTTGCGCACCATCTCGGAAACCGAGGAATTGGCCACGCCGAGGCGCTGTGCAAGCTGGGTGGAGGTGATGGGCTTGTCCTGCCATTCCGTGAAGGAATAGATGACCTTAACGTAGTCCTCGATCGAGGAGGAGGGCGTACTGGTCTTCACAGCGTCAAGCCTACCCGCTGCCACCACGGCGTTCGGCCCTGACAGCCCGCCAGGTCTGGGTGAGGTAGGGAAGCTGCAGCAGTGCGCCCTCGGCATGCCCCAGGTGCTCGTGCAGGTACCAGGTCAGGTTGCCGGTGACCTTGGCGCGGGTGGCGTCGTTGGCCGCCAGGTAATAGCTGCGGGACTTGGCCAGTTCGAGGATGTCGTCCGGGGTGACGGGATCCTCCCACCGGGTCAGGTGGCTATCCAGGGACGTAAATTCCGGGCCGACTTTGGGGCGGAAGTCGGGTTTGTGGACGTCCCCCGCGTGCATGATGCGGGACAGCCGGTGCACCCACGGCACTGAGGTGTCCAGCTGGTTCCAGATCAGGCCCAGTACCCCGTGGGGTTTGAGGATCCGGGAAATCTCGGTGCTGGCCCGCGCGGGGTCGCACCAGTGCCACGCCTGGGCAACGCTGACGACGTCGAATGCCGCGTCGGGCAGTCCGGTCTCCTCCGCGGTCCCTTCCAGAACCCGGACCGGGCGGTAGTCACCGCCCGAAAAGACACGGCTGAGCTGCTCCAGCATGTCCGCGGAAGGGTCCACGGCGGTGACGCTCAGCCCGCGTTCCACCAGCAAGGCCGTGAATTTACCGGTTCCGGCGCCGATGTCGGCAGCTGTGCGGGCCCCGGCCGGAATAAGCCAGTCCGCGGAATCGGCAGGGTAGCCGGGACGGACGCGGTGGTAATGCTCGCCGCCGTCCTGGAAGCTCTGCCCGAGCTCCTGACGCCGTCCGTGATGAAGTTTGGGACCGCCCCGTGCCACGCACAGTCTCCTTAGTCCGACGTCGAAAATTACCTTTCGAATTTACCGTACAGGGTGCGCTGGCGTGGACCTCCGCCGTGGCAGGCCGGGGCGGAGGTTAGTCCTGCACGCAGGGGGCGGCGCCGGCGGTGCCGGGGGTGTTGGGTGCCCACGCGGGGTAGGTGCGGGTGTCGTTCGCCGGAACCCAGCGACCGGCGTCCACCACGTAGTCCCAGCCGAGGCCGGAGCGGCGGAGCTCCTCGATGCCGGCGAGCAGCCGCTGGGCGTCCTCGAGCCGTGACCCAACGCCGAAGCTGGCGCGCAGGGAGCCGGACGGCAGGCCTAGGCGCTTGAGCAGGGGGTGCGCGCAGAAGCGGCCGTCGCGGAGTCCCACGCCGTGTTCGGCCGACAGGTAAGCGGCCACCAGGCCGGCGTCGTAACCCTCCAAGGAGAAGTTGACCACGCCAATGGCGTCGTCCGGGTCGCTGTCCTCGAAGATCTGGTGGACGGTGACGCCGTCGATCTTGCGTAGCCCCTCGACGAGGAAGGACCGGATGGCGGCCTCATGGGCATGCCAGCTCTGCGGATCCAGGGCGGCGATGACCTGGGTTGCCCGGGCCAGGGTGGCGGCTCCGAGCACGTTGGGTGAGCCGCCCTCGTGGCGGGCGGGGCCGGTGGCCCAGCTGACGCCGTCGAGCCTGGCCTCGCTCACAGCGCCGCCGCCGGCGAGGTGGGGGTTGCCGGCGTCGAGCCAGTCGGGACGGCCGATCAGCACGCCGGCCCCGAAGGGGGCGTAGAGCTTGTGGCCGGAGAAGGCGAGGTAGTCGACGTCGTCCGCGGCGATGTTCACGCGCCGGTGCGGCGCGAGCTGCGCGGCGTCAACCACGATCCGGGCACCGTATTCGTGGGCCAGCGCAGCGAGGCGCCGGATCGGAAGGATCTCGCCGGTGACGTTGGAGGCGCCGGTCACGGCAAGGAGGCTGACGTCACCGTGCTCCAGTTCGGTGCGCAGGCTGCTGATGGTCGCTTCCAGCGTTTCCGAGGCCACGACGCTGCGGTGCGGCACACCCTGCCACGGCAGCAGGTTGGCGTGGTGCTCGATGTCCAGGTACAGCACTTCACCGGTGTGGTGGTGCCCCTCCACCGGCAGGCAACCGGCCAGGAGGTTGAGGGAGTCGGTGGTGTTCCGGGTGAAGATGACGGCGTCATCGGCGCGGCCGCCCACGAACTCCCGCACGATGTCCCGCGCGTTCTCGTACACGGACGTGCTGATCTGCGAGGCATAACCCGCGCCGCGGTGCACGCTTGCGTAGTACGGCAGGATCTCGTTGAGGTATGCAGAAACGACGGACAGGGCAGGCGCGGAGGCGCCGTAGTCCAGGTTGGCATAGCGGACGTGGCCGCCCTGGATCAGCGGAGCCTGGATTTCCGCGCCGGTGACGGCGGCCAGGGGACGGCCTGCGGCGGCAAATCGGCCGTCCAGCACGCCAGCGTCGGTGGTGGGGGAAATGATTGCAGTCGTCATGGGACCTCACTGAGAAAGGACCCCGTGTGACGGGGATCCGCGCTTGCCGGGTCCGTTCCGGATCGGCCTGGTCGTCACCCGGGGCACCCCACCGCGAATGGAGGGTTGCCGGCCAGCTAACCGGGGTTTAGCGCTGGCACTCGTGACCTGTTACGAGACTAGGACATCCGGAGGGGCGATGAAAAAGCCGGTTCGGAATGTTAAGCGGATTATTACGCAGCATGGATATGCGGCTCACGGCCGAATAAACGACGGCGGTCGTCACCAAAAGGGGACGACCGCCGTCGTAATATTCAGCGCTAAGGCGCCGGGGGAGGGGGGAAAGCTAGAGCAAATCGTCCAGCTGCGGGTTCAGCCGCTTCAGGACCTCCGAGTGCAGGATCGAGTTGGTCGCCAGGGCGTTGCCGCCGAACGGGCCGTCCGTGCCTTCGAGGGAGGTGAAACGGCCGCCTGCCTCCGTCACGATCGGCACCAGCGCCGCCATGTCGTACAGGTTCAGCTCCGGTTCGCAGGCGATGTCCACCGCTCCTTCGGCCACCATGCAGTAGGACCAGAAATCGCCGTAGGCGCGGGTGCGCCACACATCCTCGGTGAGCCGGAGGAATTCATCGAGGTTGCCGCGGTCCTTCCAGCCGCCGAGGCTTGAGTAGGACAGCGAGGCGTCGGCGAGGCTGGACACGTTGGATACCTTGAGCCTGGTCGCGGCGGCGAGGGAACGGCCCGAGTACGCCCCTGCGCCCTTGGCCGCCCACCAGCGCTTGCCGAGCGCAGGGGCGCTGACCACGCCCACGACGGGTTCGCCCTCATCGACCAGGGCGATCAGCGTGGCCCACACCGGCACCCCGCGGACAAAGTTCTTGGTTCCGTCGATGGGATCGATGATCCAGCGGCGGGAACCGTGGCCGGAACTTCCGAACTCTTCACCGAGCACGGCGTCACGGGGACGGGAGCGGGACAGCTGGCCGCGGATGGACTCCTCGGCGGCC
This sequence comes from Arthrobacter sp. NPDC056691, assembly GCF_042791415.1. NCBI lineage: Bacteria > Bacillati > Actinomycetota > Actinomycetes > Micrococcales > Micrococcaceae > Arthrobacter > Arthrobacter sp. NPDC056691. The sequence continues at coordinate 113,269 of NZ_JBHTXX010000014.1, forward strand.
TTGTCCGCATCGGTGACCGGCGTCAGATCAGGCTTCGTCTCGATTTTAAGGTCCAGCGCCTTGAACCGGCTCATGGTCTGGTCGTCCACGGAATCGGCCAGCACATGGGCCAGACGCAGGTCATCGTTGTACGTTGAAGCGGGTTGGGTCATGGTTCCAAACTACCCTCAAAGGCCCGGCGGGGCGGGGAGGCAGTGGCCGGGCTGCGCCGGGGGAGGCTATCCGACGCTGCCGAGTTCCTTGGTTTCCTGGCCCTCCGCGCGCGGGTCGGTGCCCAGGAGGCGGCGCAGGGACGCGAGCCTGGCCGCTCCCGTGGGGCCGGCGTGGCCGGCCGCGACCCATGCATCCACGCCGCAGTTGACGGCGCTGGCGTCGTGCTTGCAGCCGCGTTCGCAGGCCTCGGTGCCCGGCTCAAGGTCGGGGAAGGAGTGCAGGATGCGGTCCGGGTCGACGTGGGCCAGCCCGAAGGAGCGGATGCCCGGCGTGTCGATGATCCAGCTCCCGGCCGGGGCGTCAGCGAGCTTGAGGGCAAGGGCCGACGACGACGTGTGCCTTCCGCGGCCCGTTACGGCATTGACGCCGCCGGTGGCACGTTCGGCGCCGGTCAGCGCGTTGACCATGGTGGATTTTCCGACGCCGGAGTGGCCCAGCATCACTGTCACCTTGCCGTCCAGATGGGCGCGGAGTTCGGACACCGCGGCAACGTCGAGCCGGGCGGAGAGACCGTCGTCGGACCGGGCGTCGATGCCGGATGCGTCAGAGTCAGCAGTGCGGCTGATAATGACCGGAAAGTCGAGATGGCGGTAGTTGCCCAGCAGCTCGGTGGGGTCTTTGACGTCCGCCTTGGTGACCAGCAGCAGCGGCTCGATTCCGGCGTCATAGGCGGCCACCAGCGCCCGGTCGATGAACCCGGTGCGGGGTTCCGGGTTGGCGGCAGCGACAACCACCACCAGCTGGTCAGCGTTGGCCACAACGGCGCGTTCCACCGGATCGGTGTCGTCGGCGCTGCGGCGCAGCAGCGTCTTGCGGTCCAGGATCTTCACGAGCCGGGCGAGGGTGTCCGGTGCGCCTGAGACATCACCCACGAGGGACACGAAGTCACCCGCCACCACGGGGGAGCGGCGCAATTCCCGGGCGCGGGCGGCGATGACGGTCCGCTCATGGCCGGAGTCCTCGCCTACGACTGCCGTGTAACGTCCCCGGTCAACGGTGATGATCCGCCCCGTGACGGCGTCCTCATGGCTGGGGCGGTCCTTCGTCCGGGGCCTCGAACCCTTCTTGTTCGGCCGGATCCGGACATCGGATTCGTCCCAGGAATCAGTGCTGCGTGCCACCGGTGGTCCCCGCGGTGTCGGTCGCTGCCCTGTTTGAAACAGCATTGCTCCGCTGGCCGAGCATGCCCGCCCACAGCTGCGGGAAGTCCGGCATGGTCTTGGATGTCGTGGCGATGTCCTGCACTTCCACACCTCTGACCGCCAGGCCGAGGATGGCCCCGGCGGTGGCCATCCGGTGGTCCGCGTAGCTGTGCACCACGCCGGCGTGCAGTTCCGCTGGCCGGATGATCAATCCGTCCGCGGTTTCCTCTGCATCGCCGCCGAGGCGGTTGATCTCCGTGACGAGCGCGGCGAGCCGGTCCGTCTCATGTCCCCGAAGGTGGGCAATGCCGCTCAGGCGCGAGGGGCCGGAGGCCAGCGCGCACAGCGCGGCGACGGTGGGCGCCAGTTCGCTGGTTTCGGCGAAGTCCGCGCCCTTGATTTCGCTGCCTCCGGTCACCGTCAGGGTGCCGTCCTGCAGGGTGACGGCAGCACCCATGTCGCTGAGGATGCTGCGCCACATGTCACCCACCTGCGTGGTGTGCTCCGGCCAGTCCGGAATCCGCACCGTGCCGCCGGTGGCCAGTGCGGCAGCCAGGAACGGTCCTGCATTGGACAGGTCCTGTTCGATCCGCTGGTCGAACGCACGGATCGGGCCGGGGCTGACAATCCAGTGGTTGGGCGTGGAGTCATCCACCACCACGCCTGCGCCGCGGAGCACGGCGATGGTCATGTTGATGTGGTCCAGGCTCGGCACCGAGCTGCCGGAGTGTTCAAGGTGAAGGCCGTCCGTGAACCGTGCCCCCACCAGCAGCAGGGCGGAGACGAACTGGGACGAGGCGCTGGCGTCAATGACCAGGTGGCCGCCGCGGACCTGTCCCGTGCCTTCAACCCGGAACGGCAGCGACGTTGGCGTTGCACCGTCTTCCCCGCCGACGGGCACGCCGAGGCCTGCAAGGGCCTCGATAATGGTCCCCATCGGGCGCTCCCGTGCGTGGGGGTCGCCGTCGAAAACGGTGGCGCCGCTGCGGAGTGCCGCCATCGGCGGAACAAACCGCATGACGGTTCCGGCAAGGCCGCAGTCGATGGCGACGTCGGCACCGCTGGAGTTGGCCGGAATCGGCGTCACCTCCAGGTCCGGGCCGAAGGCGCCGTCGCCCGGCACCTCCCGGATGTCCGCGCCAAGCTGGCGGAGGGCAGCGATCATCAGCGCCGAGTCGCGGGAGTGCAGCGGCGCCCGGAGCCGGGACGGCCCGTCGGCCAGTGCGGCGAGCACCAGGAACCTGTTGGTCAGCGACTTTGAGCCCGGCACGCGGACCGTGGCGTCAACCGGCTGCTCCGCAAACGGCGCGGGCCAGTGCGGAGCAGCGCCGGAGTTTTCAGCGGGCGCTCCCGTGGATGATGCTGTCATTCCCGCTTATGCCCCCACTGCGTGGTCAACAGCCTTGCGGACTGCCTTATCGGCCTTGCGGACTGCTTTGTCGGCGCTGTGCAGCTTCTTGCCCGTGGTCTTGCGTGCGTCGGCGGCGAGGTGGCTCGCGGTCTTCCGCGCGTCGGCAGCGAGGTGCTCTGCGCGCCAGGCGAGGCTGGGCTTTCCGGCCGTGTCCACGGAGGCGAGCAACACACCGCCGGTCAGGGTGATGTTCTTGAGCAACTGGTTGCGGCGGGCTTCGCGGCCCTCCTTGCTGCTGATGTCGGCGCTGCGCCATTCAACGAAGGCGTTCAGTGCCGAGATGACGGCCAGTACCGAGGCCGCCAGGCGCGCAGATTTGCCGAGCGCGAAGAGGACGCCGGCACCCACCTGCGTTCCGCCGATGATCCGGGCCAAGACCTTCTCGTCCGTCTGGAACGGCAGGGCTTCGGCGGCGCGGCGCAGGAGGGGCGACAGTTGCTGCGCGGTGTCGTCCGCATGCCTGAGCTTGTCCGTTCCGGCGAGGATGAAACTTGAGGCCAGCATCGGCCGGGCAAAAAAGCGGACAAAGGACATGAATTTCCTCCTGGATGGCCGAGCCGCGGTGGCCGCGGCGGAGTCGGTTCTAGTCTTGCACTTTTGCGGAATATTTGCCCACCGCGCGTCGTTGTGCACTTCAGGCCGGAAGCAGTCTGCAGGCGGCGTTCTGCGCAGTTTCCGGTGTTCAGCGGCGGCTGGGGCTTGGCCGGAACCGGCAAGAGCGCGGACCGCCGCACGATCGCGGGTCTTGGCAGGCGGGTCTTAGCAGGCTGTCTTAGCAAACGGAGTGGAGATGGAGCGTTGACGTTGGTAAAGGAAGCTGTGGGGGTGCGAAGTCCCGTCAGGATGCGGCCGTTTGTGGTACCGGAGGCCGATGCGCTTGAGGCCGGGGGTGCCTTCCCGGGCTCCGACCACGGCACGGCACGCCGTAAGGGGCGGCCGGTGCCGATCAACGTAGACTTGAAGGCAATGAGCACCGTGGACCCGGCCCTACAGGCCACACAGGAGGACGCCGCCAACGGCATCCCGGACAATGGCACGTCACCCGCCGCTGAAGCGGCAGAGGATATCGACGTCGGCTCGGAGAGCGCCGAAGCGCGCCGGGCCCGGTTTGAGCGCGACGCCATGCAGTACGTGGACCAGCTGTATTCGGCAGCCATGCGCATGGCGCGGAACCCGGCCGATGCCGAGGACCTCGTGCAGGAGGCGTATACCAAGGCGTTCTCGGCCTTCCACCAGTACAAGCCAGGCACCAACCTGAAGGCCTGGCTGTACCGGATCCTGACGAACACGTACATCAACCTGTACCGGAAGCGGCAGCGCGAGCCCCTGCAGTCCAATTCGGACACCATCGAGGACTGGCAGCTCGCCCGCGCCGAGTCCCACACCTCCAGCGGCCTGCGGTCCGCCGAGGCCGAGGCCTTGGACCACCTGCCGGATTCGGACGTCAAGCGGGCGCTGCAGGCCATCCCGGAGGAGTTCCGCCTGGCCGTGTACTTCGCCGACGTCGAGGGCTTCGCGTACAAGGAAATTTCGGACATTATGAACACCCCCATCGGCACTGTGATGTCCCGGCTCCACCGGGGCCGGAAGATGCTGCGGGACATGCTGGCGGACTACGCCGCCGACCGGGGATTCAAGGCTGCTGCAGACGCCACGGCGGCAACGGAAAGCAACAAACAGGAGAACGGGAAATGAGCGACTGCCAGGGATTGGGCGATTGCGACGACACAAGGATGCAGCGCATCTACGAGTACCTGGACGGTGCGTTGACCCGCAGCGACCTTTCGGAGATCAAGCAACACCTCGACGAGTGCCCGGAATGCGCGCAGCAGTACGATCTTGAGTGCGTCATCCGGAAAGTGGTGAAGCGCTCCTGTACCGAGGCAGCGCCGGAAAACCTCAAGAACGCGATTCTGGAACGGATCCACACGATCCGGCCGGTGGATGCCTGACGGGTTTCCTGGCTTAAACGCGATGCCCCCGCTACCTTGCTGGTAGCGGGGGC
>NZ_JBHTXX010000015.1:0-111375 GCF_042791415.1 Arthrobacter sp. NPDC056691
AACGCCCGGTCCCATTCCGAACCCGGAAGCTAAGACCCACAGCGCCGATGGTACTGCACCCGGGAGGGTGTGGGAGAGTAGGTCACCGCCGGACACTATTTACGGCTCAGGCCCTGACGATGAACGTCAGGGCCTGAGCCTTTTAACACCCTCCTGCTAAAACCCAGGGCAACCCACCATCCCTCACCTCCCGCAGGTTTTCCGCAAACGCTCCATCACATCCTGCAGCGTATCCTTCAACGCTCCATCACGTCCTGCAGCGTTTCCCTCAACGCTCCATCACATCCTGCAGCGTATTCCCAAGCGCTTCCGCAGTTCCCCGCCAGGGGTGCGGAAGCGTTGGGGGCGGGGCGGCAGGATCTGAGGGAGGATCCGGGTTTGGGGCCGGTAGAGTTGGTAGCCATGGAAAACCTCTTCAGCCACGCAGCCGGTAGCGACGTGCCCCAGCCCATCGAGAGCCTGGACCCCGTCATCTGCACCGTGGTGGTCCCCGGTCCTGTTTCCCGGGCCTTCATGGGGTTCACCGACCATACACATCTCTGGTGGCCCATGGAGACCAACAGCGTCTACGGTCCCGGCTCCTACGTGGAGTTCGAGGAGAACCTCATCCTGGAGTCGGCTGACGACGGCCGCAGCACCATCTGGGGAACCATCGACGATTGGCAGCCTCCGCTGTCCTTCCACGCATCGTGGTACCCCGGCAGCACCGCCCTGTGGTCCACCGAGCTGCGTGTCGTGCTCCGGGGCGTCGAAGCAGGCACTGAGGTGCGCGTAGTCCATGACGGCTGGGAAGGTGCAGAGGATCCGGCCGGCACCCGTGCCGTCTGGGAGAAGGGTTGGCCCGAGGTCCTGGGCCGGTACGTGCGGTTCATGGGCGGGGTTTCAAAGTAGGACCAGTCCGGTCCTACGCCGGAGGAACCGCAGTGCTCCGCCGAATCACATACCGGGTGGGGTATTCGGTGCCCACAGCCGCCCGGTCCGCCCCGCCATCGAACCCTTGGAGCAGCAGCCGCACCGCCAGGGCTCCCTGGCCGCGCGGATCCTGATCGATCGTTGTCAGCCCGAACAGTTCACCCAGCTCGTGTCCGTCCAGGCCGATGACTGAGAGGTCGTCTGGCACCCTGAGCCCGAAGTCCCGGGCCGCCAGGATGGCGCCAATCGCCATCTCGTCAGAGGCGGCGAAGACTGCGGTGGGCCGTTCGGCGGTCCCGCCCAGCAGGCTCCGTGCCGCGGCGTAGGCGCCCTCGACGGTGAAGTCCGCCCGGACCACCCATGAAGGCCGCAGCGGAAGTCCCGCCGCCTTCATGGCCTCCTCATAACCTGCACGCCGGGTGCTCGGGATCTTGAAGTCCGGCTCATTCAGCGAGTCGCCCGTAATGTGCGCAATACGGGTGTGGCCGAGCCGGATGAGGTGATTGACGGCGGCCTCCGCCAGGCCGTGGTCGTCAACGCGGATGGTGGAAGCTCCGGGCAGCGGTCCGCCGATGCCCACGAGCGGACGATCGATGGACAGCATCTGGCTGATTTCCTCCTCCGTCAGCGCCAGCGCCACCGCGATGACCGCATCGACCCGTTTCCGCAGCAGGAAGTCCTGGAGGATGCTTCGCCGCCGGACCGCCCCCTCGGTGATGTTGTAGAGCGTCAGGTCGTAACCGGCGTCGAGGAGGGCAGCCGAAACTCCCTCCACCACCGAGGAGAAGTACCAGCGGCGGACTGTGGGGACCAGGACACCGATGTTGCGGGTACGGCCGGAGGCGAGGCTGGACGCCTGATAGGAGGGCACGAAGCCGAGCTCGACGGCGGCCGCCTTGGCACGCGCGCGGCTCGCCGGCGATACATGGCCCTTGCCGCTCAAGGCGCGCGAAACGGTGGCTATGGAAAGCCCGGCCTGTTCCGCAACGTCCTTGATGCCGGCCATGCCTTAGCCCCCCGTGGCCTCGGCGGACATCCGCAGCCAGACGGTCTCGCCGGAGCCCAAGGCAAACTGCTGGTCATCCTCGCCGTAGCCTGAGGACGAACTGCGGAGCACGACCTCGCCGGCGGGGAGATCCAGCGGATCGGTGCCGATGTTCATGGCCACCAAAATGTCCCCGTTGAGGAACGCGAGGGACGAAGCGGTGCACCATTCCTCCGCCCACGCGAGGGAGCCCCGCCCAAGATCCAGTTCGCGGCGGACAGTGAGCATTCTGCGGTACAGGTTCAAGTGCGACGACGGGTCCCCGGCCTGGGCGTCACGGGCCAGTTTCGCGAAGCTCTCCGGCTGGGGGAGCCAGGGCGCATCGCCGTCGCCGAATCCGCCGTGGCGCTCGGACGCCTTCCACGGCAGGGGGACCCGGCAGCCGTCACGTCCCAGCCGGGCGCCCCCGGACCGCGCGAACGTCGGGTCCTGCCGCTGCCGGTCCGGGATATCGATGCCGTCGGGCAGGCCAAGCTCCTCGCCCTGGTACAGGTAGGCGCCGCCGGGGAGCCCCAGCATGAACAGGGATGCCGCCGCGGCCCGGGTCCTGCCCAGCTCCTCGTCCGGCTGGGGGTCCAGGGGGCCGATGCCGTCGCCGTCCCGCGGCCCGGACCAGTCGTACCCAAAGCGGGTGGCGTGCCGGACGACGTCGTGGTTGGACAGCACCCAGGTGCTCGGCGCGCCCACGGCATCAAGGCACGTGAGGGATTCGGTGACGACGTGGCGCAGCCGGGGGAGGTCCAGCCCTGCGTGGAGGTACGGGAAGTTGAAGGCCTGGTGCATTTCGTCGGGCCGGACCCAGTGGGCCAGCCGCGGCAGTTCAACACTGGCTTCGGCGCAGAGGATGCGGTCGGGGCCATACTCCTCCAGGATCCGGCGCCACGCACGGTAGACGTCGTGCAGGGCCGGCTGGCCGAACATCGGAGCTTCGTGTCCGGGGAACCCGTCGGAGCTGGCGCCGTCCGCGCGGCCGCCCCAGGCGGGAAGGCCCGGTGCTTTGACAAGGGCATGCGCGACGTCCACACGGAAGCCGGAGACACCCCGGTCCAGCCAGAAACGCAGGATGCGCTCAAACTCGTCATGCACCGCTTGGTTGTCCCAGTTAAAGTCAGGCTGCGATGAATCGAAGAGGTGCAGGTACCACTGGCCAGGAGAACCGTCGGGTTCGGTGGTGCGGGTCCAGGCTGAGCCGCCGAAGTGCGACTGCCAGTTGTTGGGTGGTTCATTACCCTCGGCGCCCTGGCCGTCGCGGAAGATGAACATGTCCCGTTCGGGGCTGCCCGGCCCGGCAGCCAGTGCCGCCCGGAAATCGCGGTGCTGGTCCGAGCAGTGATTCGGGACCAGATCCACGATGACGCGCAGGCCCAGGCGGTTAGCCTCGGCCACCATGCCGTCGAAGTCGCCGAGCGTGCCGAAAATCGGGTCGACGTCGCAGTAGTCGCTGACGTCATATCCGGCGTCGCGCTGCGGAGAACGGTAGAAGGGCGACAGCCAGACGGCGTCCACGTTGAGCTCGGCAAGCTGCGGCATCTCGGCGGTGATCCCTGCCAGGTCACCGATGCCGTCGCCGTTCATGTCCCGGAAGGAACGCGGGTACACCTGGTAAATGACGGCAGACCGCCACCAGCCGTGTGCGTTGTCGGGGGCGTGGATGGGCGTCAGGGCGCCGGCCTGCGGCGACGCCGGGTGCAGAAACGAGTCAACAGACATTGGGCAATCCTAAAGGGGGGATGCGCATAAATGAAAGCGCTTACACCATCACGAGGGTTGACAGTTCAGGTCAACCTTGCGGGTGGCGGCGTCAGTACCATCACAAAGTTGGAAACGCTTCCATGAGCGAATTGCAGGCCCACCGGCGAGGGACCCGGCAGGGCAGAGTGTGGCCCGGGTGACATCTAGACTGAAGCAAAGTGATCGAACGGGAGACCCATGGGCAGCATCGCCGACGAACTGACATCAATCCTGGGGCCGGGGAAAGTGCTCCGGGACGGGGCCGCACTAGCCGCCTACGCGGTGGATCAGGCCCCCGTGGTGGACTACCGGCTGCCCGCCGCCGTTGTTTTGGCGGAGTCGGTCGACGACGTCCAGGCCGCCGTCAAAGCCTGCGCCGCCCGGAATGTGCCGCTGGTGCCACGCGGCGCCGGAACCGGAGTCTCGGGAGGCGCCCACGCCAGCGAGGGCTGCGTCGTCCTCGGTCTGGAACGGATGAACCGCATTCTGGAGCTTAACGCGGATGACGAGACCGCCGTCGTCGAACCCGGCGTCATCAACGCCGACCTGAACGACGCCGCCGCGGCGCACGGGCTCATGTTTGCCCCGGACCCGGCGAGCTTCAGGATGTCCACCATCGGCGGCAACGTGGCCACCAACGCCGGCGGCCTGCGGTGTGCCAAGTACGGCGTGACCCGGGATTCCGTGCTGGCGCTGGACGTGGTTCTCGCGGACGGATCGCTGCTCCATACCGGGCACCAGACCTTCAAGGGCGTGGCCGGCTACGACCTGACCGGGCTGTTCGTGGGTTCGGAGGGCACGCTGGGCATCGTGGTCGGCGCGACGGTCCGGCTGAAGTACCTGCCCCGCGAGGTGCACACCATCGCCGCGTTCTACCCTGATTTCCGGCAGGCGGCAGCCGGTGTGCTCGCCGTCGGCAGGGCCCGCGTCCAGCCGGCCATCATGGAACTTCTCGACGGCGGGTCGCTGGCCCAGTTGGATGAGCTGCACGGCTCGGACCTCGCAGCGCGGGGAGCCTCGCTGCTCCTTGTCCAGACGGACGGTTTCGGGGCGGCGGCGGAGGCCGACGTGGTGCGGAAGGTCCTGGCAGCCGGCGGTGCCGTGGTGACCACGGAGGCCAACGCGGAGGCGGAGCATCTGGTGGAACTGCGGCGGAACAGCAGGGGCGTCGAGGTGGACGATCAGTACCGGGTCGGCGAGGACATTGCCGTGCCGCGCTCCAGGCTGGTGGACTACGTGGCGGCGCTCGAGGCGCTGGCCGAGGCCCACGACGTGAAGCTGAAAGTGGTGGCCCACGCCGGTGACGGAAACCTGCATCCGACGTTCTGGATCGACCGCGTCAACGACGAGGTGGACGCAGGTGCCATGCGCCGGCTGAACACGGCACTCGACGCGTCCATCGTGGCGGCACTGGAGATGGGCGGGACCATCACCGGCGAGCACGGCGTGGGGCAGTACAAGCTGCGCTGGCTGGGCCTGGAACAGCCCGAGCCGCTGCGGGAACTGCAGCGCCGGGTCAAGGACCTCTTCGATCCCGCCGGCATCCTGAATCCCGGCAAAGCGATCTAAAGCAAGGGGCGATCTATAAGAGGGCTAAGGCCGGGCCCCGCAAAATTCAGGGCCCCGCCGGACCGGCCAGAAGACTCAGTCGTCGGCGTCGGGATACTCGTCCTCGGTCTCATCGGCCCCGTACCGCGACTCCTCGGTCTCCACGGCGAGGATTTTCAGCATCTCCGTGTCCGGGTTCAGCATGATGGCGGCTTCGTCGCGGCGGTGGCGCAGGATGGAGTCGATGTAGGACTGCACGGCCTCGGCCAGCGGGATGTGCCGTTCCTGCTTTTCCGACATGTACCAGCGGTGCTCCAGCACCTCATGCACGGCTTCGGCGGGTTCGAGCTTTCCGGAGAGGTCGCGGGGGATCGACCGGACGATCGGCTCGAAGATCTGGCTGACCCACAGGTGCGCGCTGTATTCCTCGTCCATCTCCGGGTTGTTGTCGGCCCGGAAGGAGTCCATGTCGTTGAGCAGGCGGCGGGCCTGGTTCTCCTGGGCGTCGAGTCCGGTCAGGCGCAGCAGGCGGCGCATGTGGTGGCCTGCGTCTACCACCTTCGGCTGCAGCTGGATGGTGGAGCCGTTCTGGGTGGTCTTGATCGCGTACTCCTCGACGTCGAAGCCGAGTTCGTTGAGCCGGCGGATGCGGGCGCCGACGCGCCAGCGCTCGCCCAGTTCGAAGGATTCCTTGGCGGTCAGCTCCGTCCACAGGCGGCGGTAGCTCTCCATGATGAGTTCGCTGGTGGCCACGGGGTCCACTTTCTCCTCGATCAGGCCGCCGTCGAGGAGGTCCATGAGTTCGCCGGCGATGTTGACGCGGGCGATCTCCAGGTCGTACTCGCGCTGTCCGGTGGAGAGGTCGGGGTACAGTTCGCCGGTCTCGGCGTCCACCAGGTAGGCGGCGAAGGCACCGGCATCGCGGCGGAACAGGGTGTTGGACAGCGAGACGTCGCCCCAGTAGAAGCCGATGAGGTGCAGCCGGACCATCAGCAGCGCCTGGGCGTCGATGAGCCGGGTGAGCGTGTCCTTGCGCAGCATCTGCGAGAAGAGCGCACGGTACGGCATGGAGAACTTCAGGTGGCGGGTCACGAGGACCGGGTTCAGGGGGCGGCCGTCGGGCGTGGTGCGGCCGGTGATGACTGCCACCGGCTCCACGCAGGGCACATCCAGCCGGGCGAGCTTGCGGAGCATGTGGTATTCGTGCCGGGCCACGTGCTCGGACGTTTCCTTGATGGCGATGACGGAGCCGCCCAGGTGCGCGAAGCGGACGATGTGCCGGGAGATACCTCGGGGGAGGGCCGCCAGGTTTTCGGCCGGCCAGTCCTCAAGCGCGATGTGCCAGGGCAGGTCGAGGAGTTCGGGGTCGGCGGCAGCGGCCGTGATGTTGAGGTTGCTTGCGACCGAGGCTGCCTTGTCGTCATTGGCGCTGGCCGCTTCGAACCTCGGCAGTTTGCCGATCTGCCCGTAGTCGGTGGGTTCGTCGTGCCACTGCGCGTTGTGTTCCTCGGTCATGGGTCAATTCTTCCGTATTTTGCAGGGGGTGCCTAAAGGGGCAGCGGTTAAAGCCCGACGGCGGCCCTCCGATTGAGGAGGACCGCCGCCGGTTTCAGGCAGTGCTACCTTGGGCCCACGCCGGCAGGGTTCCCTGGCCGAAGCGGAGCGAGGTTAGGGTGCCGGTGGGGACTAGTCGCCCAGGCGCTCGCCGGTCTTGGTGTCGAACAGGTGCACGTGGCCTGACTGCGGACGGACCCAGATGGACTCGCCCTTCATCGGGGGGCGGCGGCCGTCGACGCGGGCCACGATGTCGTGGGTCTTGCCGTCCAGCGTGGTGTGGCCGTAGACGTAAGCGTCGGCACCGAGTTCCTCGACGACGTCGACCTCAACCTGGATGCCTTCGCCCTGGGCTGCGGTCTCGAGGTCCTCGGGGCGGGAACCCAGGGTGACGGTCTGGCCGTGGGCCTCTTCAAGGATGTTGCGCGGCACAGGGTAAACGGTGCCGCCGAACTGGACGCCGCCGTCGACCACGGGAAGTTCCAGCAGGTTCATGGCGGGGGAGCCGATGAAGCCGGCAACGAAAACGTTCTTGGGGCGGTCGTACAGGTTGCGCGGGGTGTCCACCTGCATCAGCAGGCCGTCCTTGAGGACCGCAACGCGGTCACCCATGGTCATGGCCTCGACCTGGTCGTGCGTCACGTAAACGGTGGTGACGCCCAGGCGGCGGGTGAGGGAGGCGATCTGGGTGCGGGTCTGGACGCGGAGCTTTGCGTCGAGGTTGGAGAGCGGCTCGTCCATGAGGAAGACCTGCGGGTTACGCACGATGGCGCGGCCCATGGCAACACGCTGGCGCTGACCGCCGGAGAGTGCCTTCGGCTTGCGGTCGAGGTACTGCTCGAGGTCCAGGAGCTTCGCGGCTTCACGGACGCGCTCGGCACGCTCTTCCTTGCTGACACCGGCGATCTTGAGCGCGAAGCCCATGTTGTCGGCAACAGTCATGTGCGGGTACAGGGCGTAGTTCTGGAAAACCATCGCGATGTCGCGGTCCTTCGGCGGAACGTCGGTGACATCGCGGTCGCCAATGAGGATCCGGCCGGCGTTGACGTCCTCAAGGCCTGCGAGCATGCGCAGGGAGGTGGACTTACCGCAACCGGAGGGTCCAACGAGGACCAGGAATTCGCCGTCGGCGATTTCGATGTTGAGCTTGTCAACAGCGGGCTTTTCTGTGCCCGGGTACAGACGCGTAGCGTTGTCAAAAGTAACTGTTGCCACAGTTATCAATCCCTTCACCGGCAGGTACGTGCCGGACGATCCGTAGTGAATGGTTCATGTAATTCAGTTGTGCCCTACATGATGACTCCCCGGCAGGGGCCGAGGAGCATCGAGTGACGCCGCACGGTTCCTGTGCGCCACATCACAAAGAAGAGTATGTCAGATTTATCGCGATTCGGACAAAATGTTACGGACGTCACATATGAGATGCCCCATAGGGGCGCCTGTGTGCGGCGTCAGGAGGCGGCCGCGATGGCCTTACGGCGTTCGCGCAGCAGCGCCTCAAGGAGTTCGGCGATGTGGGCAGGTGCCTCCACCCGGAACTGCGCCTGGGTGAAGTCGAGGCCCACCTTCACTCCCACGTCGTCCTGACCGAGGCGGGCCAGGGCGTCCTCGTCGGTGGTGTCGTCGCCGGCGAAGAGCACTCCGGTGGCTCCGGTGGCCTGGCGGAGGAAATCGACGCCCTCGCCCTTGGACGCGTGCACCACAGACGTTTCCAGGACGCGCTTGCCGTTCTTGAGGTAGACGCCTGTCCGGTCCTGAAGGGCGGCGCGGGCGGCCGCGACCGCGTCCTCTGCAACGTCGTCCGCCGCCAGCCGCGTGTGCAGCACAACACCGGCAGGCTTTTCCTCCAGCACGGTCCCGGGAGCCAGTTCCGCGATCTCGGTCAGGATGCCCCTGACCTCCTCGAGGAGTGACAGCTGCTCGGGGTCCAGGGTCAGCGGCGCCGAGCCCGGACCCAGCCACGCCTCGGCGCCGTGGCTTCCGATCAGCAGGGTCTCCTCCGGAGGGGAGGCGACCGCGCGCAAACTGTCCAGGGCCCGCCCGGAGATGAGTGCCGTCGTCGTACGCGGCAGTGCGGTCAGTTCGGCGAAGGCGGCAGCCGAGCGTGGGATCGGGCGCGCGTCCCCGGCGCGGTCAACGATGGGGGATATGGTGCCGTCAAAATCCATGGCCACCAGCAGGTGCTCCGTGCCGGCGATGCGGCGCACCGCCTCCAGCAGCGCGGGTGGCAGCGTCAGGCGGGTGCTGCCGGCCTCATCGATGTGCTCTGCTTCAGGAGTCATCGCGGACCACCTTCTCGTGGAGGGCATTCAGGAAGTCGGCCGACCAGTGGTCGACGTCGTGGTCCAGGATCTGCTTGCGCATGGAGCGCATGCGCCGCGCGGCTTCCTTGGGGGCCATGTTGACGGCCCGCATCACGGCGTCCTTGAGGCCGTCGATATCGTGCGGGTTCATCAGCAGCGCCTGCTTGAGCTGGTCCGCGGCGCCGGCGAATTCGCTGAGCACCAGCGCGCCGTCGTTGTTGGTGCGGGCTGTGACGTATTCCTTGGCCACGAGGTTCATGCCGTCGCGCAGGGCGGTGACCAGCATGACGTCCGCTGCCAGGTACAGCGCCACCATCTCCTCGACGGGATAGCTGTGGTGCAGGTAGCGGACTGCCGTGTTTTCGATCGTGTCGTAGGTGCCGTTGATGTGGCCCACGGTGCCTTCGACCTCTTCACGCAGGAGCCGGTACTGCTCAACGCGCTCGCGGCTGGGGCTGGCAACCTGGATCAGCGTCGCGTCGCCCACCTTGAGCTTTCCCTCCTTCAGGAGCTCTTCGTAAGCCTTGAGGCGGTGGCCGATGCCCTTCGTATAGTCCAGCCGGTCCACGCCCAGGAGGATGGTCTTGGGATTGCCGAGGTCCTGCCGGATCTGGCGGGAGCGTTCGATGATCTCGGGCTTCCGGGCCAGTTCAGAGATGTGCTGGACGTCGATGGAAATGGGGAAGGCCTGGGCCCGCGCGATGTGCGTGTGCTCGCCGTCGGCGTCCTTGACGTGGACCTGCTGCTGCTTGACGCTGGCGCCGAGGAAGCGCCGGGCCGAACGCATGAAGTTGCCGGCGTCGCTGCTGCGCTGGAAGCCCACCAGATCGGCCCCCAGCAGCCCGTCGATGATGGCCTGTCGCCAGGGAAGCTGGGCAAAGATTTCCGGTGGTGGGAACGGGATGTGGTTGAAGAACCCGATCTTCAGGTCCGGCCTCGCCTGGCGCAGCATGCGCGGCACCAGCTGGAGCTGGTAGTCCTGCACCCAGACGGTTGCGCCCTCATCGGCAGTACGGACGACGGCGTCGGCGAACCTTCTGTTCACCCTGCGGTACGCGTCCCACCAAGTCCGGTGAAAGTCGGGCGGAGCGATGACATCGTGGTACAGGGGCCACAGTGTTGCGTTGGAGAAGCCTTCGTAATACAGCTCAACGTCATCGCTGCTGAGCTGCACCGGGACAAGGTCCATGCCTCCGTGGCTGAACGGCTCGACCGTCTCATCGGCGGCACCGTGCCAGCCCACCCAGGCGCCGTCCGTCCGGGTCATCATGGGAGCAAGGGCGGTGACCAGACCGCCGGGCGAGCGCCGCCAGCCGGAGCCGTCGTCGCCGGGCTCGCCGGGTGCGCAGCGGTCCACCGGCAGGCGGTTTGAGACCACCATGAAGTCGTATTTGGTGGCATCCTGGGTGGCGTTCTTGGTGGCGTCCGAGCTGCCGCCGGGCAGGGCCGAGCTTTCCGTTTTTGTGTCGGATTTGTCGCTTACGGCTCCGTACATTGGGGCTCCCTAAGGTTGCTTGTGACTTCCATCAACCCTATCGGGCCGGAATCTTACGGGCCATTCGTCCGTTGGGCAGGCTGAAACGAATACTTGAAAGCGCAAGCTCCAGGGTTCTCCCCTAAACTGGGGGAGTTGCCCCTGGTGGCCCGCACCTGTCCGTACGACACGAGGAACTAATGAGCCCCGCAAACGAACCCCGCCAGTCCAAAGCAGAACGCACAGCCGAGGCCCGCGAGAAAGCCCGCGAAATCCGGGAGGCGAAGCTTAAAAAGGACAAGCGGAACAAACTGCTCATTGGCTGGGGCATCGTGGTGGCCGTCGTGGCCATCCTCGCCGTCGTCGCGCTGGTGGTGACCACCAGCCTTAAGAACAACGCGCCGGTCGCGGACCAGGGTCCCACCCCGGCCAACGGCAACGTCCACGGCGGCATCACGCTGCTCAAGGGCACCGAGGTGGCAAAGTCCGCCGCCGCCAACGTGAACGTCGCGGACATTCCGTCGCCGGCAGCCTCGGCGCCTGCGACCGTCACGGCGCCGGGCGCGGAAGCCGAAAAGGGCAAGCCCGTCAAGGTGGTCCTTTACATCGACTTCATCTGCCCCGTCTGCAAGAACTTTGAGGCGACGTACAACGAGACCCTGACGAAGCTCCGCGACGAAGGCAAGATCACCGTGGAGTACCGTGCCCTGGGCTTCCTGGACAGCCGCTCCTCCACCAATTACTCCTCCCGCGCAGCCAACGCCGCCGCCTGCGTGGTGAACGAATCCCCGGAGAAGTACTCGGACTTCGTGAACGCACTTTTCGACAAGCAGCCTGCTGAAGGCAGTGCCGGGCTCTCCGACGACGAACTGAAGAAGCTGGCCACGGACACCGGCGCAAAGGACATCAGCTCCTGCGTCGAGAACAAGACATACCGCCCGTGGGTCAAGTACACCACCCAGGAAGCCGCAGCCATTGGCGTGACCGGCACCCCGACGGTCCTCGTAGACGGCAAGCAGTGGGGCAAGGGCGACAGCGCGCAGACCGAATTCCCGGCCTTCGTCGACGCCGCCATCAAGGCCAAGGCCTAAGCGTTTTTTGGGCAGTGGCCCGGTCTCCGGATTTTTCCGGGGCCGGGCCGCTGTTCGTTTCACCGTCGGCTCGTTTCTTGCCGGGCGTCCGTTTTTACGGGCGGGCGGTGCTTGGGCTAACCTTATCTAGCGCCATAGCGGCGCCAGCCCTGACGGGCACGCCTCCTTAGCTCAGTTGGCCAGAGCACCGCTCTTGTAAAGCGGGGGTCGTCGGTTCGAATCCGACAGGGGGCTCTTGCAAGGCCCTGACCTGCGGTTTTACTGCCTAAGGTGAGGGCCTTTCGACTTTCCGGCTGGCAACTCACCGGATGCCTGCTTGGCGCAGCGTCTGAACGTTACCCGCGCTGCGTCGCTTCCTGCTCGACGGCCGAGCGTAGGCCCGCTGCCACCAGCGACAGAAGGCCAAGCTCGTCGAAGACTGCAATGGCGCGTTCCGTCATGGTGCCCCGGCTGGCCATCTCGCTGCGGAGGGCGGCCGGGTTTGCGCCGTCCTCGGCGAGCAGGAAACCTGCACCGGCCACAGTTTCCCTGGCCACAAGCACGGCAGTTTCAGGCTCCAGCCCCAGTCCGACGCCAGCGGCTGCCATGGCCTCTGCCAGCTGAAATGTGTAGGCGGTCCCGGTTTCCCGGAAGACCGTCACGATGCGTTCGACTGCCAATTCCATTGCTGCGGCTCCACTTCCTGGACGAGAACCCATCGTCAAGGAACCGGTCAGTCGGTTTCGGGGCCCTGGCAGAAGGGGCAATCGTCGTCGCAGTCCGGACCCAACGGTAATGCGTTGATGGCGGGCAGGGAACCGATTCGCGGCGGAGAACACGCATCCAATACGGGCTTGCGGTCCAGCAGGGCGGTGCGGGATTTCATGACGTGACTCCTTGGGTTGGAAAGCGTTAGTAGGCCTTGACGCGCTGTTCCACGACGAGATGGATCAGGGCGAAAACGTTGTCATGCTCGATGGCGTCGAAGGCGGCTGCCAGTGCTGCGGGGACATCCACGTCCTCGTGGACGCGGATGCCGAACCCGCCGAAGGCGCGTGCCATCATGGCGAAATCCGGGTTGCGGAGTTGGAGGCCCACGCACAGCACCATCGGCGTCGAATCCTGCCATATAGGCGGCTCCGCCTTCGTGGCGGCAGACGACGGTCTGGATCGGCGAGCCGTGCAGCCCGTCCAGGACATCGAGGAAGCTCTCGTCAGCTGCGCTGCCATGGTGATCAGGGAACTCTTTCTGTGTCTGGTTGGGTGGGAAGACGTACGACGGCGGTCCGCGGCTTAGGCGTTCGAGGTCGCCGGAACGGGGGCGGACTGGGCGGCCTCGAAGGCGTGCAGGAGGCGTTCGGTGTCCTTCATCTGGTCGAGCCAGATGTCGCGGACGATGTCGATCCGGTCCTCGGGCTCCTGCAGTCCGGAGATGTAGGTGCCGATGCTGGCCCCGTTCCCGCCGGCACGGGTGTGGAGGCCGATCATCCTGGCCACGAGCTTGGCCTGCATGCCGTAGATGGGAATCTGCGGGCCGCGCGGAGCGATCATGCCCACGTAGTAGAGCTTCTCCAGGCCCTCGGGAACGATTCCGGCGCCGTACCGGACCGGAGCGCCTTTCCTGCGCGGGACCAGGGTGCTGTCAAGGAACGGCAGGCTCGAGTGGAAGCCGGTCGCCCAAAGGATGGTGTCGTACTCGCGGGCCGTGCCATCGGTGAAGTGGACGGTCTTGCCTTCGAAGCGCTCAATGCCCGGGACGATGCCAACGCGGCCGTGGTGCACCCAGTAGAGCAGGAGATCGTTGACCACCGTGCTGCCCTCGGCCAGGGTGTGGTGCCTGGGCTCAGGCATGCCTGGATAGTTGTTCCACTCGCCGATGGAGACACGGGCCAGGAGCCGGTTGATAAGATCCTGCTCGTCGGGGCGGAAGCCGGCGAGGAACTGGACTTCCTGGCGCGGCTTGCCGAAGTAGGTTTTGGGCTGGAAGTAGACGCCGTCACGGATCACGATGTCCGCCTCCAGACGGTGCTGGGCCACGTCCACGGCAAGGTCGCAGCCGGAGTTGCCGTTGCCCACCACCAGCACCCGGCTGCCGTCGACGTCCCTGACGTTGTTGTACTCGCTGGAGTGGAGCTGCTTTCCGGTGAATTCGCCCGGGAACTGGGGGACTTTCTTGTCCCAGAGGTGGCCATTGGCGACGACGACGCCGTCGTACGTTTCAGAGCCGTTGGATGTGGTGACCGTCCAGCCGGCTGAGCCGGTGGTGCCGTCGGTGGGAACAGGGGTGACGGACAGGACCTCGGTGTTGAACTGAATGATGTCGTAGTGGCCGTGCTTGCGTGCGTAGGACTCGATATAGTCGCGGACCTGGTCCCGGCGGGGGAAGTGCGGGTAGTGCGCCGGCATGGGGAAGTCCTCGAAATGGGTCATTTCGCGGGACGTGATGAGGTGCAGCGCCTCGTAGTCGGTGTGCCAGTGGCCGCCGACGCGGCTGCTCTTTTCGAAGCAGTCGACGTCGTAGCCTGCCTGGCGCAGTTGCTGGAGGGCTGAGATGCCGGCGGCGCCGGCACCGATGACGCAGTAGCGGGTCATGGTGTTGTCCGTTCAGGTAGGAGGGGTTGGAACCAGTTAGCGGATGACGTCGCCGCCGGAGAGGGTGACGGTTTCGCCGGTCATGAAGCCGGCCGCGTCACTGCCGGTGAGGAGCCAGGCCCAGCGGGCGATTTCCTCCGGCTGGGCCACCCGGCCCACCGGGATCGCAGCCGCGGCGGCTTCCATGCGGCCGGTGGCCCGGTTTCCGGGGGTGTCCACCCAGCCCGGCGCGATCGCGTTGACGCGGATTTTCCGGTCGGCCAGTTCCAGCGCCGTGGCCTTGGTGATCATGATGACGGCGGCCTTGGACGCTCCATAGACCAGCTGGCCAGGAGATACGTGGTAGCCGTCCACTGACGCGAAGTTCACCATCGCCGATCCTTCAGGCATGGACCTCGCTGCGGCTGCCATGACATTGAGAACGCCCAGAACGTTGACGTCGAAGACCAGGCGGTAAAGCTCCTCGGTGTACGTGTCCAGGCTCGACGGCGGGTAGACACCTGCGATGTTGGCGACGGCGTGGATGGAGCCGCCCAACTCCGGCAGAACGTCGTCGAGCTTTGCTTCCAGGGAGGCGCGGTCCCGGACGTCGGCCACCAGCGGGGTCACCCGTGTGGAATGACCGTTGAATTCGGGTGCGGTGACGTCGACGGCGATCACGTGCCAGCCTTCGCTGAGGAAGACTTCGGCGGTGCTCCGGCCCATGCCGCTGCCGGCGCCTGTGACGAGGGCGACGCGAGGGGATGTGTTGTTCATGGTGGCTTTCCTTGGATCTCTTAGCCCTTGACCGTGGTCAGGATCTGGGTGGTGAGTGAACTGAGGGATTTGTTGCGGGTCTCTTCGGCCCAGGCGATGGTGATCAGCAGGCCGAGGATCGTCAGGCCGACGCCGATCATCATGGTGGGGCCGGTGCCGAGGCCGCTGAGCGAGAGCGGCACCATGTACGTGCCGATGGCGGCACCGATGCGGCTGATGGCCGTTGCGAGTCCGACGGCGGAGGCCCGGACGCTGGTGGGGAACAGCTCGTTGGGGTAGATGAACACGAGGATGGTTCCGGCGCCGCTGGCCAGGGTGAAGAGGAAGAAGAACACCATGACGAGCCAGGCGGGGCCTTCCGGCCAGAGTCCCAGCGGGAGGAGGAACACCGCCGCTGCCACGAACGTCCAGATCATAAGCGGGCGCCGGCCCAGGGTTTCAACCCAGCGGAGGGCCGGGAGGGTGCCGATCAGGAAGCCCAGGTTCAGGACGATCTGGCCGAGGGTTTCCTCCGCACCGCCGTGGGCCAGACCGAATTGGGACAGGATGATGGGTCCGTAGGTGAAGAGCGCGAACTGCGGCAGGGCGATGCACATCCAGGTCAGGCCGCAGAACAGGGTCCGCTTCAGGAAGGGGGCCTTGAGCAGCGTGCCGAAGCCGGACGTGGTCCCGGGTTCGTCCGTGGCGATGAGCGCGCGTACTTCCTCGGTGGTGACGTCGCGTTCGAGTGCCTTGGAGAGAGCTTCGCGGGCTTCTTCGAACCGGCCCTTGGCTACCAGCCAGCGCGGCGACTCATGGGCGCCGAAGCGCAGAAGCATCACAAGGATGCCGAACACCGCGCCGCTTGCCAGCATCCACCGCCAGGCCTCCGGCCCAAAGGCACTCGAGAGCAGGAAGCCCACCAGGTAGGCGACGATGGCCCCCACCAGCCAGATGGTGGAGAGCCAGCCGATGATTGCACCGCGGCGGCTCTTGGGCATCCATTCGGTCAGGAGCGCTGTGGCAATCGGGTAGTCGGCGCCGACGGCCAGGCCCACAATCAGGCGGAGGAGGATCAGCTGGAAGCCGTCACCGATGAACAGGCAGGCGGCGGAGGCGATCACCATGGCCAGCAGGTC
This sequence comes from Arthrobacter sp. NPDC056691, assembly GCF_042791415.1. Lineage (NCBI taxonomy): Bacteria > Bacillati > Actinomycetota > Actinomycetes > Micrococcales > Micrococcaceae > Arthrobacter > Arthrobacter sp. NPDC056691. The sequence continues at coordinate 16,104 of NZ_JBHTXX010000015.1, forward strand.
CACGGTGTACATCATCTTCCGGCCGATGCGGTCGGTGATGGGGCCCAGGACCAGGCTTCCAAGGAACAGGCCCACCAGGGATGCGGCTCCTGCGAGGCCCAGCTCCACCGAACCAAGCCCCAGCTCTGCGCTGGCGCCGGTCAGGGCCACGCCCACGATGCTGAGCAGGTAGCCGTCCAGGAATGGACCGCCTGAGCAGGCAGCAATGAGCCGGCGGTGATACCTGGTGAGTGGTCCGTCGTCTATGAGATGCGCGGACGGAGCAGCAGTTGTCGCAGTCATGGCGTAGTCCTAAGTCAGGTGGAAATAGGCCGGATTCGGCTGGGTGTGATTGCCGTCACCGGCGAGTGAAATCAACAGTACGGAGAGTTTTGCTCGAGGTGTAGACTCAATTCACGACTCTTCCTCAAGGAAACGCCTATGTCTAATCTCACGCTCCAGCAGCTCCGCTACTTTCTCTCCGCCGCGAAGCACAAGACCCTGTCCGCGGCCGCTGAGGCGGAGCACATCGCGCAGCCGAGCCTGTCCGAGCAGATCCGCCGACTGGAACAGAGCCTCGGGGTGAAGCTGTTCACCCGCACCAACCGGGAGCTGCAGCTCACGGAAGCAGCGCGGCTGCTGCTGCCCAGCGCGCAGCGTGCGCTGGCGGAGGTGGATGGCCTGACTGACCTGGTTCGGGAAGTGCGCACCCTGCAGGGCGGCACGGTGTCGTTCGGCACGTTCAACAGCGCGCACCTGTACCTGCTGACCGGCCTCATCCGTGACTTCCACGAACAGTATCCGCTGGTCAAAATCCGCGTGGTGGGCCTGAACTCTTCGGAGGTTGCGGACGCCGTGCGCTCAGGTGAACTGGAAGCCGGACTCGTGCAGCTTCCGGTGGATGACCGGGGCCTCTCGGTTGGGCCTCCAGTCCTTCGCGACGAGGTGGTCTATGTCAGCGCCGATCCGGGACGCCTGCAGGGCCCCATGTCGATCGAAAAGCTGGCGACAGCCCCGCTGATCCTGTCCGAGGCGCGGTGGTCCGATTCGGACCCGCTTCGGCTTTCCTTGACCGAGCGTGCCCAGCACGCAGGAGTCACCCTGGACCCCATCGCCGAGGTGGAGTTCCAAACGCACGCCGTGGAGTTGGCTGCGCAGGGCGTCGGAGATTCCCTGGTTTCGTACCATGTGGCCAAGTCGATGCTTCAGCAGCACGGACTCGGGCATGTCCCGCTCGAGCCGGCCTTCCACGAGCACTTCGCCTTCATCACACGGATCAACGGCTCGATTTCACCGGCGACCCGAGAATTTATCAAGCATGCCCATCGGCACATCTCACTCCTGCAGAACACCAGGCCGCGGGAACGCAAGGGCTCGTAGCCGGTTCACCCTGGGCGCAGTGAGGCACCGGCCCGGCCCGGCCTGGACGGCCAGGCCGGCGCCTGCGGGTTCACCTATGCCGCGTTGACGTTTTCCCGGGCCGGAACCATCCGTGCTTTCGGGTAGGCCGCAAGCAGCCGGCGGGTGTCTGCCATTTGCTCTTCCCAGACCGCGCGGACTATGTCGATTCTGTCGTCGGCGGCCTGCAGGGCCGAGAGGTAAGCCGCAATTCCTGCTCCGCCCTTGCCGGCCGTTTCGTGCAGTTCGATCATCTGCAGGGCAGCCTTTGCCTGCACCCCGTAGACCGGAATTTGCGGACCGCGCGGGGCGCTCATTCCGATGAGATACAGCTTTTCCAGGGTCGCTGGGACAATGCCGCCGGCATACCGCAACGGGACCCCGCCGCGGCGGCTCAGGAGGGTCTCGTCGATGAACGGCAGGCAGCGTGAAAGCCCGTTGCCCAGAGTATGGTGTCGTATTTCTTGGACGTGCCGTTGGTGAAGCGCACGGTTGTGCCGTCGAAGCCCTCGATGCCGGGCATGATGCCGACGCGGCCATGGTGGATCCAGTACAGCAGCAGGTCGTTCACCACCGTGCTGCCCTCCGCGAGGGTGCGATGCTTGGGTTCGGGCATGCCGGGGTAATTCTGCCATTCGCCTATGGAGACACGGGCCAGGAGCCGGTTGATCAGATCCTGCTCGTCCGGGGCGAACTGGGCCAGGAATGCAACTTCCTGGCGGGGCTTGCCGAAGTAGGTCTTCGGCTGGAAGTAGGTGCCTTCGCGGATGACGATGTCCGCTTCGAGCCTGTGCTGGGCAACGTCGACGGCCAGGTCGCAGCCCGAGTTCCCGGCGCCGACCACCAGCACCCGGGTTCCCTCGATGTCCTCGACGTTGCGGTAGGAGCCGGAGTGGATCTGTTGTCCGGTGAAGGTTCCGGGGAAGGCAGGGATTTTCTGGTCCCAGAGGTGGCCGTTGGCCACGAGGACACCGTCGTAGTCGATGCTCTCACCGGTTGCGAGGGTCACCGTCCAGCCCGCGGACCCGGCGGGGCCGTCTGCCGGGATCGGCACCACCGAGTTGACGGCGGTGTTGAACCGGATGATGTCGTAGTGGCCGTGGTGCCGGGCGTAGGACTCCAAATACTCCCGGACCTGGTCCCGGCGCGGGAAATGCGGATAGTGCGCCGGCATCGGGAAGTCCTCGAAATGGGTCATGTCCCGGGACGTGATCAGGTGGAGGGCGTCATAGTCGGTGTGCCAGTGGCCTCCGACCCTGTCGGTCTTTTCGAAACAGTCGACGTCGTAGCCTGCCTCGCGCAGCTGCTGGAGGGCCGAAATCCCCGCGGCTCCGGCGCCAATCACGCAGTACCTGGTCATCGCAGCGTCACCCCGCCGTCAATGAGGAAGTCCGCGCCGGTGGCAAAAGATGATGCCTCGGAGGCGAGGTACACCACCAGCGGGGAGATTTCCTCGGGCCGGGCGCGGCGGCCCAGCGGTGCGCTGGAGGATGTGCCGCCGGCGGGCTCGTCATCGTTCATGGGCGTTTCGACGCCTCCCGGGCTGATGGAATTTACCCGGATGTTGTGGGGTGCGTATTCCAGGGCGGCGGCGCGGGTGAGGGCCAGAACGGCCGCTTTTGACGCGGAGTATGCGCCGTAGGCTTCGGCACCTCGGTGGGCTGCGGTGGAGGCGACGTTGATGATGGTGCCCCCGCCACGCCGCGCCATGGCCGGGAAGGCGGCCTTCATTCCGAGCAGCACCGAGGTGGTGTTCACCTTGTGGATCAGATCCCACTCGGCAACGTTCAGTTCGTTCAGCGGGGTGACGCGGATGATGCCGGCGTTATTGACCAAGGTGTCCAGTCCGCCGTCGTGCTTTTCGATATTTTCGACGGCGGCCGCCCAGGCCGCTTCATCGGTGACGTCAAGGTGGATGTAACGAACGGCGTGGCCCTTCTCGGCCAGGGCCGCCGCCGTCTTTTCACCCACCTCGTCCAGGACGTCGGCGATCACGACCCGCCGCCCTGATGAGGCGAGGGCTTCTGCGTGTGCTGCGCCCTGACCCCGGGCGCCTCCGGTGACAAGTGCGACCCGCTCGTTGTGCTCAGTCATTGTGGCTGTTCCTTTGTGATTAGTGGCGTAACGGCTTAGAGCATGTTCGGTTCGCCGACTTCAGCGGCGCTGGGATCCATGCCATATTTCTTCAGCAGCCCGGCGATGGTTCCGTCCTTGCGCAGTTCCTCGATGTTCTCGTTGATGGCTTTGGTGAGTTCGGGGCTGTCCAGCTTGGTGGGCCAGTTCAGCTGGCCGGGGTGAGCCGTGACGGGGATGCGGGGATCGGGCTGAAGCGGGATGATCTTGGCATCCTTGATGGGGTTGGATTCGAAGCGTGCCGTGGTGGCTCCGACGCTGTCGATGACGGCGTCGATGCGGCCGGCGGCGAGGTCGTTGAAGACGGCTTCCGGATCCTGGTAGACGGCGAACTTGTCGCCAAAGACCTGCGCAAATTCGTCGTTCCAGAGGTTGCCGGACACGGAACCGATCTTCTTGCCGTCGAGCTCTGCGACCGTCTTGTAGCCGGCGACCGAAACCAGGGCGCCCTGGTCGAGGTAGACGGGGTTGCTGAGGGCCACGAGCTTTGCCCTTGCCTTGGTGCGCCACCAGTCGCTTGCTGCCAGGTCGGCGCGCCCCGCCTGGACTGCGGGGATGGCGGCGCCGGCGCCTCCGGAGGCTTCGACGCTGACGGTGAGGCATTCCCGTTTGGCGATCTCGTTGAGGAGATCGCCTTCCACTCCGGTGATCTGGTTGCCCTCGAGCTTCAGGTGGGGGGCGAAGTCATAGGCCGCGACGGTCAGCGTGCCTTTGGTGATGGTGCTGAACTGGTGTTTTGGGGTACAGGAGGGGTCGACGGCGGCACCTGCGGTGGGACTGCAGCCCGAGAGGGCGAGGGCGAGCAGGCCGGCGGCCGCGCTGAGGGGAGCGGTTTTGCGGATCCAGGCGGGGGTTGTTTTCACTGTGGGTCTTCCTTGTCGGGAGGGCTGAAATGGTTGGGGATGTGCTTAGAGGTACCGGTTGAGGCGGCGTTCGCCGAGCCGGACGAACGCGAGGGCGAGCAACGTGATGGAGCCATAGAGGACTGAGGTGAGGCAGAAGATGCTGAGGTATTGGAAAGTGATGGATCCCAGCGCGTAGGCCTTGGACATGAGTTCGGGGACTGCGATGACGAAGGCGAGTGAACTGGTCTGGAAGATCGTCACTGCCAGGCTGGCCAGCGGCGGGGTGGAGATCCTGATGGCCTGGGGCAGGATGATGTACCGGAACCCGGTCCAGCCGCGCAGGCCTGACGTCAGTGCAGCTTCGCGCTGGCCCCTGGGCACTGAGGCGATCCCGGAACGGAACAGCTCACTGGAGTAGGCGCCGGTGGTCCAGGACAGGGAAATCACGGCTGTGGCGAAGGCCGGAAGGGTGACACCGCTTTCGGGCAGACCGAAGTACAGCAGGTACAGCAGCACCAGCGCAGGGGCGCCCCGGCCAATTTCCACCAGCACGAGAGCCACGATGCGCAGGGGAGCGGTGCTGCTTTCGATCGCCAGTGCCAGCAGCAGGCCAAAGGGCATGCCGAACAAAAGGCACAGGCCTGTCAGCGTGAGGCTGATGCCGAGCCCGGGGGTCAGCGCGGGGAGCCAATCGATCCATTGGTCAAAAATGCTCATCAGGCCACCTCGAGTTTCTGGCGCAGGCTGCGGTCAACCCGCCGGGCGGCGAGGGCCAGCGGCACACTCATGGCGATGTAGAGGGCTCCGGCAATGCAAAAGGCAAGGAGTCCCTGGTGGGTGGCGCGTGAAACGGCACTGGCCTGGTAGGTGATTTCGTGGACTCCGATGGTGGAAGCCAGGGCCGAATCCTTGAGCAGCGCGATCGCGTAGGCGGCGACTGCCGGGAGGGTCACCCGGAAGGCCTGCGGGGTGATGATGCTGCGTGTGGTGGCGAAGAAGCCCATACCCAGTGGCCGCTTCCCATTGGCCGCGGGAAATGCCGAGCAGGCCCGAGCGGTAGGTTTCTGCCATGTAGGCCGAAGCGATCACGGAGAAGCCCAGGACGGATGCGGACACGGAGTCCAGCCGGAGGGCGTACTGGGGGAGTCCGAAGTACATGAGGAACAGCCAGGTGATGGGCGGAATGGCCCGGACGACGTCGATGTACAGCGTTGCGGCGACCCGGAGGGGTGTCCATGTGGAGCGGCGGGCGGCGACCAGTGGCAGGGCGAGCACACCACCGATGCCCAGGGACACCAGGGTGATGCAGGCGGTCAGGCCGATACCGGAAGCGATCTGCGTGAGCATTGGGGTCACCGGTCCAATACGGCGCGAAGGAACTTCTTTGTCCGTTCGTGCGCGGGGGCCGTCATGACCTGCTGGCTCGGACCGACTTCGAGCACTTGCCCGTCGGCCATGACCATGACCCGGTCCGAGACGTCGCGGGCGAACTGCATTTCGTGGGTAACAACGATCATGGTCATGCCCTCATCGGCGAGGTCGCGCATGACGGCGAGGACTTCGAGGCCGAGTTCCGGGTCCAGGGCAGAAGTGGGTTCGTCAAACAGCATCACCTTCGGCGTCAGGGCCAGCGCGCGGGCAATGGCGATGCGCTGCTGCTGGCCTCCGGAGAGGCGGGAAGGGTGCTGGTCGCTCTTGGCTGCCAGGCCCACCCTGGCAAGCAGGGATTCGGAGACGGCGCGGGCTTCTTCACGGCTGCGGCCCAGGACCTTTACCTGGGGAAGGGTGATGTTCTCCATCACGGTCAGGTGGGGGAAGAGGTTGAACCCCTGGAAGACCATTCCTGTGACCCGTCGTAGCCTGTCCAGGCTCCTTCGGTCCGGACGTTTGGCATGGGCGTCCACCGTTGTTCCATCGATGGTGATGGTTCCCGCCGTCGGGACTTCCAGGTAGTTCAGGCACCGAAGGAAGGTGCTCTTTCCGGCTCCGGAGGGGCCGATGATTGAGACGACCTCTCCTTCGGTCATCTGCAGGTTTACGTCGGTAAGGACGGTGTGCTTGCCGTAGGACTTGTGGAGGCCCGCCACGTGCACCGCACCCAAAGTGGGTGGTGACGTGGGGGGCACTGTTGCAGTTTCCATGACATGAGCCTCCCGGCTATCCATAGGTTTTGTCTTGGGATAAGAAAGATGTAATCAGGATCACCTTTGGATTACAAGAGTCATCCGAAGAATTTTCGGATGTTAAACAAGCGGGAAACATGAGCCGGTAGGTCTATCCATAGGCTCTATCTATGCGATTTCAAGAAGCCGCCTATAGACTGGCAGCACTCGAGGAAAGGAGTCGCCGTGACCATCCTTCAGGTCAACTACTTCCTGGCGGCGACAGCTGCCGGATCGTTGACGCAGGCCGCCGAAGAGCTGGGTATTTCCCAGCCCACGCTGTCAGAGCAGATCCGAAAATTGGAACAGGGCCTCGGCGTCGCGCTCTTCACGCGTGCCAAGCAGGGGCTCACGCTGACGGAAGCCGGCCAGCGTTTCCTGCCCCATGCCCGAAAAGTGGCACGCGACTACGAAACGGCGATGCACTCGGTCTCCGGGATTCGCGACCGTGAAGAGGGCACCGTTGCATTCGGGATGTTCAATAGCGGTCAGTACGTCCTGTCCGGGCTTGTCCCGGCCTTCCGCGCCCAGCATCCGAACATCCATGTGCGGGTAGTCGGGTGGAACTCAGCCCAGGTGGCCGATCAGGTCAGATCCGGGCGCCTTGAAGCCGGGGTGGTGGCACTGCCGATCGATGCCCGCGGCCTTACCATCGGTGACGTCCTCTGGTCCTGCGAAGCGGCCTATTTCCATACCAAACCCGCACTGACCGAACCGGTCACCATCGAGGGGCTGCTGCAGCGGCCGCTGGTCCTCCCCGATTCCGGGTGGGCGCAAAACGACCCCACCCGGCGCCAACTCAGCGAGCGGGCCCAGACCCTGGGGATGCCCTTCACGCCGGATATCGAAGTGGAAACTGGCTCCGCCGCACTGTCAGTGGCTGCGGCAGGGACAGCCGGAGCAGTGGTTTCCGTTCCGGTTGCCGAAGCCCTCGGCTACACCAAGAAACTCAACTGGGTCAGCCTCGACCCGCCCCTGATCGAAACCTTTGCGATCATCAGCCGGGACCCGGCCAGTCTTTCCCCGGCAACCCAGGCCATGATCAAGCTGGCCGAGGAACACATGCGCATGCTGCACCGGGAGTACCAGCCGTCCTAGCTCTCACGCCAAGGATGCTGGACCCCCAAAACTGGGGCTCGTTCAGGAAACGCCAAGCTTTTTACAAGTTGTTCACCAGAACATGTTCCGAGGGGGAGTGCACGCAAGTTGCCAGGACCACGGCGGCAGGCGCTTCGATTATTCGAAGCCGACTTGGAGGGTTGCTCTGGTCTGGCATAGGCAGACAACTCCAAAAAGTGGTGAGGCTAGTGAGCATCCCTATACAGGCCGACGTTCAACTCCCGGGAGCAACGTTACTGGACCCTGCATTCCCTCCCACGGGCGGGAGTGGTAGAGGTCGCAGGACATCCTGGCCCGGCCTAAGGCAGGGGGGTGATCGCTCAGCTGGTCTTCGCCTGCGCGCGTCACGGAATCCGGGGCTCCCTGCGTTGCTGGCAGCGCTGTTGCTTGCGCTGGGTGTCCTGGTGGTGCCGGTGACGGCGACGGCGGCTCCGGGTGATGTTGGTGTTGACGCTGCATCACACGTGGGGACAGGGACGCCGACGGGAACGAAGCGGCAGACAAATGCGCTGTGGTTCAACGACGGGATCTGGTGGGGGAACCTGTGGGACACCGGTAGCTCGGATTTTCACATCTTCCGGTTCAATGCGGCGACGAATTCGTGGGCTAATACGGGTGTGGCGACGGAGACACGGGCGAACACCCATCATGACGTGCTGTGGGACGGGACAACGTTGTATGTGGCGAGCTATCGGTTCGTCAACGACGGCTTGCCGGCAGAGCCGAACTTCCCGACGACGATGCGGCGTTACAGCTACAACTCGAATACGAAGACCTACTCGCTGCTAAGTTCCAGAAACATCCACAATCACAAAGTTGAGACCATGTCCATCGACAAGGACTCCAGTGGCCGGGTGTGGGCCACCTGGCAGCAGGACAACCGGATCTATCTGAACGTCACTGGCACTGACGGCACGACATGGGGTACCCCGTTCCCGCATCCTTCGTCGTTGGGCAGCGTGTCTGTAGACGACAATTCGGCTCTGATCGCGTTCGGGCCCGGCAAGATCGGTCTGATGTGGAGCCGGCAGGTCGGTGATGCCACCGACGGCATGTACTGGAGCTCCCGCGTCGATGGAGCGGCGAACACCGCCTGGACCACTCCTGTGGCGGTGGTGAAAGGGCCGCGCACCGGTGATGACCATATGAACCTGAAGTGGCTGGACTCCTCGAATTCCCGGGTTTTCGCCGCAACTAAGACGTCATTCACGTCGGCGTCTGAGCCGCTGATCCAGCTGTTGGCATTCGACGGTACGACGTGGTCGTCGCACACGATCGCGACTGTGTCGGAGTGCCCGAACCGGGTGATCGTCCTGATTGATGAGAGCACGCAAAGGCTGCGTACCTTCGCTACCTATCCGAAGCCGAGCGGCACGACGAACGCTGGTGTCTGCACAAGCTCCGGAGGCGCGATCTACGAGAAGTCCACGCCGCTGAACAGCATCAACTTCACCACCGCGAAGACCGCCCGCATCGTGGATGCCGACCAGTACGTGCACAACGTGACGTCGACGAAGCAGAACCTCAACAGTGCGGCGCGGGGCACGGCCAACAGCGGTCTGCTGCTGCTCGCCGATGTGAACGCCACGAGCCGGTACTGGCACTCCTACGACCCCAGCAGCGGTCCCGGTGGTGATACGACGGCTCCGACGGTGACGGGCACGTCTCCGGCCGCTGGTGCACCTGGTGTGTCGGTGACGGCGGATGTGACCGGGACGTTCTCGGAGGCGATGAATGCGTCGACGGTCACGTCGAGCACGTTCACGTTGACTGACGGAGCGGCGACGGTGCCGGCCGCTGTGACGTACAACAGCACGGACAGGACTGCGACGGTGAACCCCGGCGCGGATCTGGCAGCTGGCAGGACGTACACGGCTACGATCAGGGGCGGCTCCACTGGGGTAAAGGATGTTGCCGGCAACGCATTGGCGTCGAACAGGACGTGGACCTTCACCACGGCTGCCGCAGGCGGAGGCACCTCGCAGACCGTCACGCTCACGGCCACCGCCGACAGTTATGTGTCGAACGGGGCGGCGGCAACGAACTTTGGTGCGAGCACACTGCTTGGCGTGGACAACAGCCCGGTGGAGGTCACCTACCTGAAGTTCGACCTGTCGGCGTACGCGGGCAGGACACTGGAGAGTGCGACGTTGCAGCTGCGTAGCGCCGGGAGCGGATCGACGGGTACGCAGAGGGTCAAAGTGGTCGCTAGCGACACCTGGACCGAAGGCGGGATCACCTTCAGCAACCGACCGGCGCTCGGCACCACCACGATTGGCACGCTCGGTCCGACAACGACCAACACCAACTACAGCGTGCCGCTGACAGTCACCGGCCTGACCGGTGAGCTCGGACAACAGCTTTCCCTTGGTATGGACTCCAGCAGCAGCGACGGCCTGGACCTCAGCTCAAGGGAGGTCGGCAGCACTGCCGCACCCAAGCTCGTGCTCACCCTGAACTAGTAGGCGGACGGTGTCGGCTCGGCCGGCACCGTCCACACCGGCAACACCATCAGCCCGACACCACCCAGACAGGGGACGACCATGCGCACCAGGCAGACCAATGCACTGCACTTCGACATCCATGGCCGCGTCACGATCCGCGTTGACGCAAAGGCGCCGGCAGCGACCCAGCTGCAGACTATGTTGGCGTGCTTCGCCAGCGACACTGAACGGCCGGCCGATATCGTCGTCGATGACCGGCCGGAGCCGATGCCGGATGCGGGCCTGCTCGAGCACGAGCTCGCGTACACGGGCAACAGCGTGCGTTTCCAAGCCGATCGGGTCCAGGTAGTGAGGGACGCAGAGCAGTGGCGCATTCATGGGCCTGGCGAGCTGTTGACCACCGTGGTCCCTGTTCTCGATTCCGCCATGGTGGGTCGCGGAGCCGCCATGATCCACGCGGCAACGATGGCGTACCGGGGTCACGCGATCGCGCTTCCCGCCGCCGGGGGGACCGGCAAGACGAGCACCGTCGCCAAGCTGATGCGGCGCGAGGGGTGGTCGTTCATGGGCGACGACTGGGCCTTCCTCGCCGAGGACGCCACGCTGCTCGGCTACGCGAAGCCGATGTTCATCAAGCCGCACCACCGGGCCATCTACCCGCACCTGTTCGAAGGTGTCCGGAAGCCCCTCGTCCCGTCCCGGCTCTCGCAGAGCGTCGGTCGTCTTACCACGGTGGTGCACCCGTACGTCATCCGTTATCCGCGCCTCGCGGACATCGCCCGGCGATGGTCGCCGGAGCACCGCATGGTCAGGCCAGGGACCGCGTTCCCGGGCCGGGAAGTGACGACTTCGGCCCCGCTCGCGGCCGCCGTCTACATCGAGCGCTTCGAGGGCGCCCGGTCCCGGATCGTCGAGCGGACGAGCGAGTGGATGGTCGACCGCATGCTCGGCAACTTCCACATCGAGATGGCGGGCTTCTCGCAGCAGGTCGTGACCGGCCTGGCTGCCACGTCCGTCGTCCCGTGGCGCGAGCACTTCGACGCGAAGGGGGTCGTGCTGAACAAGGCGCTCGACGGACGGCCCTGCCACCTGCTGCAGGTGCCTTCTGCATACTCGGCGGACGAGGCGTCGGACGACATTGTCCAACATCTCGAGCAGCTGTTGCCGTCCTTCCTCGACGAGCAGGCGTGAGGAGGACACAGTGGATCACAGCACTGCCGATGTCACCGCCGTCGTTCCGGCACGCAACGCGGAGCGCATGCTCCCGCGCTGTCTGGAGGCCCTGCGTCAGTCGGGTGTCGCCGAGATCATCCTGGTGGACGGGTGCTCCACCGACCGCACCGTCGACCTCGCCCTCGCGGCCGGTGCCCGGGTCGTAAGTGACGAGGGCCGCGGCCTGCCATGGGCCCGAACGCTCGGTGTGCGGAACAGCAGTACCCGCTGGGTCCTGCTCGTCGACACCGACGTCGTGTTCGGGCCCACGGGGGTCGCCGATTTGCTCACGGAGCTGGTCGAAGGCGGCTATGACGCCCTGCAGGCCGGGCTGGAAAGTGTCGGTGGACCGGGATACTGGGGGCAGGCGCTGGCTCATCACCATCGGACCGGCCGCAGCCGCAACTGGTTCGGGCTCGTGGCGACTGTCGTCGACCGGGACCTGATGCTGGGCGTGGGTTTCGACGACTCGTTCAAATCGGGGGAGGACATCGAGTTGCGTTGGCGGATGCGGGAGTCCGGGCTGCGAACAGGAGTGTCACGCCGTGTCGTCGTCGAACATCGTTTCGCCGCAGACGGCTTCGACTTCGCGCTGGACCAGTTCCTCATGGACGGAACGGGACTGGGGCGGATGGTCCGCAAGCACGGCTGGCGCGGTGCGAGGTTGGCGCTGCTGCCCGCCGCTGCGGCGGTCCGGGGCAGCGCCTTGAGCCTCGCGGCGGGCCAGCCCCGGTGGCTGCGCTACTACGTCGCCTTCTGCTGGTACAACTACGTGGGCCTGACAAGGGGCCTCGCGTCGTGATGGCCAGGGGCGTGAGGGTTAGGCGGGGGACCGCTGTCACGGACGCCTCGATCGTCCGGCACTCCGCCCTGCGCAGCTCGCTCGGCCTGGTTGTGGCCAAGGCTGCCCAGACGGGCGCTGGTTTCGCCTTCTGGATCGTGGCCGCGCGCGCGACGTCCGACCGTGAAGTCGGGCTCACCACGGCGGCGGTCTCGGCGGTAATGATCTGCACGCAGCTCGCGGTGCTGGGCGCGGGGTCTGCCGTGATCGTCTCGGTGGGGCGGGGGGAGCCGCCCGCGCGGGTGCTGGACGCGGCGTTCGCCATCGTGGGGGTAGCAGGAACAGGGCTGGCCCTCGGCTACCTCGTGCTGCAGTCTGCCGTGGCGCCGGACACGGCCTCGGCATCGGTTCTCTTCTGGCTCACGTTCCTGGTGGCTGCCGTGGCCGGCACCCTGGTCATTGTGCTGGACCAGGCCCTCGTGGCGCTGGGACGCGGTTCCAGCGCAACCTTGAGGTACGCGCTGGGCGGCGGGGTCTCTCTCGCAGCGGCAGCGCTCGTGGCCTGGCAGGCGCACGGCGCCTCCGCCGACATTCTGATGGCCTGCTGGACCCTCGGGACCGCCGTGGCATGCGTCGTCGGCGCGGTCCAGCTGCGAAGACTGGTCGGCTACCGGCCGCGACCATCATTGCGCTCGATGCGTGGCCGTCCACTGCTGGCGCTGGGCATTCCGCACCAACTCCTCACCCTCACCGAGCGCGCCCCCGGGTTGGTGCTGCCGCTCCTGCTCGCGCACATGGTAGCGCCGGAGGCCGCTGCCTACTGGTATCCCGCATGGATGATGGCTTGGGCCGCCTACACAGCTCCGGTGCTGATGGGCATCGTCCAGTTCTCCGAGGGTGTCCGCGACGCGGACCGCCTGGTGTCGACCACCTGGGCGAGTCTCCGTTGGTCCCTCGCCGTAGGAGGCCTGGCTGCCGCCGTACTCGTCATCTTCGCTCACCCGCTGCTCAGTCTGCTGGGGGAGCGGTACGCCGACTCGTCCGCCGGCGCGCTGCGTTGGTTGGCGGCCGGACTGGTGCCGTACGCGGTGCTGCAGGCCTACAACGCCGTCTGCCGTGCCCGGGGCCGCTACACGGAGGCGATCGTGTTCGGCGTGACGCTCGGTACCGCCCTCTGCGCCTCAGCTCTGTCCGCCACCGACAGGGGCGCAAGCGCCATGGCCCTTGCGTGGTTGGTGGTGCTCTCCATCGGGGCCGCGATAGTCGGGCTCCGGCTGGTCGCCGTCCTCCGGCGCCTCACGTAGGACACGCGATGACCAGCACGCTTGATGGAACCGGCCGCAGCGAGGGGCGCTGGAATGCCCGTTCCGTGTGGCCGGTCGCGATGTGGCTCGCCGTCGTACTTGTGCTCGTGCTCTTCGGGGCCGGAGCCTTCGCGACGGACGTACCGCGGGATCAGCTCGCGTTCCGTGATCTGGGCATCGACGCGCTCTCGCGCACCCAGGGGATCGGCCCCGACATCGAGGGGCACTTTAGCTGGCCAGGTTTCCTCGCCCTCCGAGGTCCGATGAGCCGCACCAGTCACCGGATAGCCCACATTCCAGAGGCTCCCTGGCTCGTGGATGGTGTAGCTGCGACTCTTCCTTCCACGCGTTCCGGGACTGCTGGCGTGGAACGCGCAGGGCAGTGGTGGCTCGTCAGCGACCTCCACCTGGGCATGTCGGACGACGACCCCAGGTGCCCCGGCAGCGTGCTGCCCCAGTTCCTGTGCCGCGAGGTGCTCGCCGCCTCCGGTCCGCAGCAGCACGTCGCCTTCGTCGGTGACACGTTTGAGCTGGTCGGGTTCGCCGAGGACGAAAGCCTGGCCCGGCTCGAGTCCATCCTGACCCGCCACCCTGACACGTTCTGGGCGCTCCAGGCGTGTGCGGCGCGTGGCGTGCAGCTGCACTTCGTGTGCGGCAACCACGACGCGGAGCTGGCCCGGCCGTCGGTTGCCGCCCGCCTGTCGGCGCTGTTGTCACCCGTCGAGCCGGCGCGGGTCCGGGTGTATCCGTGGTTCCTCCACGTGCCCCACGTGCTCGTGGCCGAGCACGGGCACCAGCACCACGCGCTGCATCGGATACCCGAGGTGCTCCGGGTGGCCGTCAACGGCACCGACGGGTTGGACCTGCCACCGCTCGCCGCCTGGAACGCCGATCCGTCCAGGTCGCGCCTGAGCCGTGTCGGGGACCTTGCCCGGGCCTGTCTGGCGTCCGAACGGGCGGAACGCCGCGTCCGGAAGCTCGCGTACTTCCAGCTGTTGCAGGCCGAGTCACTGCGGCTCGCGCTCGACGAGGTGGCCGTTCGCGACCTGGCGCACCTCTCCCGGTTCCGGACGGTGTCGGCGCTCCCGGTCGCCGCAACCCGCATGCTGCTCGCGGCAGCCGGGCGGAGAATCGCCCGCGAGGAGCCTCCTGCTGCAGCGGGCCGGGTCGCGCGCACCCTGGAGGCGCACGATTCCGGGGTGGCCTGGTACGTCTCGGGCCACACCCATCGTGCCCTCGAGGCGGCACTTGAGGCGTGCCCCACCCGGTACGCCAACACCGGCACATGGTCTTCGGATGTCCGCGGTCGCGGACCTGACCAGTCGGACCGTCGGGCGTTCCCGTATGTCATGGTCGACGTCGCCCGCGACGGGGCCACCAGCGGCGGGCTGCGGTATTGGCGTCCGGACGGCGGCTGAGTCGCGCAGGTGTCGGTGCGGGGGCCGGCACGGGTGCCCGCACCCATGCAACTCGCGCGGAGTTTTTGTCCATTTGTCGCGACTTCCGAGGGCCATAGGGCCCCATATCTGGACAAAAACTCGGGGGTTCCAGGAGCTAAGAGAAGCACGACGTCGGCCGGTCACCTTGCGGGGTGGCCGGCCGGCGTCGTTGTGGTCAGCCCGGTGCGAATAAAGCTATTGCATTAATCATACAATGATGTATCTTTGATGTGTGACTTGAGCCACACGCGGCTCCCGGGGTGCACCGCCCCACAGCTTCACCAACCGGCAAACCCGCCTGAGAATAAGACCAAAACCACTCTTTCATCCCCAACCCGCAGGAGTGACGACGATGTCATCCATGAAGAATCCAACAGCCCAACAGGGCCTGGCCTCATCAGCCAGCAAGCGACGCTTCCTCATCAGGATGGTCACGGTCCTGATCGGGGGGATGTTTCTGGACGGGTACGTCCTTGGCATCATCGGCCCGGTAAGCGGGGCGATGGCCAAGGACCTGCAGCTCACGGCGCTGTGGCAGGGCCTCATCGCCGCAGCCGCCCTGATCGGTATCCTGGTCGGTTCACCCGTGGGCGGCTGGATCTCCGATAAGTGGGGCCGAAAGCCAATCTTCATGTTCGATATCGCACTGTTCGCGGTGGCGTCAGGCATGCAGTTCTTCATCGACTCGCCGGCATGGCTGCTCGTGGTGCGGCTGCTGATGGGCATTGCGATCGGTACCGAGTACGCCGTCGGCTGGCCGCTGATGGCCGAGTTCTCGCCTACGCATTTGCGCGGCCGGCTGATGGGTGCCATGGGCATCGCCTGGTATGCCGGGTTCATGATCGCGTTCCTGATCGGCCATCTGCTCACTGAATTCACCGACCTCAGCTGGCACTTCATCCTGGGAACGAGCACGTTCATTGCAGTGGCCCTGTTCCTGGCCCGGCTCGGCATGCCGGAGTCACCACGCTGGCTCTGGAGTGTGGGCCGCAAGGACGAAGCCCGTGCCCTCGCCTACAAGTACATGCCGGAGGACGCTCTCGACGACGTCCAGCATGAGGACGTCCGCAAGGGCAGCTTCGGGATGCTGTTCTCCAGGGAGTACTGGCGCTCCACGCTGTTCATCTCGGGCTTCTGGTTCTGCGCTGTGACACCGTACTTTGCGATCGCCACTTTCGCCGACAGTGTCCTGGACCAGTATGGCCTCGCCGGCGGCCTGGCCGGCGGCGTCGGGCTCTCCGCCGTCGCCCTGGCCGGAGTAGTCATCACGTTCCTGCTGATCGACAAGGCCGGGCGCCGGGTATTGACCGTTCCCACGCAGTGGCTGTGCGCCGTCGTCCTCGCGGTCATCGGCCTGTGGGCCGGAGCGCCGGCACCCGCCGTGCTCGTTCTCTTCCTGGTCTTCTCCTTCTTCAATGCCGGGTACAACACGTTGACGAATGTCTACCCGGGGGAGGTGCTCCCCACCGAGATCCGCGGAATCGGGACCGGCTTCGCTGCCGCTGTCAGCCGGGTCGGGGCGGGCATCGGCACGTTCCTCATGCCGATGTCGATGGAGAACCTCGGACCCGGCCCCACCATGCTGATCGCCGCCTTTGTCGCCCTGGCCGGCGCTGCGCTTTCCCAGTGGCTCGCCCCGGAGACCAAAGGCAAGTCGCTCACCGAAGCAGCCGCCGGGTACGCACACTAGCGGCGGCGTCCGTCCCCTATGTGAATCAAGAACGACGCCGGCCGGTCACCTTGTGAGGTGGCCGGCCGGCGTTGTTGTGGTGAGGCCGGCCGGACATGCCGCGGTGGCGGTCATATCTCCTGGTCTTCCGTAGCAGTTCCGCGCATCCGCAAAAAAGCTATTGCATTAATCATACAATGATGTATCTTTAATGTGTGACTAGGGGCACATCCCGCTCCAAGGACGCACTTGTCACCACAAATCTTCCCCACCGGCCGCTGCCTTATTGGCCGGCAGCCCCGGCACCTGGATCCCTGAGTCAGAAAGTTCAAAAATCATGAAAGATGTAGTCATTGTCGGCGCTGGACTCGCCGGCCTGTCAGCAGCATGGCGGCTGCGGCACTGGGACACTGTTGTTCTGGAGTCGGAGAACCGCGTCGGCGGCCGGATCCGCTCGGAGCGCCGCGGTGCCTACTGGCTGAACTGGGGCGGACACGTCTTCGCCGGCGCAGGATCCTCCACCGATGCACTGCTCAACGAGGTCGGCGTGACCGCCGTCAGCATCCCGGGTTCACTCCAGGCCCTGTCGATGAACGGGAAGTTCATCCGCAAGGGGCACATCGCCACGTACCCCTTCCGCATTCCAATGTCCCTGACATCGCGCATCGACACGCTGCGGGCCGGCATGAAGGTTGTCAGCGGCGTCGCCAAGTACACCGGCGTAGTTCGGAAGCGTTCAGGGGAGTCCGGTGCGATGCGCCAGCAGCGCATCTACGACTTCGAGAACAACGCCTCGTTCCAGGACTTCATTGGAAACCTGTCAGAGGACGCAGCCGCACTCTTCAAGACCACTGTCACCCGCTCGGCCGGTGACATGAACGAGATCTCCGCCGGCGCCGGCATCGGATACTTCAGCCTGGTGCTGGGTATCGGCCAGGGACTGAGCCAGGGCATCGTGGGTGGCCCGTCCACCCTGACCGAATCAGTCGCGGCCTCGCTGGGTGACCGTATCCAGCTCGGTGCCGCCGTGCAGGAGGTCGTGCACAAGAAGGAATCCGTCGTCGTCCGGTACACCCAGGGCGGTGTCGAGCATGAGGTGGAGGCCCGCACCGTCGTCCTCGCGACCACCGCTGACGTGTCGCACCGGATCGGCGTGGACCTCCCGGAGGAGCTGCGCGGTGCGCTCAGCCAGATCAAGTACGGCCCGCACGTCAGCACGGCGTTCCTGACCAACGAGACCTCGGCACGGCCCTGGGACGACATCTACGCCATCGCGGCGCCGAAGCGCTCGTTCGCGATCGCGCTGAACCAGGCGAGCATCGTTCGCGGTACCGAGTCCGTGCGGAAGCCGGGCGGCAGCTTCATGACGTTCTCGCCGGCCAGCCTCGGTAAGGCCCTGCTGGAGAAGAGCGACGAGGAAGTCATCAAGACCCACCTCACCGACCTCGACCAGGTCCTCGGCCACGGTTTCGCCGACAGCGTCGTTGAAGCCAAGACCGACCGCTGGAAGGTTGCTTCCCCGTACTGCTTCCCCGGCCGGGCCAAGATCCAGTCCACGCTCATGCGCGGGACCGACCGCGTGTTCCTGGCCGGTGACTACCTCGGAACCCTCTACACCGAAAGCTCCATCACTACCGGGTTCTCGGCAGCGCAGGAGGCCGCCAGCCTGCTGGCCACGCACCGCCAGGCCCCGCCGCATTCCGGCCTCTCGATCGTCGCGTAACAGCGACCGTCCCCTGCATCAACCACCGTTTTCCACCCACGTACCTAAACCCCGTACTTAAGAAGAGGAATCATTCAATGTCCAACGACCTCCGCGGTGTCCTGACCGCACTGTCCACCCCCTTCGGCCAGGATGGCGCCATCGACGTCGATACCCTGCGGCTCATCGTCGACCGCTCCATCGACGCCGGCGTCGACGGCGTCGTCGCGGCCGGTTCAACCGGCGAGGTCGGTGCCCTGTCCTCCGAGGAGCGGCTGCTGCTCATCAACACCGTCATCGACCAGGCCAACGGGCGCGTCCCGGTCATCGCCCAGACCGGCGCCACCTCCACCGCCGAAGCCATCCGTCTGTCGCAGGCAGCCGAGAAGGCCGGCGCGGACGTGCTCATGCTGATCACCCCGTACTACGAGCCGCTGTCCCTGGCGGAAACGGTCACGTACATCAAGGACGTCGCCCGGTCCGTCACCATTCCGGTCATGCTCTACAACATCCCGGCTGTCACCGGCGTCAACCTCGACCCGGCAACAGTCCGTGCGCTGGCCGAAGAGGTGGAGAACATCAAGTACATCAAGGACTCCAGCGCCAACTGGGAACAGGCACTGCAGCTGATCCACCACCACTCGGACGTCATTGGCACCTTCATTGGCTGGGATGTCTACCTGTACAGCGCCTTGGCCGAAGGCGCAGCGGGCGTCATGGCCGGCACGGCCAACGTCGTCCCCAACGAAATCGTGGCCGTCAGCCGGCTCATCGCCGAAGGCGACCTCACGGGCGCCCGTGAACTGTGGAACGGCCTCTACCCGGTCATCGACGCCCTGCTCTCCGTGCCCTTCATCCCGGCCGTCAAGGCCGGTCTTGCCCTGCAGGGTCTTCCCGCCGGTTCCCCCCGGCAGCCCACTGCCGACCTCAACGCCGGGGACCTCGCAAGGGTTGAACAGGCGCTCTCTGCCCTCAAGCAGACGGTGGGATAAGCGATGGGTGACTTCGCGGAGCTCCTGTCCGCTGTTTCCGACGCGATCTGGGCACCCATGGCCTACGTCGTGCTTGGGCTCGGCATCGCCTACTCGGTGGCCACCAAGGGCGTGCAGTTCCGGAGGATCCCCGACATGCTGCGGCAGCTGAGGGACAGTGAAGGCGGCGAAGGTGGCCTGTCCTCCTTCCAGGCCCTCGTGCTGGCCCTGGCCAGCCGGGTCGGCGTCGGCAGCATCGCCGGTGTGGCAACCGCCGTCGGCGCCGGCGGCCCGGGGGCCCTCGTCTGGATGGCCGTCACCGGACTGGTCGGATGCACGGTCGGCTACGCGGAGGCAGCCCTGTCCCAGACGTTCAAGCGCCAGGTCAAGGACGAGGACCGCCGCAATGCCAACGAGGACATCGGCGGCATGCCGTACTACATCAGGTACGGCCTGAAACTCCCCAAGGTGGGGGCACTCGTCGCGGTGCTTGGCGTCATCGGCTACGGGTTCGTCTTCCCGGGCCTCCAGGTCAACACCATTGCCGCCAGCGCCAAACTGGCTTTCGGCCTGGACAGCTGGGTCCCCGCTGTGCTCGTCACAGTGCTGATCGCCCTGGTCATCTTTGGCGGCACCACCCGCCTGGTGAAGGTCACCCAGGCACTGGTCCCGGTGCTCGCCATCGGCTACCTGGTCCTGGCACTGGCTGTCATCGGCATCAATATCGGCAGTGTTCCGGCCGCAGTGGCCCTGATCTTCCAGTCGGCTTTGGGTATCCACCCAGTACTTGGCGGCATCGCCGGTGCTGCTGTGGCGTGGGGCGTACGCCGGGCGGTGTTCGCCTCGTCGAACGGTTTGGGGGAAGCAACGTTCGCGGCCGCTGCGGCCCGCACCTCCCACCCGGGCAAGCAGGGGCTGGTCCAGACGTTCAGTATCTACATCGATGTGCTGCTGATCTGCATGGCCACCGGCCTCATGATGGTCGTGTCCGGCAAGTACAACGTCTCGGACGGTTCCGGCGGCTACATCGTCAACAACATGCCTGGCGTGCCGGTCGGCGCCAACTGGGTCCAGGAAGCCATCGACACGCTGCTTCCAGGCTGGGGAGCCGGCTTCGTTTCAGTCGCCGTGCTGCTCTTCGGCTTCACCTGCCTGCTGGCCTACTTCTACGTCGCCAACTCCAACCTGCTCTACCTGCTCGACGGGAAGAACGGGCACGGGTGGAAGACCACGCTCAAGGTCGGAACCATGGCCATCGTGTTCTTTGGATCCGTGGTGAACGCCCAACTGGTCTGGGCCGCGGGCGACATCGGGCTCGGCCTGATCGCCTGGGTCAACCTCATCTGCCTGGCCTTCCTGTTCCCGCTCGTCCGCAAGATCTACCGCGACTACGAACGCCAGCGGAAACTGGGCCTGGATCCCACCTTCGATCCCAGGGCCTTGGGCATAGAAGGAGCCGAGTTCTGGGAACACAAGACCGAAAAGTCGCCCGTCGCCGTCGTCAAATAGGCACGTCAGGCAGGCACATCCCGTAAGCCAAAAGGACTGAAGGAAAAACCATGACCACCACAGAAACAGCATTGTTCACCGTCCGCAGGGCGGGAGACGTCCCCACGCCGTCCCTGCCGCCTTTCGGCCAGTTCATCGGCGGGGCGTTCGTCGCCCCGGTTTCGGATGCCACCGCCGACGTGGTGAATCCGGCCACCGAGGAAACCATCATGCAGGTTCCCTCCGGCTCCGTTGAGGACGTCGACGCCGCCGTCGCCGCTGCAGTGGCGGCCAAGGCCGGCTGGGCCGCGAAGACTCCCAAGGACCGGTCCGCGGTCCTGCTGCGCATCGCGGCCATCATTGAGGACAACCGCGAACTACTCGAAACCCTCGAAGCTGCCAACACCGGCAAGCCCGCTGCCGTGGCCGAGGACGACATCTCGAGCGCGGTTGATACCTTCCGGTTCTCGGCTGGCGCTGCCCGGGCGTTCACCACGCTCGGCGCGGACGACTATGCAGAGAACCACACCTCGGTGATCTTCCGGGAACCCGTGGGCGTCGTCGGCGTCATCACTCCGTGGAACTACCCGCTGTTGATGGCTGCCTGGAAGATCGCCCCGATCCTGGCCGCCGGCAACACCCTGGTCCTCAAGCCCTCGGAGCAGACACCTTTGACCACGCTCAAGCTGGCCGAACTCATCGCCGCCGAGGTTCCCGCCGGTGTCCTTAACATCGTCACCGGCTCCGGCCGGGTGGTGGGCAACCGGATTTCGGAGCACCCGGACATTGACCTGGTCGCCATCACCGGAAGCGTCGGCAGCGGCCAGAAGGTCGCCGAAAGCGCAGCCGCCTCTGTCAAGCGTGTCCACCTGGAACTGGGCGGCAAGGCGCCCGTCGTCGTGTTCGAGGACGCCGACCTGGAAGCTGCCGCCAAGGGAGTGCGCGAGGCCGGGTTCTGGAACGGCGGGCAGGAATGCGGTTCCGCCTGCCGCGTCCTGGTCCATGAGTCCGTCGCCGAGAAGTTCACTGAACTGCTGGTGCGTGAGGTGAGCGAGATTTCGGTCGGCGCCCCGGGTGCGGGCGACGACGTCGAGATCGGTTCCATGATCTCCAAGGCCCACTACGAGAGGGTCCTGGCGGCACTGGAGGACATCCGCAAGGACGGCCTGACGATCGCCGTCGGCGGCAACGCCCTGGACGGTCCGGGCTACTTCATCGAACCCACAGTCGTGACCAACGTGCCGGCCGGCGCCCCGATCACCAGCACGGAGATTTTCGGCCCGGTGGTGTCGGTGGAGACCTTCAGCACCGATGAGGAGGCCATCACGCGGTCCAACGAAACCGTGTACGGACTGGCCGCCTCCGTGTGGACCACGAACTCCGCGCGCTCGCTGTCCGTTCCGCGCCGGCTCGACTTCGGCACCGTCTGGGTCAACTCCCACCTGGTCATCGCCAACGAAATGCCCTGGGGCGGCTTCAAGGGCTCCGGCTACGGCCGTGACCTCTCCATTTACGCCCTGGAGGACTTCTCCCGCACCAAGCACGTCATGTATAACCGCGGCTGAGACCAGTCTCGGGCACAACCGGAAGGGAAGATGCAGGTTGAATAGCAGTCGCACGGCGAAGTGGTTGTCGCTCGCCCAGGGGGACGTCATAACGTTCAGCCGCCAGGGACGGACCCTGTGGGGCGGTGTCATCGATGACCGCACTGAAGACGGCCACATCATTTGGGTGACTGACGAGGTTGGCACCCGCCGGCTGGTCCATTCCCAGGACGAATACGACTTCGCCGTCACCGGCAACGTCTATTTCAGACCGGATCGCCGGGCGGGTGAAGCCTTGGCCAGTGAAGCACTGGCCAGTGAAGCACTGGCCTGCTGAGCCTTAGGGTCGCAATCCCCTCCGTTCCGGCACTTCGCCGGGACGGAGGGGTTTCCTTCGTGTACCCCGCCAGTACTCCGCCAGGCAGCCGGCATTTGCCTGGCGTTCGGCAGCGACGCAGTCAGTCGGCGTCAATCTCCTCCAGCAGATCCTTCGCGGCCTTGCGGATGTCGTCGTGGTCGTGCTGCGCGGCCCTGCTCTCCAGCGAAATGATGGCGCAGCGGTGGACTTTCTTGAAATCCCCGAAAGGAAAACTCACGCTCCCCTTCGTGCCCTCGGATTTCTCGCTGTCAATGCCGAGATGCCACTTCGAGAACTCCTCGAAGCCGTGCTTGTCGATGAAGGAGTTCTCGTCATCCGCTGAGGGTGCGTGTTCGCTCCAGTCATCACGGACGTCCCGCTCCACCTTCCCCTTCTTGACGAGGCTGCGTGCGTGCTCCAAAGCCTTGCGGTTCAGTTTCGTAGCCATGAGATACCTCCGCCTGCCGGGTTGTCAGATCCACGAACAGCTCAAGGCTAAGACCGACGACGGCGGCCCGCCAGTCCGGCGGTTGGGCCCGGTTCCCGTTGGGCCCGGACAGTCCGGCCCAGCCGGGCCCGGCAGACCCCCTGCCCAGGCGGGCCCAGCCGGGCCGTCCGGGCACGTGGGTTAACTGTCCGGAGACGCGGCGGAAACGTGTCCACAACACAGTCCGCATACCTTGGCGCCATGACCATCACAGAGTTACTCAGCCGGGCGCGTGCGGCGCTCGCGGACGCCCTGCTCCTGCCGCCGGTTCCTGCCACTGCCGAGCAGGCCAATGACGCCCTCCAGGAGGTCACCCGGTGGGCGTGGCTGCCTCCCCTCAGCGGCGTCGCCGTCGCGGGAGACCACGCGCTCACGGCGCACGTAAATGCCGCCGGCAACGCCGCCGAACAGGCGGAAAAGACCAATTAGCCCCGGCATTTCATGAGCCGGTGATCCCGGGTGCGTGTTTAAACAGGGGAAGGGCGCTCTGAGCTGGGAAAATAGTGGTTGTCGAGACCGTTATTCGCCGAGCGAAGGAGCACCCTTCCGGTGCCTAATCTTAGCCGTACTTTCCCGTCCCTGCCGGTCTCTTTCACCGGCCAGTCGCTCGTCTCCCACGCCGGCACGAAGGTCCTGACGGAATTCCTTGACGCCCTGGACTTCGGCCGGCTCTGCGACGACAGGCTCGGCCAGTTCGTGCCCGCCGGCGCCCGGCACCGTCCCGGCCGGCTGATCGGTCCGCTGGCCCTGATGCTGACCGCCGGTGGCGAGCATGCCAGCGACCTGGACATATTCCGCGCCGCACCGGACATGTTCGGCCAGCTCCCCTCGAACGCGACGGTGTCGCGGTTCTTTGAACGCACCGTGGCCAACCCGGAACTGTTCGCCTACGGCTTCGAAACCCTCACCCGGGAACTGCGGTCCAGAGCCTGGGAGGCTGCCGGCAACCGGAATCCGGCCGTGCGGGCCACGGCCGCGGACCCCCTGATCATTGACCTGGACGCCACGCTCGTGACTTCACACTCGGATAAGGAAAGGGTCGCGGGCACGTACAAGGGCGGGTACGGGTTCGCCCCGTTCGTCGCCAGCGCTGATTACGGCACGGCCAACGGCACCGGGGAAATCCTCGCTGTCCTGCTGCGCCCAGGCAACGCCGGCGCCAACAGCGCCGATGACCACATCCGGGTCTTCGAAACCGCGACCGCCCAGCTGCCTGCGGCCTTCAACGACGCCGTGGGCAGGCTTGACGGGAAAAGGATCCTGGTCCGCACGGACAGCGCCGGGGCCTCGCGGAAGTTCCTCTGGTACCTGCACGCCGCAGGCGCCCAGTTCTCCGTTTCCTACCCCGTCCCGGCCGCCAAAGCCCACATGATTGACTGGATCAACGACAAAACCAACTGGCAACCGGCCCTGGACCAGCACGGCAACGAACGCACCGACGCGTGGGTCATCAACGCCACCGACATCATCCCCCTGACGGACTACCCGCCAGGGACCAACATCTACCTGCGCGCCGAACCCCTGCACCCAGGAGCGCAGCCGACGCTGCTGGACCTGGACGGGCACCGGATCACCGCGTTCCTGACCAACTCACCGCGCTGGCACGGCCCGTTCCTCGACGCACGGCACCGGGCCCGCGGCCGGTGTGAGAACCGGATCAAGACCCTGAAAAACACCGGGCTGGGCAAACTCCCGTTCTTCGACTTTGCCGCGAACCAGGCCTGGGCCAACATCGCCGCACTGGCCGGCAACCTCGTCTCCTGGCTGCAGCTCACAGCACTCCCGGACGGCCACCACGCCAGGAATTGGGACATCAAAGCCTGGCGCTACCGGCTCTTCGCGGCCGCCGGGAAAATCATCTCCCGCGCCCGGCGCAAGCACCTGCTGCTTCCTGAAAAGGCAGCCGAGAGGGCACTCATCGCCAGGATCCTGGACGCAATTGAACAGTTACGAGACCCACGGCCCGTCCCCATCTGAGAACCAGCCACCACGCCCTGATCCGACGAACAGAAGCACGCAACATCACACCGGCCGTGGAACCGGCACCCGCCCCGGGCGACCCGACGGGCCATCCCGCACGCCCCCAAGCGATCCGCCCGAACAAGCCGGTCAGAATCGAGTCCCGGGCGTCGGGTCAAACAACCGACGAAAAATCGGGGTTAGTGTCGCGTTGGCCACACTATTCTTGACGTTGCAGCTTTATGACCTAAACTGCTTCACTGAGGTGCCTGAATGGCGCTGTGCAGCAACGAAAGTGAACAACGCTATGGCTACCGATTACGACGCCCCACGCAAAACAGAAGAAGAGTCTCCCTCCGAATCGCTGGAGGCACTCCAGGCGTCCCGCGGCGGCGGTGCCCAGACCGCCGTTATCGACGTCGACGAGAACGACACCGCCGAGGGCATCGACCTTCCGGGCGCCGATCTTTCCAACGAGGAACTGACGGTCATCGTCGTTCCCGAGCAGTCCGACGAGTTCACCTGCGGCTCCTGCTTCCTGGTCCGTCACCGGTCCCAGGTAGCCAAGGAAAAGAACGGCATGAAGTACTGCCACGACTGCGAAGGCTAAGAGACAGCCCACCACGCAAGTCCTGCTTTGCAGCCAGGCAGCCTTCATAGCCAGGCAGCCGCCAGAGCGAAGCCACGCGAGGCGCCGGCTCCCCATCGGGAGGCCGGCGCCTCGCTTTGTTGCGCCAGCATTTCCGCCGGCGTTCGGCCGCGCCCGCACCCAGCCTCAAGGGCCTGCACCAACGCCGTTATCTGCGGTAACGGAAGCGTGGAGAAAGGGCCACGAACGCCTCTCGATACGCTTAAAAGCGCCCCCGGAATTACGGCCCCGTGACCCGCATTTTGCGAGATTAACGGTTGCGCCCCGAACCGGCCACATCCCTCGTTTAGGGCTTTTGGCGCTCCTACTCTGGAGCTATCCAATCACTCACTCGAAAGGGGTGGCCAAATGAAAAAAATACCCGCCTGGCTCACAGTCATCCTTCTGGCTGTTGGACTGGGCCTGCTGGCTCCGGGCTCCGCCTCGGCAGCCTCCTACTGCGGGCAGGTGTGGGGCTCGCTGGCGAAGGCTGACAAAAACCTGAGCACCGCAGCCATCACCAATGTCCGCACTGGGCAGCACTACTGCTTCGACCGCCTCGTGTTCGACCTCAAGGGCAAAGCCAAGGGCTATAACGTCCGCTACGTTTCCGAGGTGGCCCAGGAGGGCTCCGGCCTGCCGCTCAAACTCCGTGGCGGGGCATTCCTGCAGCTCACCATCAACTCCCCGGCCTATGACAACGCCACCGGCAAGGCCACCTTTACCCCGGCCAACCGGTCCGAGGTAACCAACGTATCCGGTTACCACACGTTCCGGCAGGTGGCGTGGGCCGGCAGCTTCGAGGGCTACACCACCCTTGGGCTGGGCGTCCGTGCCAGGTTGCCGTTCAAGGTGTACACGCTGGACGGTCCCGGCGCCGGCTCCAGGCTCGTCGTCGACGTCGCCCACTACTGGTGAGATGCCCACTACAGGGGAGCACAGCACCAGCGGGCCAGCGCAACCAGGGACCAGCGCAGCCAGGAAACAAGGGGTCCCGGCACTTTCAGTTTCCTGACAGCTAGTTAAGAGCAGCGATGCCCCGCCTCCCGGGCCAGTTCAGGCCGGGAGGCGGGGCATCGCTGCTTCCGCTGGTGCTATTCGGGAACCACCAGCGCGGGGGTGTCCTTGCGGATGGTGTCGCCGCGGAAGTAGCCGGGCCGCAGCCGCGCCATCACCAGCATGAAAACGATCCCGAGCGCCAGGATCCCCACGCCGAGCACGAACACCAGCCCCACACCGAAGATCTCCGAGCCGCTGCCGAACTCCGGCGCCCAGCTGTCGATGGCGGTCTGCAGGAAGACCACAGCCAGCCCGATACCGCCCAGCAGCGGGCACAGCAGCCGCATCACGAAGTTGCGGGCACTGCTGAAGACGCTCCCGCGGAAGTACCAGGCGCACGCAAACGCCGTCAGCCCGTAGTAGAAGCAGATCATCAGGCCCAGGGCCAGGATTGTGTCGTTCAGGACGTTCTCGCTCACCACATGCATCACGGCGTAGAACCCGGCGGACAGCACGCCGGCCGCGACGGTGGCGAAGCCCGGCGTCGAAAATTTCTTGCTCATGTGGCTGAACTGCCGTGGCAGGGCGCCGTAGTGCGCCATGGCGAGCAGGCTGCGCGACGGTGACGTGAACGTCGACTGCAGCGACGCCGCCGAACTGGACAGGACCGCCAGGGACATCAGGATGGCAAACGGGCCCATGACGGGTGAGGCCAGCGCGGTAAAGACGTTCGCGTGGTTTTCCGCGTTGTTAAGGCCGATCCCGGTGTCTCCGACGCCGGCGAACATCATGGTGGCGATGGTCACCAGCAGGTAGATGCCCAGGACGACGACGGCGGTCAGGGTGCCGGCGAGGCCGGCGGTCTTCTTGCCGTTGGCCGTTTCCTCGTTGACGGTCAGGCACACGTCCCAGCCCCAGTACACGAAGATGGACAGCGAGATTCCCGCGGCGACCTGGCCGAACGTCTCGATCTTCGTCACGTCGAACCAGTCCCAGCTGAACGGGATGGCGGTGCCGGACGTGGACCAGTTGGCGAACGCCATGGCCACGAAGAGGCCCAGAACCACCAGCTGGAATCCAACCAGCCCGTACTGGACCACCTTGGTGGTGTGCAGGCCGCGGTAGCTGACCCACACGGCCAGCGCCACGAAGACGAAGCACGTCAGCACGTTCAGCGGCTTGTTGGCGGCCAGGTCCGCCAGTTCCGGCGACCCGGTCAGCTGCGCCAGGAAGAGGTAGAAGAAGTCCACCGCCACCCCGGCCAGGTTGGACAGCACGATGATGTTCGCGGCCAGCAGGCCCCAGCCGCCCATCCAGCCAACCCACGGTCCGAACGCCTTGGTCACCCAGGTAAACGTGGTGCCGCTGTCCGGGGAGTCCGCATTCAGCTCACGGTAGGCCAGCGACACCAGGATCATGGGGATGAAGCCGATGAGGAAGATCACCGGCAGCTGCAGCCCCGCCTCATTCACGGTGGGACCCAGCGCGCTGGTCAGCGTGTAGGCCGGCGCGATGGTCGAAATACCCAGGACGACGACGGCCAGGAGGCCCAGCTGCCCGCCCTTCAGGCCCTTCCCGGTAATGCCGTGCGTTGCTTCGCCAGCCGGGGAAGTGCTCTTCCCTCCGGGCTGGACGCTCGTGGTTTGGCTCATGACTGGCCCTTTCTAGATTGCAGCGGGCTGCTGCTGGGTAATGCAGTGGATGCCCCCGCCGCGGGCGAAGAGTTCGCGGGCATCGATGCCCACCACCTTGCGCCCGGGATACGCATCGGCAAGGATGCGGAGTGCCTTCTCGTCGCTGGGGTCGGAGAACGTGCAGGCGATGACCCCGCCGTTGACAACCACATGGTTGATGTAGCTGTAGTCCACGAAGCCCTCCGGGTCCGTCAGGGCCACGGGTGCCGGGACTTCGATGATGTTCCATTCCCTGCCGGCAGCGTCCGTGGTGGAGGACAGGAAACTGATGATGTCGCGGCTCACCTCATAGTCCGGGTGGGCAGGGTTCTGCTGGGAATGGACCAGCAGGGTGCCGGGGGACGGGATGGCGGCAACAATGTCGACGTGCCCGCGCGTTCCGAACCGCTGTGCGTCACGGGTGAGGCCGCGGGGCAGCCAGACCACCTTCGTGGCGCCGATGGTCCTGGCCAGTTCGGCCTCGACGTCGGCTTTGCTGAGTCCGGGATTGCGGCCCGGATCCAGCTGAACCGTTTCGGTGACCAGCACTGTGCCCTCGCCGTCCACCTGGATTCCGCCGCCCTCGTTGATCAGCTCGGACACGAGGTGCCGGGCGCCGGACCTGCCGGCCACCTCGGCGGCGACCAGGGAGTCCTTGTCCCAGCTGGCCCAGTCCTGGGCACCCCAGCCGTTGAAGACCCAGTCGACGGCGCCCAGGGCGCCGTTACCGTCCAGGACAAACGTCGGGCCGATGTCGCGCATCCAGGCGTCGTTGAGTTCCGCCGCCAGCACCTCGACGGCGGGTGACAGGTAGCGGGCGGCGGTTCCGACGTCGGACGGGTCCACCACCATGGTGACCGGTTCAAACTCGACGGCGGCGTTCGCGACGGCGGCCCAGACGGAGCGGGCGGCGTGCGCCGCTTCTGCCGTGTCGCCGAGGGTGTACCCGCCCGTGGGGAAGGCCATCCAGAGCCGCTCCTGGCGGGCCGTCTCGGCCGGCATGCACCACGTGCTCATGCGTTTACCCCGCTGGTTGAGCCTGTAGAAACCAGCGAATCGTCGCTGCCGAAAGGCTCCTCCGGGCGGACCGGCTCGGTGAGCCGGGCGTAGGTGTCCGGGCGGCGGGTGGTCAGGAACGGGAACAGCGTCAGCCAGTCCTTGCGCTGGTCCAGGTCGAGGTCGGCCACGAGAACAGCCGACTCGTCGCGCGGCGCCTGGACCAGGATGCGGCCGTAGGGGTCCGAAATGAAGGAGGAGCCGTAGAAGTTCAGGCTGCCCTCCTGGCCCCAGCGGTTCGGGACCACCATGAACAGGCCGTTGGCGATGCCGTTGCCCACGATGACCTGCTGCCAGAGCGGCTGGGTGTCAAAGTCCGGGAACAGCGGCTCGGAACCGATCGCCGTCGGGTACACCAGCAGCTCGGCGCCCCCGAGGGAGTACATGCGGGCCAGTTCGGGGAACCATTCGTCCCAGCAGGTGGGCATGCCCAGCCGGGCGCCGCCGAGTTCGGCCGGGACGTGGACCTGGTAGGCGTCCTCCGCGGCGGGACCCTGGCGGAAGAACTTGTCCTCGTAGTATCCGGCGGTCACCGGAATGTGCAGCTTGTGCGTGCGGGCCAGGAGTTCGCCGGCCGGGGATACGAGGATGGAGGTGTTCAGCCCGAGGCCGTCATCCGAGCCGTCCGGGTTGCCTGCGCGCTGATACAGCGAGGCGTGGACGGTGATGCCGTTCCTGCGGGCGGCCTCGGCCGCGAAGCGGAAGGTGGGGCCGGTCAGCAGGTCCTCGGCGCCGTCGGCGGGGCGCGGCCGGTCCTGGCCCTGCCGCGCCAGGTCATTCTCCGGAACCTGGTCCGCGGGGTAGCGGGAGAGGGTGAGCTCTGGCAGGAACACCACGGTGGCGCCCAGCCGTGCAGCCCGGTCAATGCCGTCGTTGAGTTCGGCGCGGACTGCGGCGGCGCTGCTGTGCCAGCGGTGCTGCACGACGCCGATCCTCAGGGCGGGACGGCCGGACGGCGCTGTCCGGGCGAGCGAAGCAGGCGCGTTCAGGCAAGTTATTTCGATCATGATGATGATTACTCCAGTGAGACGACCGTCACTAAATGAATGACGTTCATTTAGTATGCATGCGCGGCGGGGGTGTGGCAAGGGGTATTTGAATGCCGATCATTTATGACCCGCCAAGTAGTAAGTAAGCTGATCGTGAAATTGGGGCGCCCGGGCTCCCCGTGCCGGGGCGGCTGCGGTAGCGTCAAAACCACTGGACCAATCGAGGAGGATTCATGAAGGCTTCACCGACACTGACCAACAACATGCAGGCCGTCCTGACGGACCTGATCGAACTGCACATCCAGGGCAAGCAGGCGCACTGGAACATCGTTGGAACCAACTTCAGGGATCTGCACCTTCAGCTCGACGAGATCGTGGATGCCGCCCGTGCCTTTGCCGACGACGTCGCGGAACGCATGCGCGCCCTGCACGCCCTGCCGGACGGCCGCACCGCCACCGTGGCGAAGTCGACCCACCTTCCGCAGTTCCCCGACGGGCTCATCAACACCAAGGATGCGATCGACCGCATTGTGGCGGCACTCGAGGCGGCCGTAGGCACCATGCGCAAGGTCCATGACGAGGTGGATGAGGAAGACCCCACCACCGCGGACCTGCTGCACACCTTCATCGAAAAGCTCGAACAGTACGCGTGGATGGTCGGTGCCGAGAACATGAAGGCGTCGGCCAGCGTCACGCATCCCGACAGCAAGTAGCCGGCCAGCGGGACACGCTCGCGCCGACGGTAACGGGCAGCCCCGGGGAGATTCTCCGGGGCTGCCCGTTTCTGTGCCGGCTACTTCGCGCGCGGGATGCGGCGAAGTGCGACGGCGGCCAGTACCGACGCTGCTGCCATCAGTGACAGTGCAATCGCCGCGGTGATGTGGACGCCCGAATCGAACGCGGCCCGGGCGGCCCCAGTGAGCGCCTCGGCCAGCGGGGCCGGAAGTGAGCCGGCGAGCTCCATGGCGCCGGCCAGCGTTTCCCGGGCCTGGTCCGCCGACGCTGCCGGGACCGTCTGGCCAACACCGTCGGGCAGGGCGAGGTGCTGCTGGTACGACGCCGTCAGAATGGATCCCAGGATGGCTGTTCCGAGGAGTGAGCCCACTTCATACCCCGTCTCCGAAATCGCCGCAGCCGCTCCCGATTTCTCCGCCGGCACGGCTCCCAGGATCACGTCGTTCGAAATGGTCTCCGCCGACCCCACACCCAGCGCCAAAACGAGGAGCGCTGCCAGCAGCGCCGTGGGCCCGGCGTCGTGATTCCCGAACGCAACCACGCCGTAGCCGGCGGCACTCAGCGCCAGCCCCGCGGCCACCACAAATCCCGGCCGCACCTTCCGGACCAGCGGAACCACGAGGAGGCCCGCCACCACGGTGGCCGTCAGGGCCGGCAGCATGGCGGTGCCCGACTCCGACGGCGACATGCCTTCGAGCAGCTGCAGATGCTGGGCCAGGAACAGGATGAAGCCGTTGTAGGAGAACAGCGCCAGGACGTTGGCCGTGATCGCCGTGCTGAACACGCGGTTCCTGAACAGCGACATATCCAGCAGTGGGGACGCGTTCAGCAGCGGGGACGCGAGGGCCTGCTGGCGGCGGACAAACACGAGGCCCATGGCCAGGCCAAACGCCAGAACTCCGAATGACGTCACGCCGGGTCCGTGGGTGGCCAGTTCCTTGATGCCGTAGACCACCGGCGCCATGGCCAGCATCGACAGCGCCACGCTGGCCAGGTCCACGCGGCCGGGGTTCGGATCCCTGGATTCCGGAATGAGGAAGCGGCCCAGGATCAGGGGCGGCAGCATGATGGGGACGGCCACGAGCAGGACAGCGCCCCACCAGAAATGCTCCACCAGCCAGCCGCCAAAGATCGGCCCCAGTGCTGCGCCGCCGGAGAAGCCCGCCGCCCAGATGGCCACGGCCAGCCGCCGCCTGCCCTGCTCCCGGAAGATGTTGCGGATCAGCGACAGCGTGGACGGCATGAGCATGGCGCCGAAGAATCCGAGGGCGGCGCGGCCGGCGATGAGCCATTCTGCGCTCGGCGCGAATGCCGACGCCGCGGAGACTGCCGCGAAGCCCGAAATGCCGACCAGCAGCAACCGGCGGCGGCCGATCCTGTCGCCGAGGCTGCCCATCGCCACCAGGAGCCCGGCGAGGACCAGGGCATAGGCATCCACCACCCACAAAAGCTGCACGCCCGAAGGGTCGAGGCTGCGGGCGATCGCGGGAAGGGCGAACGTCAGCGCAGTGTTGTCCACGGCGACCAGGAGGACCGGGAACATGAGCAGGGCCAGGGCGAACCAGTCGCGCACGCCGCCGCCGGCCTGGGTTGCGGGAGTGCGCTCCGGGGAAAGGGCTGGGTGGATGGTCATGAAATAACTATACCGTCCAGACGGTATAGTTATAAACCCCGGGTGGGACCGGGCATGATGGAAGCCATGCCCAGAAAACCGGTCGCCCGCGGCGCAGTGCTCGATGCGTTTGAATCCCTGCTGATTGAGGTGGGGGAGCGCGCTGCCACCCTCGATGCCGTGGCTGCCCGTGCCGGCGTGTCCAAGGGCGGGCTGCTGTACCACTTCCCGAACAAGGAAGCGTTGATCGGCGTCCTGCTGGACCGGCTCGATGAGTTCGCGGAAGCGGACGCGCAGGCCATGGCCGCGGCTCCCGAGGGTGCAGCCGCATACTTCATCAAGTCGTCGGTCTGGGCGGACACCCCGCTGGACCGCGCCATCGTTGCCGCGACCCGGCTTGCCGAGGTGGCGCACGAGGAGACCCGGCGCCGGTTCGCCCACATCCAGCAGCGGTGGCTCGGCGAGATCGCCCGCGACGTGGGGCCGGGCCTGGCCAAAGCGGTGCTGTACATGGGTGACGGGCTCTACTTCAACGCCATGCTGTCCGTCGGCCCGGCGGCGACGCCGTCCGAGGCCGCGGCAGACGTCGAAAGCCTCCTCGCCGCGCTTGACCGGCTGAGGGCGTAGGCCGGCGCCGTCGAAATCGCCGGAAACCTGCGTAGTCGCCGGAAACTCCGGCGAACTGGCAGCTTTCCGGCGATTTCGCACGTGCGTCTCCGGGGGTGTGCCAGCCCACGCCGCCACAGTTTGCGGACGCGATCCCGGCGTAGGACAATAGCCTCTGTGACAGCTGTCACCGCACAATTGAATAAGCCTTTGATCTGCGGCGGGAGAGTCCTGCAAGTAGGTACAAGCAGGCGCCGTAGGAGCAAAACCTCCCCAGGAATCTCTCAGGCCCATGTACCGCCGCGGCAAGGCAACTCTGGAAAGCAGCAGGCTGCCCGCTTGAAATTTTCCGCCTCCGCGCGGACGGTTCAGGGCGTGCTGTGCTCACCGACGGTGCAAGCGGTGCTGTGCGAAGGCGCAGCAAACGCGGAAACTCTCAGGTCCAATACAGAGCGGGGAGGAACCCGAATCAATGTGGCGTACCCTGCGTCGCCTTAGTTATGGAGTTCCTTTTGACCGTTAATTCAGCCTCCTCGTCCTTCGTCGACCGGCATATCGGCGCACGCCGCCAGGCCGACGTCGAAGCCATGCTCAAGGCCGTCGGCTACGACTCTGTCGACGCGCTGGTTGATACGGCAGTGCCCAATGACATCCGGCAGGACTCACCGCTGGAGCTCGCCCCGGCCCTGAGCGAGGTTGAAGCACTCGCAGAACTCCGGAAGCTGGCTGCCAAGAACAAGACCGCCGTCCAGATGATCGGCCAGGGCTACTACGACACCGTGACGCCCCCGGTGATCCGCCGAAACATCCTCGAAGCACCGGCCTGGTACACGGCCTACACCCCTTACCAGCCGGAAATCTCGCAGGGCCGTCTCGAGGCGCTGCTGAACTTCCAGACCATGGTCCAGGACCTCGTGGGCCTGCCCATCGCCAATGCCTCGCTGCTGGATGAAGCAACCGCCGTGGCCGAGGCCGTGCTGCTGATGCGCCGGGCCAACAAGAACAAGGCCGCGCATGACGGCAAGACGGTCCTGGATGCGGACTGCCTGCCGCAGACCATTGCCATCGTCAAGGGCCGCGCCGAGGCCCTCGGTTTCGAGGTGGAGGTGGCGGACCTGTCCCAGGGACTGCCCGACGGCGACATCAACGGCGTCGTCCTCCAGCAGCCCGGTGTCTCCGGCCGGGTCTTCGACCACAGTGAGGTCATCGCCGCCGCCAAGGAACGCGGCGCCCTGGTGACGGTGGCCGCCGACCTGCTGGCCCTCACCCTCATCACGCCGCCGGGCGAGCAGGGCGCGGATATCGCCGTCGGCTCCGCCCAGCGCTTCGGCGTGCCGCTGTTCTTCGGCGGCCCGCACGCTGCCTACATGGCCGTGCAGAAGGGTCTTGAACGCTCCCTGCCGGGCCGTCTCGTAGGCGTCTCCAAGGACTCCGCCGGTGTTCCCGCCTACCGCCTTGCGCTGCAGACCCGCGAGCAGCACATCCGCCGCGAGAAGGCCACGTCCAACATCTGCACCGCACAGGCGCTGCTGGCCATCGTGTCGTCCTTCTACGCCGTCTACCACGGACCGGAGGGCCTGAAAGCGATCGCCGAGACCGCCCACGGCCACGCCAGGACCCTGGCCGCCTCGCTCAAGGCCGCCGGCCTGGACGTCCTGCACACCAGCTTCTTCGACACCGTGACGGTTTCCGTCCCGGGCAAGGCCGCCGGCATCATCGCCGCCGCCGAGCAGAAGGGCATCAACCTCCGCAGCATCGACGCGGACAACGTCGGCATCTCCGCCGATGAAACCACGACGCCGGCCATCGTGGCCGACCTTCTCGCAGCCTTCGGTGCCGAGGCAGTGGAGGCGACCGACGGGTTCGCCCTGGACGCCGCCGTCGAGCGTTCCTCCGCATACCTGCAGCACCCGGTGTTCAACACGCACCGCTCGGAAACCCAGCTGCTGCGCTACATCCGCAGGCTCTCCGACCGCGACCTGGCGCTGGACAGGACCATGATCCCGCTGGGCTCGTGCACCATGAAGCTGAATGCTACGGCCGAGATGGAAGCCATTTCCTGGCCGGAGTTCGCCTCGATCCACCCGTTCGCCCCGGATTCCCAGACCGAGGGCTGGCGTGAACTCATCGCCGACCTTGAGGCGCAGCTGACCGAGATCACCGGCTACGACCAGGTGTCCATCCAGCCCAACGCCGGCTCGCAGGGCGAGCTCGCGGGGCTGCTGGCCATCCGCGGCTACCACCGGTCCCGCGGCGATGAGCAGCGCAACATCTGCCTGATCCCGGCCTCGGCGCACGGCACCAACGCGGCTTCGGCCGTGCTGGCCGGCATGAAGGTGGTCGTCGTGGCCACCGCCGCCGACGGCACGATCGACCACACCGACCTGTACGCGAAGATTGAGGCGCACAAGGACGTCCTTTCGGCGATCATGATCACCTACCCGTCCACGCACGGTGTCTACGACGCCGACGTCCGCGAGGTCTGCGACGCCGTGCACGCGGCCGGCGGCCAGGTCTACATCGATGGTGCCAACCTGAACGCCCTGGTCGGCCTGGCGCAGCCGGGCAAGTTCGGCGGCGACGTCTCGCACCTGAACCTGCACAAGACGTTCTGCATCCCGCACGGCGGCGGCGGACCCGGCGTCGGCCCGGTCGCGGCCAAGGCGCACCTGGCACCGTTCATGCCGGGCGACGCGGCAACCTGGACCGAAGGCAAGGACGTTCCGATCTCCGCCTCGCGCTTCGGTTCCGCTGGCGTGCTGCCCATCTCCTGGGCGTACGTGAAGCTCATGGGCGGCAGCGGACTGACCGAGGCCACCAAGTCCGCGCTGCTCGCCGCGAACTACGTGGCGGCCAGCCTCAACGACTTCTTCCCCGTGCTCTACACAGGCGAAGGCGGCCTCGTGGCGCACGAGTGCATCCTGGACCTGCGCGAACTCACGGCCAAAACTGGCGTGACCGCCGAGGACGTGGCCAAGCGCCTGATCGACTACGGTTTCCACGCCCCCACGCTGGCGTTCCCGGTGGCCGGCACCCTGATGGTGGAGCCCACCGAGTCCGAGGACCTGGGCGAGATCGACCGCTTTATCAAGGCGATGATCAGCATCCGCGGCGAGATCGACCAGGTGGCAAACGGCGACTTCACGGTGGAGGGCAGCCCGCTGCGCAACGCCCCGCACACCGCAGCGGCCGCGATCAGCTCCGATTGGGACCGCGCCTACCCGCGCGAGCAGGCCGTCTTCCCCGGGCACACCCACAAGCAGGACAAGTACTTCCCGCCGGTGGGTCGCATCGACGGCGCAGCCGGTGACCGCAACCTGGTCTGCTCCTGCCCTCCGATCGAAGCGTTCGAGAACTAGATCCATCCGGCCGTTGAGCCTGGGCAAACCCGGGTCTCCACAGGCTCAGCCACCCCCCCACCCAAAGGATTCCTCAATGACTGAGAACTACACTGCCCTCTACGAGGAGCACAAAAAGCTGGGCGCCTCGTTCACCGACTTCGGCGGCTGGCAGATGCCCCTGAAATACGGCTCCGAACTGGCCGAGCACCACGCCGTCCGCAACTCGGCCGGCATCTTCGATCTCTCCCACATGGGCGAAGTCTGGGTCGCCGGCCCGGACGCCGCCGCGTTCCTGGACTACGCACTGGCCGGAAAGATCTCCGCCATGGCCGTCGGCAAGGCCAAGTACTCCCTGATCTGCAACGAGGACGGCGGCATCATCGACGACCTCATCGTCTACCGCCGTGGCGACGAGAAGTTCCTGGTGGTCCCGAACGCCGGCAACGCCAAGGTAGTGGCCGACGCGCTGGTGCAGCGGGCAGCGAACTTTGACGTCGCCGTCGAGGACGCCTCCGCGGAGACGTCGCTGATCGCCGTGCAGGGTCCCAAGGCCGAGGAAATCCTTCTGCGCCTGGTCCCGGCAGCCCAGCACGGGCTGGTGACCGGACTGAAGTACTACGCCGCCGTCGAGGTTTCCTTCCTGGTCAGCGGCGCCAGCCGGGACCTGCTGCTGGCCCGCACCGGGTACACCGGCGAGGACGGTTTCGAAATATTCGTGGAGAACGACGGCGCCGCCGCCCTTTGGCAGTCCATCGTCGCCATCGCGGACGAGGGGGAGCTGACGCCGTCCGGCCTCGCCTCCCGCGATTCGCTCCGCCTTGAGGCCGGCATGCCGCTGTACGGCAACGAGCTCTCCCTCGAGGGCGACCCGTTCGCCGCCGGCCTGGGCCCCGTCGTCGCGCTGTCCAAGGAAGGCGACTTCGTGGGCAAGGCGGCGCTGGCTGCCAAGAAGGAAGCCGGCGCCGGCTCCTCCACGGGCCGCAAGCTGGTTGGCCTCAAAGGACTGGGCCGCCGTGCCGGCCGAGGTCACTACCCGGTACTCAAGGACGGCAACGTCGTCGGCGAAGTCACCTCCGGCCAGCCCAGCCCCACCCTCGGCTACCCGGTTGCCATGGCCTACGTCGACGTCGCCTACGCCGAACCCGGCACGGCACT
This sequence comes from Arthrobacter sp. NPDC056691, assembly GCF_042791415.1. Lineage (NCBI taxonomy): Bacteria > Bacillati > Actinomycetota > Actinomycetes > Micrococcales > Micrococcaceae > Arthrobacter > Arthrobacter sp. NPDC056691. The sequence goes on from NZ_JBHTXX010000015.1 coordinate 53,892, forward strand.
GGACATCGACCTGCGGGGCAAGGCGGAGCCCTTCGAAGTCGTCGCACTGCCTTTCTACAAGCGCTCCAAGTAGTCCAACCTCCCGGGAGCTGACCGTGGTTGCGTCTGCCCGTCGGGCCCGACATCCTCTGCATGCTCGGTCGCGTAGACGCCCGCTGCGCGGACGTGACGCTCCCGAAGGGGCCCACGCCGTCCGGGTTCCCTGGCCGAGCTTGCGAGGTTAGGGGGACGGCGGGGAGCATGCTGCCGGATATCGGGCCCGAAGGGGCCTGCAGCTCACCTCGAGTGCCACTCACCTCCCGTTCCAAGCGTGATTGCCGGCGCCTTCGTAAGCCAAGGGTGCTCGGGAGGGGGCGCCGTCGGTTGAGTCCTCTCGAAACCAGACCGCTGAGTTATGCCCTCGCCAAGCTCGATCATTGGGGGTTGAGCTTGTCGGCACATACTCGAGAACGGCCAATCGCCGTCGTAATTTTTCAGCTGCCGGCGTTCTACATAACTGAACACTGGCGCGTCCCCTCGCGTAACCCAGCCACAACTGATTTAGCAACGACGTTTCAACAGTTAGGAAAAAACACATGGCAAAAGTTGCCGCTGAACTGCAGTATTCCGACGAGCACGAGTGGGTCTCCCGCGAGGATGGGAATGTGGTGTCCATTGGCATTTCCGCCGTGGCCACTGATGCCCTCGGCGACATTGTCTACGTGGACCTGCCCGAGGTCGGCTCGGCCGTGACCGCGGGGGAGACCTGCGGCGAGGTGGAGTCCACCAAGTCGGTCTCGGACCTGTATGCCCCGGTCACGGGTGAGGTTACGGAGATCAACCCGGTCGTCGTCGAGGATCCCGCGCTGATCAACAGCGACCCGTACGGTGCAGGCTGGCTGTTCAAGGTGGCCGCCGAGTCCGAGGGCCCGCTGCTGTCGGCCGAAGAGTACGCAGCCAAGAACGGCGGCGAGCTGTGAGCGCCGCCCGTGCCGCAGGCGCAGAGACAGTAGCTTTCGAGCAGGTTGTGTCGCCGAGCCTGAACGCGGACCTCGCGGAGCTGGACCCGGAGATCGCGGCGAAGATCGACGACGAACTCACCCGCCAGCGCACCGGCCTGGAAATGATCGCCTCGGAGAACCACACCGCCGCGGCCGTCATGCAGGCCCAGGGCTCGGTCCTGACCAACAAGTACGCCGAAGGCTACCCGGGCAAGCGCTACTACGGCGGCTGCGAGCACGTTGACGTAATCGAACAGCTGGCGATCGACCGGGTCAAGGCCCTGTTCGGCGCCGAGTTCGCGAACGTGCAGCCGCACTCCGGTGCGCAGGCCAACGCCTCGGTGATGCACGCGCTGATCAAGCCGGGCGACACCATCATGGGCCTGAACCTGGCGCACGGCGGGCACCTGACCCACGGCATGCGGATCAACTTCTCCGGCCGCCTCTACAACGTGATCCCGTACCAGGTCCGCGAAGAGGACCACCGGATCGACATGGCCGAGGTGGAGCGCCTGGCCCAGGAGCACAAGCCGCAGCTGATCGTCGCCGGCTGGTCCGCGTACGCCCGGCAGCTGGACTTCGCCGAGTTCCGCCGGATCGCCGACTCCGTGGGCGCGTACCTGATGGTGGACATGGCGCACTTCGCCGGGCTCGTCGCCGCCGGGCTGCACCCCTCCCCGGTGCCGCACGCGCACGTCACCACGTCCACCACGCACAAGACCCTGGCCGGTCCGCGCGGCGGCATCATCCTCTCCAACGACGCCGACATCGCCAAGAAGATCAACTCGGCTGTGTTCCCCGGCCAGCAGGGCGGGCCGCTGGAGCACGTCATCGCTGGCAAGGCCGTGGCGTTCAAGATCGCCGCTTCCGCCGAGTTCAAAGAGCGCCAGGAGCGCGTTCTGGCCGGCGCCCGGATCCTGGCCGACCGCCTGGTCCAGCCGGACGTCACGGCCAAGGGCATCTCCGTGGTGTCCGGCGGCACCGACGTGCACCTCGTGCTGGTGGACCTTCGCAACTGCGAGCTCGACGGGCAGCAGGCCGAGGACCGCCTCGCCGCGATCGACATCACTGTGAACCGCAACGCGGTGCCGTTCGACCCGCGTCCGCCGATGGTCACCTCCGGGCTGCGCATCGGCACCCCGGCCCTGGCCACCCGCGGCTTCGGCGAAGCAGCCTTCGCCGAGGTTGCGGACATCATCGCCGAGGCACTGACCGCTGACGCCGGCGCGGACCTGTCCGGACTGCGAAACCGCGTGGAGGCACTGGCCGCCGCGCACCCGCTCTACCCGTCAGTCGCCCCGCTGGGTTAATCCCTCCGGGCGACCGGCACCCCTCACGGGTGGAGTTTTTGTCCAGATACCGGGACTTCGAAGCCCGTTAGGAGCCATTATCTGGACAAAAACTCCGCCCTCGCCGGACCACATGTCTAGTTAGGATTGATTATGGCCGTTGGAGTCTTTGATCTCTTTTCCATTGGGATCGGCCCCTCGAGTTCCCACACAGTGGGGCCGATGCGTGCCGCTGCCGTTTTCGCGGAGGAGCTGAAGTCCTCCGGGAAGCTCGGAGGCGTGGCGTCGCTGCGGGTTGACCTGTACGGCTCGCTCGCGGCTACCGGGCACGGGCATGGCACCATGACGGCGGTCCTGCTGGGCCTGGAGGGGTATCACCCGGAGCTGATCCTGCCCGATGAGGTCGAAGAGCGGCTGGCCTCGATCGCGGAGACCGGCACCTTGCAGCTGGCAGGATCGGTTCCCCTGCCTTACGGCGTGGAGGACATGGTGCTGCGGCCGCTGACCGTGCTGCCGCGGCACACCAACGGCATGACGTTCACGGTGTCCGACGCCGGGGCGAACGTGCTTCACCAGGCAACGTTCTTCTCCGTAGGTGGCGGGTTCATTGTCCGCGAGGGCGAGGAGGACGCGGCGCAGCTGGAGCTTGAGGAGTCGAAGAAGGAGCTGCCGCTGCCGTTCCGCACGGCGGCGGAACTGCTGGAGCACTGCCGCGCGCAGGGCTTGTCCATCGCCGACATCATGCTGGTCAATGAGCGCGCCTCCCGGTCCGAGGAGGAGATCCGGGCGGGCCTGCTGCACATCTATTCGGTGATGGAAGGTTGCGTGGAGGTCAGCCTGAAGCGCGAGGGGCTGCTGCCCGGCGGACTGAAGGTCCGCCGTCGTGCTCCCGACTGGCACGAACGCCTCCTGAAGGAAGGCCGTGACCACGGAGGGAACCACCGGGACCCGAAGTACTGGCAGGAGTGGGTGAACCTGATCGCCCTGGCCGTGAATGAGGAGAACGCCTCCGGCGGCAGGGTGGTCACCGCCCCCACGAACGGCGCGGCGGGCATCATCCCGGCGGTCCTCTACTACGCTCTGCACTTTGCCCCTGGCATGGACCAGGCCTCGCAGGAAGACCGCGACGACGTCGTGGTCAAGTTCCTGCTCGCCGCGGGTGCCGTCGGGGTGCTCTATAAGGAGCAGGCGTCGATTTCGGGCGCGGAGGTGGGCTGCCAGGGCGAGGTGGGGTCGGCGTCGTCGATGGCCGCGGCCGGACTTGCCGAGGTCATGGGCGGCACGCCGGCGCAGGTGGAGAACGCCGCCGAAATCGCGATGGAGCACAACCTCGGCCTGACCTGCGATCCGATCGGCGGGCTGGTGCAGGTGCCCTGCATCGAACGCAACGCGATCGCCGCGGCCAAGGCCATCAACGCGGCGAAGATGGCGCTGTGGGGCGACGGCTCGCACCGGGTCTCGCTGGACGAGGTCATCGTGACCATGCGCGAGACCGGCAAGGACATGAGCTCCAAATACAAGGAAACGGCCATGGGGGGACTGGCGGTCAACGTCGTCGAGTGCTGACCCGGTCGCTGACCCACCAGACGGGACTTAGTTGTTGGCAGCCGCCCAGAGGTTCAGGCTCGACGCGAAGATGACCCATGACAGGTAGGGCAGCATCAGCAGGCCAGCCGTGCGGCGGATCGGCCCGAACAGCAGCACAGTGGCGGCCACAGCCAGCGCCAGCGCAATGATGATGCCCAGTGCCAGCCAGAGCGCGGCCGGACCCCACACCGGATACAGCCCAAAGAAGACGGGCGTCCACGCCAGGTTCAGGGCAAGCTGTACGCCGTAGGCAGTCAGCGCAGTCCTGCGCTCCGGGCTTCTGCTTCGCCACACAAGCCATCCCGCCACGGCCATGGCCGTGTACAGCGCGGTCCAGACCGGCCCGAACACCCAGTTGGGCGGCGACCACGGCGCCTTGTCTGCCGCCGCGTACCAGCCGGTGACGTTGCTGATGGTTGCCTGTGAGCCCAGCCAGGCCACCAGCGCGCTGCCCGCCAGGAAAGCCAGGAGCGCAAGAAGGTCGACGGCGGTGCGCCGCGGCTCAGGCTGCCCGCCGTCACTGCCGCTATTGCCGCCCCCGGCTCCGGCGGCGGCCACAGGGTCCATGCTTTCCATTGCTCTACAGTTGCGAAGGCCGCAGCCGGAGTCAAGGCGGCCCTGCCCGGGGGAGGGCAAATTGTCAGGCAGGGGTGCCACCATGGGAGCCATGGGTGATGGCTACGATCCCGGCTTCCTGCGCGAGGCCCTTGACCTGCCGGGCCCGGACGCGCCCTCGGTCCTGCTTAACTACACGCACTTTTCTGTGCGGCTGATGCCCGCACGCAGGCTTGCAGCAGTGACCGGCGTCAACATTGACGGAAAATCCCTGGTGCCGCTCCAGCGCGCGGGAACCTGGCACTACGATGTCCGGGTGCCGCAGGGGCTTCAGACCGGACCCGAGGTGTACCAGAACAATGACCTGGACCGGGGCCACCTCGTCCGCCGCCTGGACCCCGTGTGGGGTGATGACGTCACCGCGGCGACCGCCAACCAGGACACCTTCTCATACCCGAACGCGGCGCCGCAGGCAGCTGAATTCAACCAGGGCAAGGAACTCTGGGCGGGCCTGGAGGACCACGTCCTCAACCACGCCAGCCAGTACGACGCCAGGATCAGCGTTTTTACCGGACCCGTCCTCGACGCCAACGACCTTCCTTACCGGGGCATCCAGATACCCCGGAAATTCTGGAAGATTGCGGCCTGGACAATGGACGGCCGGCTGGCCGCGGCCGGCTTCCTGCTGGACCAGTCCCCGCAGCTGGGCCCGGAGGAACTGGCGCGGGACGTCAGGAAACGCCTGCTGGCCGACGAGCCGCCGCCGCTCGGACCCTACCGGACCTTCCAGGTCCCCATTCCGCACATCGCTGCCCTGACCGGCATGGCGCTGACCCGCCTGGCCGACGCCGACCGGTTCGCCGCAGGCGTTCCGGAAGGCACACCGGGCGGGGCCGCCCTGGTGCTCACCGACCTTCGGCAGGTGCGGCTCTGACCAGGATCACCTGCCGGTCAGGACCGCGTGCAAGCGTCAAGCGGGCCGGGAGGCCGGACCGATAGACTTGAGGCTGCTTCTCCGGCACCTGCACGAAACGTAAGCGAAGATTGGACACGGCACACTTGCGAGAATTCACTGCCCGCTTTGCCACCTCCGAAGAGGTCGCAAACTGGGACTCCCACGTCACCGCGAATCCGAACGGCGGAAACCTGCTGCAGTCGGAGGCCTTCGCGGAGGTCAAGCAGCACTTCGGCTGGAAGACCCTCCACCTCGTCTACGAAACAGCCGACTACACGAGCTACAACCTGGTACTGGAAAAAAGCTTCCCACTGCTCGGCAAACTCTGGTACCTCATCAAGGGACCGGACGTGGCCGGCGTCGAGGACATCCCGGGCATTGCCGCGGCAAACGCAGAGTTCGTCAAGCGTGCGCGGCTGGGCGTCTTCGCCATCAAGATCGAGCCGGACATCATCCTCAGTGACGCCGCCCGCGGGGTCATCGAGGGGGCGGGGCTGGTCAAGACGCACAACCTGCAGCCCAACGACTCCACGGCTCTGCTGGATATTTCCCCCGAGGAGAACCAGCTGCTGCGCAACCTCCACTCGCGGGGACGCAACGCCGTCCGCCGCGCCATCCGCGAAGGCGTCGAGGTGCACACCGTGGACCCCAGCGAGGAAAACTTCAAGGCCATGTACGCCCTGATGACGGACACGGTCCAGGCGAAGTCGCAGGTCCGCGTCCGCGAATACGACTACTACCGCCAGTTCTGGACGAACTTCATCAAGCGCGGCCAGGGCAGGCTTATGTTCGTGTACGAAAACAATGTCCCCTCCGTGGGCGCCTTCGTGATCAACTATGGCCGCAAGGGCACCTACAAGGACGGCGGATCCCTGCAGAAGCGCAACCAGTACGGCGATTCGCATCTGGTGCAGTGGACCGCGATCAACCAGCTCAAGGAGCTGGGGTGCACGGAATACGACTTCTGCGGAACGCCGCCCAGCGACAAGCTCAAGGACACGTCGAATCCCTTCCACGGACTGGGGCTCTTCAAGACCAGCTTCAGCAAGACGGTCACGGACTTTGTCGGCTGCTATGACCAGGTCATCAGCCCGCTGAAGTACCGGGCGTGGATTGCTGCCGGCGAACGCGTCGCCCGGCAGCTCTATACCCGCCGCACCGGGCAGCAGTTTTACTGAGATATTGAACTGGTAAGGCGACAGAAGGGGGAGCCCTGATGACCAAACAACCCCGCGGCTCCAACCGGCCGCCCACTGACGGGCTGCCCAAGACGGAGCCGCTTACCGCCTCGCAGCTGCACCAGAACGCGGCGGCCAAGCGCATGCTGCGCCGGCTGGTGCAAGGCGAAAATCCGCCGACGGCGCCACTGAGCATCGTGGACAGGCTCGCCGGGAGCCCCTACGCCAATCCCATGATCCAGGTGGGCGGGATCGATGAGTCCGCACGCAAGACGATGGACTTTGCGCTGCACCTTGCCGAGTCCATGTTCCGGTACGGCGCCGGCGCCCTCGAGGTCGAAACGAGCATCATCGCCGTGACAGCGGCGCTAGGGCTTAAAAACATCGAGGTGGACATCACCAACCAGTCCGTGGGCATCAATTACGCAGCCAAGGACCAGACGCCCATCACCCTCCTGCGGGTGGTCCGTTCCTGGACGAACAATTATGCGGGGCTCGCCCAGGTCCACCAACTGGTCACCGATATCGTGGCCGGCGGTGTCGGCCGGGACGAGGCCGTCCGCCGCCTCGACGAGATTGTCCGCCGCCCCAAGCCATTCCCGCGCTGGATGGTGACGGTGGCATTCGCGGTGTTCTCGGCCGTGTTCGTGGCAGTCATCGGCGGCGGACCCGGCGCCTCGGCCGTAGCGTTCGCCTCCAACCTCCTCATCAGCCTGCTGGCCAGGAAGCTGGGCCGCTGGCGGACGCCTGACTTCTTCATTACGGCGGCCTGCTCGTTTGTGGTGACGGTGATCGCGCTGCTGCTGTGGAGGTTCGGCAGTCCCGTGGGGATCCGGCTGGCCCCTGCCATTGTGGTGGTGGGCGGAATCCTGCTGCTGCTTCCCACCGGGCGGCTCGTGTCCTCGGTCCAGGACGCCATCAACGGCTTCCCCGTGACGGCGGCCGGCAGGTTCCTGTCCACCCTGCTGACGTTTGGGGCCGTCGTCGCCGGGATCGCGGTGGCGTTTGTGGTGGGGGACAGGATCGGCATGGAGCCGATCGACGTCACCGAAACCTTCCCGCCCGCGTACCCGCTGTGGGTGCAGGTGATCCTGGTTGCCATCGCCGTCGTGGCGATCGGTGTTACGGAACAAACCGACTGGAAGCTGCTGCTTCCGACGGCGGCCGTCGGTGTGGTGGGGCACCTGGCCCTCATCGGCAGCGAGGCGATAGGCGTTGGCCCGCGGTTCTCGCCGGCGCTCGCCGCCGTGGTGATCGGCCTGCTGGCCCGTGTGGTGGCCCTGAAGATGGGCGCCCCGCAGCTTGTGGTCGCCGTCCCCGCCGGCCTGATTCTCCTGCCCGGTCTCACCATTTTCCGGTCGATGTACGTCCTGACCATCGAAGAATCTGAGATCCTGCTTGGGGCCGGCGGGATGCTCAGCGCCGGGGCGATCGTCTTTGGCGTGGCCGGCGGCATTGTGCTTGGTGACACGCTGGCCCGGCCGCTCACGCGGAGCCTTGCCAGCAATGAGCGGCGGCGGTCCCGCCGCCGCTAGGGCCGCTTGGATCTTTGCGGGTCAGATCTTGCCTATCGGCAGCTTCTTCTCGGCCTGGAACACGTCCTCGACGCGGCCACTGGCCCAGTAGCCTGACAGCGAAACCTGGCTGCGGTCTAGGCCACGCTCGCGGAACAGCACGTCCCGCAGGCCCTTCATGTAGCCGCGCTCGCCGTGCGCAAAAACGTCCACGCGGCCGTCGGGCCAGACGGCGCTGCGCACCGCCTCCACCAGCTGGCTGCTCTCACCGGCTGGAACATCGCCGCGCTGCAGCCAGACCAATTCGAGCCCGGCCGGGGCAGCAATCTCCTGGACGTCCGCGTCCGTACCCACCTCGATGAAGGCCACGCCGCGGGCGTGCGCGGGGAGGGACTCGATGACGGCTGCCAGTGCCGGCAAGGCGGCCTCGTCACCGGCCAGCAGGTACCAGTCCGCGTCCGGATCGGGGTTGTAGCCGCCGCCGGGGCCGGTGAAGATGAGGCTGTCGCCCGGTTTGGCCGCGACGGCCCAGGGCCCGGCCAGGCCCTCGTCTCCGTGGACCACGAAATCGATGGCAAGCTCGCCGGCGGCCGTGTCCACCCAGCGGACCGTGTAGGTGCGGGTGTGCGGCCACTGCTCCCGTGGCATCGTTTCCCGGATCGCCCACAGGTCCAGGGGCTGGGGGTAATCCACCCCGGGCTGCGGGAAGACGATCTTGACGTAACGGTCCACGAAGTCGTTGTTGACGTAGTCAGCGAACCCCGCGCCGCCGGCGACAATGCGCACCATATTCGCGGAAAGCTGCTCCCGCCGAAGGACAGCCAGGGTGACCTGCGGGCGGGATTTTTTGGTGGCGGTGGTGGCGGCCGGAAGGGAAGTCATGCAGGTAAGCCTAGCCTAAGTACCTTGGTGGTACGGCCGGAAGTTTCCAGTCCACCGCACCGGCGCCCTGCTCCGCCAGCAGCGCGTTGGCGCGGCTGAACGGCCGGGAGCCGAAGAACCCGCGCGATGCAGACAGCGGGCTCGGGTGGACGCTGGACACCACCGGGGTGCTGCCCAGCAGGGGACGGACGCTCTCGGCGTCCTTGCCCCACAGCACCGCCACCAGGGGAAGCGGCCCGCCCTCTCCGGTCCGCCGGCCGGCGACGGCGGCAACAGCCGCCGTCGTAATCGTTTCCCAGCCCTTGCCGCGGTGCGATCCGGCAGCGCCCTCGCGCACGCTCAGCACGCGGTTGAGCAGCAGCACCCCTTGCTCCGCCCAGGCGCCCAGGTCGCCGTGGATGCGTGCCGGCAGGCCCAGGTCCGCCTCAAGTTCCTTGTAGATGTTGGCCAGGCTGCGCGGAATGGGACGGGTCCTGGCGTCCACGGAAAAGGCGAGTCCCACGGCGTGGCCGGGAGTCGGATAAGGATCCTGGCCCACGATCAGCACGCGCACCTCCGCCAGCGGCTGGCGGAAGGCGCGCAGAAGATTCGGCGCAGCGGGCAGAACCCGGTGCCCGGCGGCCTCCTCGCCGGCCAGGAAGGACAGCACAGACCTTAGTTCCGGCTCCACGCCGGCCAGCGCCGCGGCCCAATCCGGGGCCACCAGTTCCGCCATCGGCATCCCGGCCATCTCAGCGAAGCCAACGGTGTCCGCCCCGGTGGGCGCCAGGTGGAACAGGGGTTCCGGCTCCACTAGTGTTGCCCGCCGGCGGGAGTGGAGGCCAGCGCGAACTCGACAGCGGCCTCCACATGGATGCCGGTGGAGTCAAAGCCTGGCAGCGGCAGCTGCGCCGGGTCGAGTAGCAGGCAGATCTCTGTGCAGCCGAGAATGATGGCGTCAGCACCGTCCGACTTTGCTCGTTCCATGAGCGCGACCAGGGCCTTGCGCGAGGTGTCAAGTACTTTGCCGGCACACAGCCCGTCAAAAATGATGCTGTGCGTGAGTGCCCGGCCGTCGGGGTCCGGCACCATGACGTCGATGCCGTGTCTCTTCATTCGCTCGGCGTAAAAGCCGTGCTCCATGGTGTAGCGGGTAGCAAGCAGGAGGGGCCTCTTGGCGCCGGCGGCCTGGAGCCGAAAGGCGGTCTCGTCGATGATGTTGATCATTGGCACCCCGACGGATTCCCCGACGGCGTCGGCCACCAGATGCATTGTTACCGCGCAGATCATCACACAGTCGGCGCCGGCCGCCTCCAGTCCCCGGGCGACCCGGGCCAGGGACCGTCCCGCGTCCTCCCAGCGGCCGGCCTTCTGCAGGTCGACGATCTCCTGGAAATTGACGGAATGCAGGAGCACCTCCGCGGAATTCAATCCGCCCAGGCGTTCGCGCACAGCTTCGTTGAGCATCCGGTAGTAGACGGCCGAGCCTTCGAAACTCATGCCGCCGATCAGGCCGATCCTGCGCATCTCCATGTCGGGCATCCTTTCCTCGGTAATGAGCATAATTCAGCGGAAACTGCTGCACGGCGCTCGTCTTCGCCGTCCCCGGGACCTGCGGCAGGCGGCCGGCAACTGGCGGGCCGGCCGCCGCCGGATGCCCGTGCCCCAAATGACAATGCTGTTATTCCTCCGTAACATAGGCGAGGTACTTTGACCGGATTCAGCTAAGGAGAGCGCAGTGGCCGAGCCGTTGCAGGACCATCTCACGGAGCAGGATTCAGGGCAGGGCCCGGCGCCGGAGCGGGGCCTGCGAAGCGGCTCGCTCCTGGACGACTTCAAGCTCAGGGATTCGCCGCTGAGCGAGCGGGAGCAGCAGATTCTCGCCCTGGAGCGGCAGTGGTGGAAGTACGCCGGCGCCAAGGAACAGGCCATCCGGGAGCTCTTTGACCTGTCCGCGACGCACTACTACCAGATCCTCAATGCCCTGATCGACACAGAGCACGCGCTGGCGCACGACCCCATGCTCGTGAAGAGATTGCGTAGACTACGTACGTCACGTCAGCGGGCCCGCACTGCACGCCGCCTGGGATCTGACGCGTAATTGCTAGTGCCGGACTGCCGGCGAAAACCAACAAGGACGCCTGTTTACCATGACTAATTTTGCTCGGGACGAATTCGACAGGGTGCCTGAGGTCTCCTCCCGGCAGGGCGTGCACCGCGCTGTCTCCGCGCCGTCGCGCCCGAAGTTGTGGCCCATCCTTTCCGCGGGAATCGGGGCGCTCGCCGTCGGCCTCGTTGCTTTCCTCCTGCTGCCGCAGCTGGGTTTCCAGCCCACCATCGCGCCGCCTGCCGCGGCGGCTGACACTTCCAGGGCATCGGCCAGCCCCACAGCGACGCCCTCTGCAAAGGCAACGCCCAGCGCCTCGGCGTCGGCTTCCGAATCGGCGTCGCCCTCCGCGCTGGAACCCGCCACATCGGAAACCGTTGCCCCTGCGGCGGTGGACAAGTCGCAGCCGGTAGCCATCTTCAACGGAACGCTGACCTCCGGCCTGGCCGGCCGGGTGGGCGCCACGGTCCAGTCCGACGGCTGGGTGCTCGGTGAGGTGGCCAACTGGCAGGGCGCTCCCCAGCAGCAGTCCGTGATCTTCTACTCGGACGCCGCCCACCGGGCCAACGCCGAGGCACTCAGTGCACTGCTGGACATCCCCACGCTGGTGGAGAGCAAGGACTTCCCCACGCCCGTTGCGGTGGTGCTGGGCCCTGGCTACCAGTAGCCTTTCCGGTTACGCCTGAATAACTATTGCCTCCGCTCCGGTCCGCTGGCCTGCGCCTCTCAGGGCCTGACTGGATAGAGTGAAGGCAGGCTTCGAGGCGTAATTCATGGCACACACCGACGTGGGCCTTACGCAAGCAACCTGAAAGTGTGGGGATCATGGCATTGGGCACCGTGAAGTGGTTCAACGCGGAAAAGGGCTACGGCTTCATCACCGTTGACGGTTCGGGCGATGACGTCTTTGTGCACTGGTCGGCCATCCAGACCGACGGGTTCCGGGCGCTCGACGAGGGCCAGCGCGTGGAGCTGGAAGTGGGCGAAGGCGAAAAGGGTCCGCAGGCAGAAAAGGTCCGGCCCGTCTAGTGGCACTCCGCACAGGTCTCCGGTGTACTGCTGTCTGGGGCACCGCCGTCGTGATGACGCTGGGTGCCTGCTCGGGATCGGGAGACAACGCCCGGACAGCTCCGGTTGAAGCCAGCGGCGACGGAACGCTGCGGATCGGTCTGATCCTGGACAACACCGGACCCCAGGCCTTCCTGAACGCCGCCCAGCTGGCCGCCGCTAAGCTCGCTGTCCAGGAGATCAACGCGGCGGGAGGGCACAAAGGCAGGCCAGTCGAGCTGCTCCCCGAGTCCACCGGCGCCGACACTGCCGCGCAGGCCCGGGAACTCGCCGACGCCAAGGCGGACGTGGTGATCGGTCCCACCGATTCCAGCCACGCCCCGGCCGCTATCGACGTGCTGTCCAAGGCCAGGATCACTCTCATCTCTCCCGCAAACACCGCCGCGGAACTCAGCAGCTACAAGAGCGGCGGCTACTACTTCCGCACGGCCGCGGCGGACATTGCGCAGGCTCCCGTCCTGGTGAAGCTCGCCAGGGACGCCGGGGTCAAGAGCCTCGCGGTGCTCTACGAGGACGGCAACTACGGCCAGGACGTGTCTGCCGCCGTTTCCGCTGCCGCCAAAGCCGGCGGGCTGGACCCCGTCACCGTTTCCGGCTTCAAGGCGGGCGAGGCGCAGAAGTCCGCTGGCGGCGTCCGCGACGCAGCGCCGGACGCCGTCGTCGTCATTGCCCGCGACGGTGCGCAGGGAGCCATCGCCGAGCTCACCAATGCAGGAGTGCCGGGCAACAAGCTCATCCTCGCCGACGGTGCCTTCAGGCAGTACGGCTCAGCCCTCGGGTCGAGATCGCTGGAAGGAACGCGCGCCCTGGTGCCCGGCGTCTTTCCTTCAGCGCACTTCCAGGCCGAACTCGTGGCCATCGACGCGAAACTCAAGGACACAACGTTCGCGGCCGAGACCTATGATGCCGTGAACCTCGCGGCCCTGGCCGCCGCTGTGGCGGAGGACGACGCCGGTGCCTCCATTGCCGGTACGCTCAGCGCCGTCTCCGGCGGCACTGCCGGAAGCCGGGCGTCCGCTTCCCGGTCTGGCCAGCCGGCCGTCTGCTCGACGTACAAGGACTGCCTCGCCGCGATCCGGGACGGCAAGGCCATTGACTACGACGGTGAGTCGGGGCCAGTCCGCTTCGATGCGAACGGCGACGTCACCGTCGCGAAGTACATGGTGTTCACCTATGGAGCCGACAATAAAGCCAAGCTCACGGGCAGCGAGGCCGCCGGAAGGTCTGCCGGCTGATCGCTGGCAGCGAATACTCCGCCCGATTGCGGGATAAAACAAGCACATCTGCTTGCACTCTCCCCGGGGGAGTGCTAATTATTGATTAGCACTCCAGCGTGCCGACTGCTAAAGGGTCGTCCGGTTCCGGCCGGCACCACCCCGGCGGCGGCGCAAGGAGCGAAAGAAACACCTGGTTGGGGTGAGATCCGGACTGTCGGGCGTACAGAGGCCCGCGGAAAGGATCGTCCGTCGCGGGCACCGCAGCGAGGTTCCTTCTTAACGACTGTCCCGAAAGGACTACTGCCGTTATGGCCAAGATCATTGCATTTGATGAAGAGGCACGCCGCGGTCTTGAGCGGGGCCTGAACATCCTCGCCGACGCCGTCAAGGTCACCCTCGGCCCGCGTGGCCGCAACGTCGTCCTCGAAAAGAAGTGGGGCGCCCCCACGATCACCAACGATGGTGTCTCCATCGCCAAGGAGATCGAGCTGGACGATCCCTACGAGAAGATCGGCGCCGAGCTGGTCAAGGAAGTTGCCAAGAAGACGGATGACGTCGCTGGCGACGGCACCACCACGGCTACTGTCCTGGCCCAGGCACTGGTCAAGGAAGGCCTGCGCAACGTCGCGGCCGGCGCTGACCCGCTGTCCCTCAAGCGCGGCATCGAGAAGGCCGTTGAAGCCGTCACCACCGAGCTCCTGGCCTCCGCCAAGGAAATCGAAACCAAGGAAGAGATCGCGGCCACGGCTTCCATCTCCGCCGGTGACGACGAAATCGGCGCCCTGATCGCCGAAGCCCTGGACAAGGTGGGCAAGGAAGGCGTCATCACGGTCGAGGAGTCCAACACCTTCGGCCTCGAGCTGGAGCTCACCGAAGGCATGCGCTTCGACAAGGGCTACATCTCCGCTTACTTCGTCACGGACACCGAGCGCCAGGAAACGGTCCTTGAGGACCCGTACATCCTGATCGTCAACTCCAAGATCTCCAACGTCAAGGAACTGGTTGCTGTCCTCGAGAAGGTCATGCAGTCCAACAAGCCGCTGCTGATCATCGCCGAAGACATCGAGGGCGAGGCCCTGGCCACCCTGATCGTCAACAAGATCCGCGGCACCTTCAAGTCCGTCGCCGTCAAGGCTCCGGGCTTCGGTGACCGCCGCAAGGCGCAGCTGGCCGACATCGCCATCCTCACCGGTGGCCAGGTCATCGCCGAGGAAGTCGGCCTCAAGCTTGAGACCGCCGGCCTCGACCTCCTGGGCAAGGCACGCAAGGTTGTCGTGACCAAGGACGAGACCACCATCGTCGAAGGTGCAGGCGACGCCGACCAGATCGCCGGCCGCGTTTCCCAGATCCGCGCCGAGATCGAAAACTCCGACTCGGACTACGACCGCGAGAAGCTGCAGGAACGCCTGGCCAAGCTGGCCGGCGGCGTTGCAGTCATCAAGGCCGGTGCCGCAACGGAGGTTGAGCTCAAGGAGCGCAAGCACCGCATTGAGGACGCTGTCCGCAACGCAAAGGCTGCCGTCGAAGAAGGCATCGTTGCCGGTGGTGGCGTGGCCCTGATCCAGGCCGGCGCCAAGGCATTCGCCAACCTGCAGCTCCAAGGCGACGAAGCAACCGGTGCGAACATCGTCCGCGTTGCCATTGACGCCCCGCTGAAGCAGATCGCCTTCAACGCCGGCCTTGAGCCCGGCGTCGTGGTGGACAAGGTCCGCGGCCTGCCCGCCGGCCACGGCCTGAACGCTGCAACCGGCGAGTACGTCGACCTGCTGGCTGCCGGCGTGAACGACCCCGTCAAGGTAACCCGCTCTGCCCTGCAGAACGCGGCTTCCATTGCCGGCCTGTTCCTCACCACCGAAGCCGTTGTGGCTGACAAGCCGGAGAAGAGCGCTCCGGCCGTCGGCGGCGGCGACGACATGGGCGGCATGGGCGGCTTCTAGCCTCCCGCTGCTCCAAGCTGGCTAATGAGTGCGGCCCCCTCCACGGAGGGGGCCGCACTTTTGTCTGCGCATGTTTGTCCTTGCAGTCTGGCAGGATGGTTCGGTGACGATTACTGCAGCAGCCGACGGTTCGGCATTGGGAAACCCGGGTCCCGCAGGATGGGCCTGGTACGTGAACGACGACTGCTGGCGGGCCGGCGGCTGGCCGCACGGCACCAACAACCAGGGTGAGCTGATGGCCGTGCTGGACCTCTTCCGCTCCACCGCGCACCTCCCCGACGAGGACCTGCACATACTCTGCGACAGCCAGTACGTGATCAATTCGGTGACGAAGTGGATGCCCGGCTGGAAGCGCAAGGGGTGGCGCAAGGCGGACGGCAAGCCCGTGCTGAACGTGGACATCCTCAAGGACATCGACCGGGAGCTCGCCGGGCGCAAGTACCGCTTCGAATGGGTCAAGGGGCACGCCGGGCACGAACTGAACGAGGCCGCCGACGAGCGGGCAAGGGCCGTGGCACTCGCCTACCAGCAGGGCGTTGCCGCGCGCTCAGGACCGGGGTTCCCCGACGCGGAACCGGCTGCAGCCCGGCGGCCTGTCAAGGAGGGCCGTGGCGGGGGCGGCATCCCTTCGCTGTTCGAACCTGTTGCACCGGCCCGGGGCGCGGCCGCGACCCCGGCCCGCAGTGATGCCGCCAACCAGGGCCGCATTGAGCCAGCACCCCCGGCTCTCTTCGGATCCGACGCGCCTGATCTCTTCAGCGAACTGGGTGCCGGCGAACTTGGTGACGAGGCGTTTGCGGAACTCCCGGCGGGCGCCACGCCCGAAGAAATTGTCGAGGCCCTGGAACGAGAGCTCCTCCGCCCGGACGTCCGCAGCGACATCGGGCGCACCGGACAGCTCCTGCACCCGGACTTCACGGAAATCGGAACCGCCGGCCGGCTCTGGACCCGCGACGCGATGATGATGTCCCTCGAGGAAAGCCCGGGCGGTCCCGTCGACCTGGACGTACTCAGCGCCGACCGGATCGGTGCGGACACGATCCTGCTGACCTACCGCAGCTATTCCCGCGCCGGCTCAGCGCTGCGCAGCTCCCTGTGGGTTCTGGACGGCGACCAGTGGCGCCTGCGGTTCCACCAGGGCACGCCCGAGGCCTGAGCGGCCCCCGGCGTCAGCTGAACGCTGTGTCAGCTGGAGCGCCCGGCGTCAGCTGAAGCGTTGCGCGTTGCCCTGCTCCGCCTGGGCGTAGGTGTCCGCGGCCGACGACAGGGCCAGGTTGATGGAGGCGAGCGAGGCCTCAACCTTGCCCTGCGTCAGCGTCCACT
Organism: Arthrobacter sp. NPDC056691; assembly: GCF_042791415.1. Classification (NCBI taxonomy): domain Bacteria; kingdom Bacillati; phylum Actinomycetota; class Actinomycetes; order Micrococcales; family Micrococcaceae; genus Arthrobacter; species Arthrobacter sp. NPDC056691. The sequence continues at coordinate 70,463 of NZ_JBHTXX010000015.1, forward strand.
CGGCCACAAGGGCCTGGAAATTGGTTGCCGCCGAACCGCGCCACGTGGCCTGCAGTTCGTCCAGGCCATGCTTCATCGCCTGGACGTCGGCGCTGATCCGGTCAACAGTTGCCTTGACGTTGGCTGACTTCACCTGCAGTAGGTCGGTATCGACGGAAATGATACTCATGGCGGGCCTCTCGACAATTAGGGCGACTGCCCCGGAAGGACAGCCGCTGTGGCTGGCGGACCGGCCGTTTCGGTCCGCTACGTCGAGCCTAGGAACCCGCCGGCACCCGCCGCCACAGCGGGATTCGCCATGTGGATAACCTCCGTCGGCAGCCCGGCTACCGCCCGCCGGCTGCCCGGTTCCCGCCGGTAACGCCGTCCCCGCCAACACGGTCCCCGGCAACGCTGTCCGAGAACGTCCCGATGCCATCGACCCCGATGCCACCCACCTCCGTACTGACCGCTTCCGCACCGTCCACGCCATGGCTGTCTGCCTCACGACCGTCCCACTCGGGGGAGTCCTCGCGAACGGGGAGGCTGACCACGAGTGTTGCGCCGCCGCCGTCGGTACCGTCCACCCGGACAGAGCCGCCGTGCGAGCCGACAATGGCAGCCACGATAGCCAGTCCCAGACCGCTGCCGCCCGTCTCCCGGGTGCGCGACGTGTCGGCCCGGTAGAAGCGTTCAAAGACCCTGGGGGCCTCTGTGTCGGAGATCCCGGGGCCGTGGTCCCGGACTTCGAGGACGGACATGGCGGCACCGTCGTCGGCCCGCCGGACGCCCACAGCCAGCTCGATGGGTGTTCCCCCGGGCGTGTAGCGCAGCGCGTTTCCCACCAGGTTGCCGATGACCTGGCGCAGCTTCGCCTCGTCGCCGAGCACGGGCGCCGGTTCGGCGCTGCCGCTGTGCAGGCCGGTCAGGGTGATGGCGCGCTTTCGTTCGCTGGCCTGGGTGTCCACCACGGCGTCATGCGCGAGCAGCTGCAGGTCGATGGGCTTGCGCTGCAGCGGCCGCTGCTCGTCCAGCCGTGCCAGCAGCAGCAGGTCCTCCACCATGGAGCCCATCCGCTTGGCCTCGCTCTCGATCCGGCCCATGGCGCTGGCCACATCCTCCGAGGACTGCAGCGCGCCATGCCGGTAAAGCTCCGAGTAGCCCCGAATCGTCACCAGCGGGGTGCGCAGCTCGTGGGACGCGTCCGCGGCAAACCGGCGCATCCGGTCCTCGGAGGCCATGCGGGCCGCGAACGCCGCTTCGATGTGGGCGAGCATGGCGTTCAGCGACCTGCCGAGACGGCCCACTTCCGTGGAGGGGTTCTGCACATCGACGCGCCGCGACAGGTCGCCGGCGGCAATGGCGGCGGCGGTCTTCTCCACCCTGGCCAGGGGGCGGAAGGACCTGGTGACGGTCCAGTTGGCGATAAAGAAGGCGAGGACGAGCGTCAGCAGGCCAACACCCACCACCACGAGGCTGATGTGGCGCAGTACCTCATCTACCGTGGAGAGCGGCAGCCCGATGACCACCACCGCCCGCTGCTGCTCAGTCCCAACCACAACAGGGACCGCCACCACGCGCCAGTTCTTACCGTCGGTGCCCCGCACCTGGTAGGGGCGGAAATCACGCTCGCGGGCCTCGTCCACGGAGATCGACGCGATGTCCGGGCGGGCGCCCTTGTCGTCGATGGGATCCGGCTGCGTCCCCGGGTAGTAGAGCGTCACCGTGTAGTCCGTGGGGACCGCCGGGTTGGCAATGGGGGAGATCGAGCGCTGCGACTGGGCGGCGGTGACGGCGGCCCGCAGCTTGTCGTCCACCTGGCCCTCGAGGTAGCCGCGCAGCAGCGTCAGCGCACCCGCCCCCGTTACGGCCAGGGCCACCAGCAGGAGGGCCATCATGATGGCCACCAGCTGGGACCGAAGGGTGGCGGACTTCCAGCGCTCCAGCGCGGACTTCCAGCGCTCCAGCAAGATCAGCGCTTCTCTGCTGTCCGCAGCACGTAGCCGACGCCGCGCTTGGTCTGGATCAGGGCCGGGGCGTCGGGATCGATGTCCACTTTGCGCCGCAGGTAGGAAATGTAGGACTCGACGATGGAGGCGTCACCGTTGAAGTCGTATTCCCAAACGTGGTCCAGGATCTGTGCCTTGGACAGGACCCGGTTCGGATTGAGCATCAGGTACCGGAGCAGCTTGAATTCGGTGGGGGACAGCTCGATCACCTTGCCGCCGCGGCGCACCTCGTGCGCGTCGTCGTCGAGCTCCAGATCGTCCACCCGGATGACGGCCTCGTCATCCTCCAGCATCGGCTGCGTCCTGCGGAGCACGGCGCGGATGCGGGCCACCACCTCATCAAGGCTGAAGGGTTTGGTGACGTAGTCGTCCCCGCCCACCGTCAGCCCCGTGACCTTGTCCTCGGTGTCATCCTTGGCGGTCAGGAAGAGGACCGGGAAATGCTTGCCCGCCGCGCGCAGCCGGCGGGTGACGGTGAAGCCGTCCATGTCCGGAAGCATGACGTCCAGCACCGCGAGGTCGGGCGCGTGCGCCTCGACGGCTGCCAGCGCCTCCCGCCCGTTTCCCGCCGACACCACTTCAAAACCGGCGAAGCGCAAGGACGTGGAAAGCAGTTCGCGGATGTTCGGTTCGTCATCAACCACGAGGAGCTTCGCTTCGGCGCTGTTCTTTTTCATATTTCCCATGATGCTCCCAGAATCTGGGAGTTTTCTGAATGAATGTTGTGTGTTGCTTGGGTCAGCAGGATTCGACGTCCTTGGCGTCCATGATGCGGTAGGCGTAGCCCTGTTCGGCCAGGAAGCGCTGGCGTTTGGCCGCGAAATCCTGGTCAAGGGTGTCCCGGGCAACGAGGGAGTAGAAACGTGCCGCCCGCCCGTCCTGCTTGGGCCGGAGCAGCCGGCCGAGCCGCTGGGCCTCCTCCTGGCGTGAACCGAAGGAGCCGGAGACCTGGATGGCCACGGAGGCCTCCGGCAGGTCGATGGAGAAGTTGGCCACCTTGGACACCACGAGGGTCTGGAGCTCCCCGGCGCGGAAGGCGTCAAAGAGCTTCTGGCGGGCCTTGACCGAGGTTTCGCCTTTGATGACCGGAGCGTCCAGCCGCTCGCCGAGTTCGTCGAGCTGGTCGATGTACTGCCCGATCACCAGGACCTGCTCGCCCCGGTGGTGTTCCACCAGCTGTTCGGCCACAAGGGTCTTCGTCTCGGAAGTGGCGCACAGCCGGTACTTGTCCGCATCCTCGGCCATGGCGTAGGCCACCCGCTCGTCCTTGGGCAGGTCCACGCGGACCTCCACGCAGTCCGCGGGGGCGATGTAGCCCTGGGCCTCGATGTCCTTCCACGGCGCGTCGTAGCGCTTGGGGCCGATGAGGCTGAAAACCTCGCCTTCCCGGCCGTCTTCACGCACCAGGGTTGCCGTGAGTCCGAGCCGCCGGCGCGCCTGCAGGTCCGCCGTCATCCGGAAGATCGGCGCGGGCAGCAGGTGGACCTCGTCGTAGATGATCAGGCCCCAGTCGTGGCCGTCGACGAGCTCAAGGTGCGGGTACAGGCCGCCGCGCTTGGTGGTGAGGACCTGGTAGGTGGCGATCGTCACCGGCCGGACTTCCTTGACGGCGCCCGAATACTCGCCGATCTCCTCCTCCGTCAGCGAGGTCCGCCGGAGCAGCTCGTCCTTCCACTGCCGTGCCGCCACCGTGTTGGTGACGAGGATCAGCGTTGTGGTGGAACTCGTGGCCATCGCCGCCGCGCCCACGAGCGTCTTTCCCGCGCCGCAGGGGAGCACCACGACGCCGCTGCCGCCCGCCCAGAAGTTCTCCGTGGCCAGCCGCTGGTACGGCCTCAGTTTCCATCCCGACTCGTCCAGCATGATGAGGTGCGGCGTGCCGTCGACGTAACCGGCCAGGTCCTCGGCGGGCCAGCCGATCTTGAGCAGCAGCTGCTTCAGCTGGCCGCGCTGCGAGGAATGGACCACCACGGTCTCGGCATCGATCCGCGGACCCAGCAGCGGTTGGATCTTCTTGGCCCTGCTGACCTCCTCCAGCACAGGGTAGTCGTTGGTGCGCATGACCAGCCCGTGTTGCGGGTCCTTTTCCAGCCGCAGCCTGCCGTACCGGGACATGGTTTCCTCGATGTCGATCAGCAGCGAGTGCGGCACCGGGAAGCGGGAGTATTTCAGCAGGGTGTCCAGTACCTTCTCGGCGTCGAGCCCTGCGGCCCGGGCGTTCCAGAGCCCCAGCGGGGTGAGCCGGTAGCTGTGCATGTGCTCGGGTGCGCGCTCCAGTTCGGCGAAGGCCGCGATGGCGTGCCGGGCCTCCGTCGCCTGCTCATGGTCCACTTCGAGGAGGATGGTTTTGTCGCTCTGGACAATCAGGGGGCCGTCATTCACGCAGGTACAACCTTCACTGCTGTATTTCCTCTGCTGCCTCGATGTCGATGATCCGGTGGATGGAAAGCACCCGCTCGGTATCCTTCGCGGGGTCGAAGACGCGGACCCGCCCGCCCGCCACGGATACCGGAACAACCGTTTCCAGTTTCGCATTCCCCAGGCTGTCCACCACGTTCATCACGACTTTTTGCCTGAGCCGGATGGCCTTGTGCAGCGTCTCCAGTCCCAGCTGGGTTGCCTCCTCGCCTCCGGCGGCGGCCGGACGGGAACCGTTGGGACTGGCGCCGTGCTCCGCATGGCTGCGGAGGACGGCGAGCTGGGCGGTGACATCGGCGTCGGGAAGGGCCGAGCGCGGCGCGCTGTAAACCGGGCGGCCGGCGCCCGGAAGGGGCGCGGTGCGGTTGAGGCGGACGACGGCGGATCCGGCCTCTTCGACGGCGGGCGACAGTCCCAGCCCGCGCAGCACCAGGGCAGTCTGCCGGGGTGAGGCCATGGAGACCAGGACGGTGGGGGCGATCCGGACCAGACCCAGGGACGACGCCGCAGCCTCCCGGCAGAGTTCACTGAGTGCGGCTTCGTCGTCACTCTGGATGAAGCTGGCGGCCGCCCCGACCCGAAGCTTGCCGTGCCGGGCCGCCGTGTCCTCCACGAGGTACTGCAGCGGCTGCGGCACGGCGGTGGCCGAGTGCCGGCGGAGGAAAGCCAGGATGGCTGCGGCGTCCTGGCCCGAGTCCAGGGCGCGGCGGATGGACTCCACGGAGAACCGGTATGTCGTGGCCGGGCCCTGCCCTTCGGCGTCGGCCATCCGCTGGAGCTGCTCGGCCAGATCGGGGGCCAGGTAGCCCGGTGCGACGGCGGTCAGGTCGGCCTGCAGGAGCACGTGGTTGAGGGCCGCCGGGAGGTGTTCGCCAAGGAGGTTCATGGCGTCGTCAGGCGCGTCCGCGGCGATGGCGGCACCCAGCTGGCTGAGCGCGCCGGACCCGATCAGCCCCAGCAGCTCCGCCTCGGCCAGGACGCCGCTGATCAGGGAACTGAACCGCCGCGCCATGCGGGGCTGCGCCCATTCGGCACGCTGCAGCACGGCTTCCGCATTGAGCACAGGTGCCGCCCCGTCCGGCATCTCCGCCTCGAGCGTCAGCTCCCGCAGTATCTCGAGGATCCTCTTGCGGATGACGGGCGCGTCGGACCGCTGTGCCTCGGCGGAGAGCGCGTTGACGGTGGCCGCCGGGGTGGCCCGGTGGTTGGCGGGGCCGGCGGGCTGGCCGTTGATGGGCTGGCCCACGAGTGAGGGGGCGCGCTCGCTGGCCAGCCAGGCGTTGACGAGCCACAGCCACTGTTCCTGCCGCGGCAGCCCGAGCCATTCCAGCTGGGGCGGCTGCACCCAGCATGAGCTGTCCACGTCCAGTCGGATCAGGCCGGACAGGGCGCAGAGCTCCAGCAGCACGGCGGTGGTGTGGTGATCCACGCGGAGTGTCTCGGCGAGTCTCCGCATTTCGCGGATGCCCACGCCGCCGCTCCGCAGGGTGGCCAGGGGCTGGTCCCTGACCGCGTGGAGCAGTTCGCCGGTGAGGCGCAGGGTCTCGGCGATGGCCCCGAGCGCGGCGTTGCGGCGGAGCGCCGCGGTGGTGACGCCCAGCGTGGGCGCCGGGGGAACGAGGGAGAAGTTGTCGATGATGGCGCCGCCGCGCAGGGAGATACCCACGCTGTGCGGCAGTTCCACGTGGGCGGCGTCCAAAGGCACCAGGAGGCCCCGGGCCAGCAACCAGTCGACGGGCCCGACGTCGTGACCTTCAGTTGTGACCGAAGCCTTCCGCTGGGCCTGGGGTACGGCGCCCATGGCCCAGTTGCTGAACCGCGCCAGCAGCGCAGACGTCCGCTCCGGGGCGCTGGCGAGGAGGGACTGCAATGCATCAGGGGAAGAGGTCCAGTGCTGCAGCGCCAGCGCTGCCTCCATCGGGGTGGTGGCCGCCTGCACGGCGGCGCCGCTGCGGTGCAGCTCCGCGACAAGCTGGACAACGCGCTGGGCGAAGGCCGGCTGCAGCCTGACCAGCTCGGTGTAGCTGCGGCCCAGCCCGGCCGGGTAGATCCCGACGACGTCCTTCAGGCTGCTCACCGGGAGGTAGAAGCGCTGCCTCTGGGCGCCGGGGCCCGCGCCGTGCGGCGGCTCCGCCCGCTGCACGAGGGCAAGGTCGTGCAGCGACTGCAGGAGCTGCTCGACGGCGGCCACCGTGGATCCCGCGATGGCCTTCTTCAGCGCCGCGGCCGATGCGCTGTGCCCGGTGTCAGTGTTGGTGCACAGGTGCAGGGTCTCAAGGACCTGCATCTGGGGACGGTTCAGGCGTTCGAGGGCCCGCTGAACGCTGACCCGTGCGCTGGCGCGGGCGGCTAAGGCGGGGAAGTCGGGAACGCCGGGGGAGATCAGGTCCGGCCGCGCAGCGAACAGTGCACGCAGTGACTCGTCGCTGCGTGCCTCCAGTTCCTTGCTGAGCGCGCGAATGAGGGACATCAGTCCAACGTTACCGCCCGCCCGAGGTTCCTGCCCGGCGGCGGGCTGCAACGCCGTCGGCCACCAGCACGAGCATCAGCAGGAACGCCGCCGGAAGGCCGTACAACGCCGTCGAGGTGATCCACTGCGGCGCGGCCTGGCCCGCACTGGCCAGTGCCATGACCGCCCCGACGGCGGCGAGGGACAAAACTGCAAGGAGCACTGCCGCGGCCATCAGTGGCCGCCGGATACGCGCGGATGTCATGGAAGTAACCTAACAGCAGCGCCGCGGCCGCGCCTCAAAGCGGGATTAGCCTGCCAGTCAGGATAACCTTGAAGGAACAGACCAACATGGACCAGGCAGTCATACCCTGAACCCGCACATCGGTGCGGATGCGGTGACGGCCGGCCGTGTCCCAAAACGTCAGAACGAAGAAGGTTGATTAGGTGCCTACCGGCAAGGTCAAGTGGTACGACAAGGACAAAGGTTTCGGATTCCTCGCGGGCGAGGACGGGCAGGAAGTGTTCCTGCCCAAGTCAGCGCTGCCCTCCGGAGTGTCCGAGCTTAAGGCCGGCACCCGGGTTGAGTTCGGCGTCGCGGATGGACGCAAGGGCGCCCAGGCCCTGGGCCTGCGCGTCCTCGACAAGACACCCTCCATCGCAAAGGCCAAGCGCCCCAGCGCCAAGGATCTTGCCCCGCTGGTGCAGGACCTGGTGACGGTTCTGGACAACCTGTCCGGCACTCTGTCGTCCGGAAAGTACCCGGACGGCAACAAGGGCAAGGCCATTGCCGCTGCCCTGCGTAAGGTTGCCGACGAGCTGGACGCCTAGGCCGCCCGATGAACCCGGAACCTGAACAGGCCGCATCCAAGGTGGAACCCAAGGCTGAACCCAAGACCGCCAAGAGGCGCGCCGGGGTCCCGGTGTGGCGGACGGGGAAGCCGGACGCTGTGCTGGCCGCTGCCGTGGACACCGCCCGGACCGCCATTGAGGGCATTGCGAAGGCATCCGAAATCGGGGACCACCTGGCTGCCCGCACCGAGGGCGACCGTGTGGTGACGCACCTTTTCGAATCGCGGCTGCCCGGGTACCTCGGCTGGCAGTGGTACGCCGTCCTGACCCGCAATTCGCGCTCCAAGGTGATCACGGTCAACGAGCTCGGCCTGCTTCCGTCCGAGGACTCGGTCCTCGCTCCGGAGTGGGTGCCGTGGGCGGAGCGGGTACGCCCAGAGGACGCCCAGGACCAGGACGCGGACGAAGCGCAGGAGGAAGCTCCCGGGGAGGGCGCACCCAGCGAGGCTGCGGACGGAGCCCCGGGCGGGACTGCCGCGGACGCCGGGTCAGAGCCCGGCGCCGAAATACAGTCCGACGCCGGTACAGAGCCCGGTGCCAAAACTGAACCGGGTGCCGGGACAGATCACGACAGCCCCGAGCAGGGCTGACCACAACGCCAAACGGCGCCGTCCGGACGCAAGCCCGGACGGCGCCGTCGTACTTTAAGGGGTGGAGTTTTTGTCCAGATAATGGGGCTAAACGGCCTTCGAACCCCGATTATCTGGACAAAAACTCCACCATAGCGGCTTACTTTTTGAGCTCGCCCACGACGTAGTCGATGCACTCCAGCAGGGCGGTGACATCGGACGGCTCGATGGCCACGAACGTGGCGATGCGCAGCTGGTTGCGTCCCAGCTTCCGGTAGGGCTCGGTGTCCACGATGCCGTTGGCGCGGAGCACCTTGGCGATGGCGGCGGCATCGATCGAGTCATCGAAGTCGATGGTGGCGATGACGTTGGAGCGCTCGGCGGCATTGGCTACGAAGGGCGTCGCGAATTCCGAGGCTTCCGCCCACTTGTAAATACGGCCGGCCGAATCGGCCGTGCGTCCGGCCGCGAAGTCCAGGCCGCCGTTGGCGTTAAGCCACTGCACCTGGGCGTCCAGCGTGACGAGCGTTGACAGCGAAGGCGTGTTGTACGTCTGGTTCAGCTTGGAGTTGTCGATGGCGGTCTTCAGGTCCAGGAAGTCCGGGATCCAGCGCCCGCTGGCCTTGACGCGCTCGGCCCGCTCCAGTGCGGCCGGGGAGAAGAGGCCCAGCCACAGCCCGCCGTCGGAGGCGAAGTTCTTCTGCGGCGCGAAGTAGTAGACGTCGGTCTGGGCCACGTCGACGTCAAGGCCGCCGGCAGCCGATGTGGCGTCCACCAGCACCAGCGCGCCCTCGTCGGCGCCGTTCACCCGCTGGACGGGTGCGGCAACGCCGGTCGAGGTCTCGTTCTGCGGCCAGGCGTACACGTCAACGCCGGCCTCGGCCCTGGGGGCGGGGCAGGTGCCGGGCTCGGACTTGATGATGGAGGACTCCGCAAGGAACGGTGCCTTGTTCGTGGCCGCTGCAAACTTGGACCCGAATTCGCCGAAGGACAGGTGCTGTGCCTTCTCTTCCACCAGTCCGAAGCTGGCAACGTCCCAGAACGCGGTGGAGCCGCCGACGCCGAGGACCACCTCGTAGCCTTCGGGGGCGCGGAAGAAGGTGCTCAGGCCTTCGCGGACGGAGCCCACGAGGTTCTTCACCGGGGCCTGGCGGTGGGACGTGCCCAGGAGCGTCGTCGCGGCTGCGGAGAGAGCCTCGATCTGCTCCGGCCTGACCTTGGAGGGACCGGCGCCGAACCGTCCGTCCTTGGGCAGGAGGTTTGCGGGAATAGTGATGCTGGTGTCGCTCACAATGGCTCCAATTTTCGGCATGGAAAGTGCGGTTCGGCTGGGTCGGGGCGATGGCCGGCAGGCAACCATGACCGCCACGAAGCCCTCCTTATTCTGCCCGAACCGCGGATACCGCGGGAACACGCCCCCGTCATAGTCCAGTCATTGAGACAGCGCCGTCGTCCGCCGTGCGGATTATCCGGAGTAATTCAAAATAGGCTAAGCTGGCACTGAACGTACGGGCAGAGCGCCGGTGCTGCGCCGCCGTCATATACGACCGCCGCTGCAGCTTGCCGGATCCCGGTGCGGCGGGCCCGCGGTACGGTGGGACGGACACAATACTGTGCTCGAGGAGCTGAGCTGAATGACGGATCTGATCGACACCACGGAGATGTACCTTCGCACCATTCTGGAGCTGGAGGAAGAGAACATCGTGGCGCTTCGGGCACGCATCGCCGAACGGCTCCGCCACTCGGGCCCAACCGTCTCGCAGACAATTGGCAGGATGGAGCGCGACGGCCTCGTCGTCGTCTCCGGTGACCGCCACCTTGAACTGACCGAAGTGGGCCGGAAGCGCGCCACCGAAGTGATGCGCAAGCACCGGCTCGCCGAACGCCTCCTCGCCGACGTCATCGGCCTTGATTGGGCCTACGTCCATGACGAGGCCTGCCGGTGGGAGCACGTCATGAGTGAGCGCGTGGAGCGCAGGATCTACGAAATGCTCGACCACCCCACCGAGTCGCCGTACGGCAACCCGATTCCCGGCCTGGCTGCGCTCGGCGGGCCGCCCGCCCGCCCGTTCTCGGACGGCGTGGTGAACCTGCTGGATGCCATGACTGGCTACGGCCCGGAATCCAAGGTCACCGTCAGCCGCCTGGCGGAACCCATCCAGGTGGAGCCGGAGCTGCTGCTCCAGCTGGATGAAGGGGGGATCCGGCCTGGCGCCGTCGTCTCGCTCGAACGCGTGGGGGAGTACATCTCGGTCCGCGTGCCCGGGTTTGAGGGTGCCCTTGAGCTCCCGCCGGAAGTTGCCGCGCACGTGTTCGTGCGCCTGGACTAGCTCCCAACGGGCCCGTGGGCCGGGTGCGGCTTCCTGTCTGACATCTGCAGGCAGGATGACCTACCACTTTTGCACAGGGAATATAACGGAATTATTACTGCGCTTCTTTAATCGCCTATAGTTAAACGGCAACGCCGATACTAAAGCGTTACCTGATCTGGAGCCGAACCTTGCCAGCAGATCAGTAGTACGAGTCACCCACTGGCAGGGGCGGGGGAACCACAACCGGCTGTTTCAACAGCCTTGGGGTGAAGTCCGCAGCAGCAAGTCTTTTCCGCAGAAGGAATCCTCTCGGGATACCCCTGTGCCGGAACGGCTTGTTACGGCGGACCGGGTCCGAACTCTCTGACCCGAATCCGACAGCTAACTTCGCAGGCTATCCAGAGAGGAAACAGTACTTGTCCATGCAGAATGCCCGGGGCCGCCGCCGCGCGACCGGTCCCGCTCCGGAGCCGCGCCTCGCGGAGGCCATTGCCGCGGACCGTCCCCGGGACGCCCAGCGTGAAGCGCGCCGCCGCCGGGGTCCCTTCCGGCAGGTTACGGATTTTGCCTCGGCCAGTGGCGTGGGGCAGAAAGCCGGCGTAGTCCTCGCTGCCACCGGCCTGCTGCTGACTGTTACTGTCCCCGCCACCAGCCCTGTCCTGGCCGCCGGAGAGCCGGGAGGGGCGTCTGCGTCCGCTGCCTCGGCCCAGCCGAAGGTCTCGGCTGAAGCGGCAGCAAAGATCGACTTCAGCCGCACGTCCGTCTCCACCACCGGCGACCCGGACGGAAAGCTGAAGCAGCTCCTCAGCGCCCAGTCAGCCGGCAGCATCAGCCGTTCGGCCTCGGTGGGTACCCTGGGCGGCCCGCTGACCACGCTGGTCAGGTCCTCGCCGTTCGGTTACCGGGTCAGTCCGATCACCGGCGGCGCCGGCGAGTTCCACCGCGGCCAGGATTTCGCTGCCCAGTGCGGCACCCAGGTGCTTGCCGCGGCCAGCGGTAAGGTCACCTTTTCGGGATGGCACCCCTATGGGGGAGGCAACCGCGTGGTGATCGATCACGGCAACGGCCTGGAGACCACGTACAACCACCTGTCGTCCTCCAGCGTCCAGGTTGGCCAGAAGGTCACCCGGGGCGAAGTTATCGCCCTCAGCGGGACCACGGGCGCCTCCACGGGCTGCCACCTCCACTTCGAGGTGATGGTCAACGGGGACGTCGTTGATCCCCTCGGCTGGCTCTGAGCCACGTCGAGCGAGCACTCTCATTCCTGTGACACGCCGTGACCTGAATGTGACATTGGCTCCGAACTGCTGTACCGTCTAAACCGCGTCAACTTTTCCGAAGTTGACGCTCTTGAGTGGATTGCCTAACTCTGCCACCGCTCAAGGTCCGTTCGCATTACATCGTCTGGCAGGGGCGGGGGAACCAATTTTGGTCTTCGCAAGAAGGCCTTGGGGTTAAGTCGCAAAGCTTCCCAGGAAGCGGAGCGGCCGGGTGACTCCCATCCGAATCCGACAGCTCACCTCGCAGGCATTGGGAGAGGCTACCTTCGTGTCTTCACGCCACAATGCCGCGCGCCACCGCGCGCAAACGGTTCGTATGAACCCGTTGGACTCCGTGTCCAAGGCGGTTAGCGCCAATGCCGGCACAGTAGGTCGCCAGGCAGCTGTTATCGCAGCTGCTTCAGGACTCATCCTGAGTGTTGGCATGCCTGCCAACGCAGCCGACGCCAACATTGGTGTTTCCGCCTCCTCGGAGACCGGATCCCAGGCCGCACAGCTTGCTGTGACCGCCGCGCCCACCGCCACTGTCTCTTTCGAGCGTCCTGCTGTCACCACCGTGGCAGCCCCGGTCGCCGAAGCCATCGCTCCGCAGTCGAACGATGAGAGCCAGACGGCCGATGCAGGCCAGGCCGGCGACGAGAGCGCCGGTGCGGCCAAGGCCGTCACCGCAAAGTCCACTGATGGTGCGGCCTCCGCAGCAGCTTCCGGACTGGCAGCAATCGCGTACACCGGCATCGGCAGCCCCTACGTCTGGGGCGGCACCACGCCCAGCGGCTGGGACTGCTCCGGCTTCACTCAGTGGGTTTACGCACAGGCAGGCATCAGCATTCCCCGCGTCAACGCGTGGAACGCCATGAAGCCCACCTCCACGCCTGCTCCCGGCGACCTGGTCATGCAGAACGGCGGCGCCCACGTGGGCATCTACGTCGGCAACGGCATGATGATCAGCGCGCTGAACCCCTCGCAGGGCACTCTCCTGCACGCGGTGTCCGCAACGGGCACGTCCGCTTTTTACACCCTTCGCTAAAAATCCGATTCGAGGCGGGCCGGCTTACCCCCAAGATGCCGGCGCGTCGATAACCCACGGCCTGCTACCGCGGTCTGTGGAACACGAAAGAGAGAAACTTTAATGACTACACGTGCGACCATTGCACGGCACCGCGCCGAGGTCACCAAGACCAACTCGCTGGCTGTCATTGCCAAGGCCGTCGGCGACAACGCCGGTGGCATGGGCCGCCAGGCCGCAGTTATCGCTGCTGCTTCGGGTCTTGTCCTGACCAGCGGCATCGCCGCCAACGCTGCTGAGGCCAACGTTCAGCGCGAATCCGTTCCGGCTTCCACGCTGGAGGTCCAGTCCGCTGCGCCGGCCACCATCTCCGCTGCTTCCAGCATCGCCATCTCCTACGAGAAGCCTGCTGTTTCCACCGCGCCGGCTCCCGTTGTCGAGGCTCCCAAGCCTGTAGTCAAGGTCCAGGAAGCCACCCCCGCGGTTGACGCCGCTCCGGCTGCTGACGCAGCACCGGCAGTCCAGGCCACCGCCGCCGTCGAGACCGCTGCCCCGGCAGCGCCGAAGACCACGGCTGCCAGCGGCCAGGGTGCTGCGATTGCTGCGGCTGCCTACGCACAGCTGGGCGTCTCCCAGGACTGCACCGCGCTGGCCACCAACGCACTCGCCGCCGTGGGCATCCACTACCACGGCTGGCCGGCAGGCTACCTGTCCCTCGGCCGCACCGTCAGTGCTGCTGAAGCCCAGCCGGGCGACCTCGCCTACTACCAGAACGGCGGCATGGGCCTGGCCCACATCGCTGTGTACGTCGGCAACGGGCAGGCCGTCCACGGCGGTTGGAACGGCGGAACCACCGCACTGTTCAGCGTGAACGTCGGCTCCGGCCCCGTCTTCATCCGCGTCGGCGGCTAAGACACCCCAAAGCATTACGGAAGGACCCCCGCCAACTGACGGGGGTCCTTTTTTGCCTTGCGTCCGCATGAATTTTTGGTGACACGCCATGACGATGCTTGTGTTCGATTCGCTCATCTGCCTACTGAGTGTTTACTCTTATGGTGTCGATCCATAGCCCGGACATGCAGAGGGCAGCCGGCCCTCGCGCCTCTGCCGGGTGCGGCCGTGAAGAGGTATGTGCATGCGCACACTCGTTCTGAATGCTGGATATGAACCGCTGGCGGTAGTGACCTTCCGCCGGGCGCTGGTCCTTGTGCTCACCGGAAAGGCAAGCGTGGTGGCCGAAGGCGACGATCCTGTCGTCGGGCCGCAGGACATCATGGGCCGTCCGTCCGTGATTCTCCTTAACCGCTACATCCGCCCCCGGTACAACATGATCACCGCGGTGAGCAGGCGCGGTGTGCTTCGCCGTGACGGACACCGGTGCGCCTACTGCGGCAAGGCAGCTCACACCATAGACCATGTCCAGCCCAAATCCCGGGGCGGTGCCGACTCCTGGGAGAACCTCGTTGCGGCCTGCCTCCGCTGCAACAACGTCAAGGGTGACCACACGCCCGGTGAAATGGGCTGGAAGCTCCGGTTCGATCCGGCTCCACCGGTGGGCACCATGTGGCAAATCAAGGAGCTGGAGAAGCCCACACCGGCGTGGGATCCGTTCCTGCTTCCGGAAAGGGCAGCCTGACGCTCGCCTGATCATCACGGCATTACGCTGGGTGTGTGGACTTTGACGCAATAATCCTGGCCGGCGGCCGCTCCTCGCGACTGGGCGGCTCAGCCAAGTCTGCCCTGATGCTCGACGGCGCCACCCTCCTTGAGCGCTCCGTCGCGGCAGCCGCGGGCGCGCGGCAGGCTGTTGTGGTGGGACCCGAGGCGGCGGGTCTTCCAGGTGGTGTCCTCAGCACGCGTGAGGATCCGCCCTTTGCGGGTCCCGCGGCGGCAATCGCCGCCGGCCTTTCCGCGCTTCGGGGGGCAGGCCGCGCTGACATGGTCCTGGTCCTCGCGTGCGATATGCCGCGCGTTGCCGATGCTGTCCACGCCCTGCTGAACGCCCTGCCCGGCGAGGGTGGTGACGGCGTCATCGCGGCGTCCGCCGACGGGCGGCAGCAGCCGCTGGCGGGTTTTTATAGCACAGCTGCGCTGGAACGCGCCGTGCAGGACGCCGCCGCACGCAACGCCTTGGTGAACGGGTCAGTCTTCGCCCTCCTTGCTAGTCTTGACGTGCAGGCTGTGGTTGTCCCTGCCGGCTCCACGGATGACGTGGACACCTGGGACGATGCGGCCGCGTTGGGAGTAGCTGTCCGGGAGCAATGACCCGCATTCCGGACCGCCGTGAATTTGGAGGCAGGCATGAAAAGCCAGGACGAGACGCTTGAGGAATGGTGCCGTCTGCTGCTGCGGGCCTTTGAGCTCGAGGACGTCGACGTGGACATCAACGAGGTGTTGTCCGTCGCGGGAGTGGCTGCACACTCCGTGGTGCGTCCCGCTGCACCCCTCACCACGTTCATAGCCGGGCTCGCCACCGGCCTTCAGTGCGCTGCGGGCCAGGCGCCGGACGTCCTGGCGATGCACAGCGCCATGGACGTGGCCCGTACCGCCGCCAAGGCCTACGCTGCCGAAGAGGCGCGGGCGGCGACAGGTTCCCCGGCCGCGGGTTCCGCCGGAACTTCGGCGCCCAGCGGGACTCCGGGGGAATGACAGCCGCGCCCGAGCACCGCTCCGACGACCCGCACACTTCAGCTCAGCCAACCCCTGCAGGGGACGGAGCTGCTGCAGGGGATGGAACTGCCTCCGGCACCGAACCGGCGCCTGACACAGACGCTGCGCCTGACACCGACCCCGCGGACGACGCCGCACCCGCCGCGGCGGGGGAACAGGAAGCACCAGGGGCGCCGGACGCGCATGCCAAGCACCTGGCTCACACCTGGGAGGAGGCCCGGCAGGCCGCCTTCGACTGTGCCGCCCCGATTCCGGCGGCACCCGTTCCCCTGCGCCTCGCCGTGGGCCGGACACTGGCCGCGGACATCACCGCCCACCAGGACATGCCGCACTATGCGTCGTCCGCCATGGACGGCTGGGCCGTTAACGGAAGCGGCCCCTGGATCCTGGCCGAGCCGGGGCAGCGGCTGGCACCGCACCAGGCGAGCGTGATCGTGACGGGCGGACTGATTCCCGCCGGCGCCAAGGCGGTGCTGCGCACCGAGAGCGGTGTGATCTCCGCGGACGACGACGGACTGCCTGTCCTGACGCTGGGCGGCGCCGCCCGCCCCGGCGAACCCAGGAACGGCCAGCACATAAGGAAAGCCGCAGAGGAGGCGGCTGCCGGGGACGTGCTGGTCAGGGCCGGCGTCGTGCTTAACCCCGCCCATGTGGCCCTCGCCGCCCTGGCCGGGTACGACGAGGTGAAGGTCCTCGGCAAGCCCGTGGTCAAGCTGCTGCTGACAGGTTCCGAAGTGGTGGAGCAGGGGCTGCCCGAGCCCGGGCGCGTGCGTGACACGTTCGGGCCACAGCTGGCCACGGTGGTGGAAATGCTGGGTGGACTGTGCCGTGAACAGGTCCGCATCGGGGACGGTTACACGGAATGGCTCGAGGGCCTCGAAGACTCAGGCATCCCCGAGGCACTGAACTTGCCGGCCGACGTCGTCATCACCACCGGTGGAACCGGCCGTTCCGGTACGGATCATTTTCGG
The DNA here is from genome assembly GCF_042791415.1 of Arthrobacter sp. NPDC056691. NCBI lineage: Bacteria > Bacillati > Actinomycetota > Actinomycetes > Micrococcales > Micrococcaceae > Arthrobacter > Arthrobacter sp. NPDC056691. The sequence goes on from NZ_JBHTXX010000015.1 coordinate 86,978, forward strand.
CGTGCCGTGGCGGAACTGGGCGGTCGGCTGATCATCGACGGCGTGGCGATGCGGCCAGGCCATCCCGCCGTCCTCGCCGAGTTGCCGGACGGACGCTTCGTGCTGGGACTCCCGGGAAACCCGCTGGCGGCCATGATGACCCTGTCCACGGTGGGCGCGCCGCTCCTGGCGGCTTTGGGACACGGCCAGCTCCCGCCGGTCCGGGAAGTTCCCTGCGGCACCCTGATCGAACCCGATCCCGGGCGCACCCGGCTCATGCCCTTCCGGCTCCTCTACGGCATGGCCTCGCCCGCGCAGCACACCGGCCCGGGCATGATGCGCGGACTGGCATCGGCCGACGGCGTCCTGGTGGTGCCGCCGCACGGAGTGCAGCTGGGCGAGATGGTGCCGGCTTTCGCGCTGCCCTGGGGTCCGGCCATCCCCGAGCCCAAGACCGCCGAAGCCAAGCCCAAGAGCCCGGCGCGGAAGTCTGCCTCGCGGACCTCCGCCGGGCAGGCAGCCCAAAGCGGGCCGGTGGACTGGAGTGCCCTGCTCGACTGAGGTGCAATGATGGAGGCATGAACAGCCACTCAGCGCGGAGTCTCGCATGGGCCGTGTAACGCAACGACGCAAGGTATACCGCTACGTCCTGGACGGCTCGCCCGCGGCGTTGGAGTTCCCCGTCCGGCACCGTGAGGACGTGCTCGCGGTGGAGGAACCGCTGGAGATCCGGCTGGGCAACCTGTCCTTCTCAGTCACCATGCGCACGCCCGGGGACGACTTCGACCTTGTAGCAGGTTTCCTCGTCTCGGAGGGCGTCATCTGGGACGCCGACCAGCTGATCTCGCTCAGGTTCTGCGCCGGCGAGGACGAAAACGGGGTCCAGACATTCAACGTGGTCGAAGCCCAGCTGCGGTCCGATGTGCCCCTCCCGGACACGGGCCGGCACGTCTATACGTCCAGCTCGTGCGGGATCTGCGGCACGGACTCCATCGAATCGGTGACCAAGTCCTCGCACTTCAACCCCGCCGCGGACCAGCTCACCGTGCCGGTCGAAACGCTTGCCTCCCTGCCGGACAGGCTGCGGGAAGCGCAGGCGGTCTTCGAGGTGACCGGGGGAGTGCACGCTGCCGGACTGTTCAGGATCGACGACGCCGGCGGTGCGGATCTGCTGTGCCTTCGGGAGGACGTGGGCCGGCACAACGCGGTGGACAAGGTGGTTGGCTGGGCACTGCGTGAGCGGCTGCTGCCCCTTACCAACACCGTGCTCCAGGTATCCGGCCGGGCCTCCTTCGAGCTCGTCCAGAAGGCCGCACTGGCCGGCATCCCGGTGCTCGCGGCGGTCAGCGCGCCCTCGAGCCTGGCCGTAGAACTGGCCGAGTCCACGGGCGTCACGCTTGCCGGGTTCAGCCGGGGAACCAGCCTGAACGTCTACGCAGGCTCCAGCCGCATTTCCATGCCCGCACCGGTGGCGCGGTAGGGGCGTGGCCCCTTGGCGGCCGGACGCCAAGGCAGTAGATTTTATCCATCGAATGGAAGCGTAGATCCGCACACACGGCAGCTGATCTGCCCGGACCCAAACTGCCCGGACCCAAGCTGACCGCGACGCCCATGCCCCCACGAAAGCCAGCACAGCCCGCTTCTGCTTTCCCGTACTAAAGAGGTACACATTGCACGACGACCGCCGGATCACGGAAGTGCGCCTGGACCGCTTTCTCCGCGAACGGATCACCCCGGCCATCTATGGGCGCAGCGTGCCACTGGAGCTCAGCAGCTGGGACGTTCCGGATGAACCCGTCCCGGTCCTGGAGGCGCTGCGCCAGGAGTTCGTGCCGCAGGAACACGGTGCCGCATGGGGGCGCCCGTGGAGCACAAAGTGGCTGCGGCTCCAGGGAGAGGTGCCGGATGCCTGGGGAACCGCCCCGGACACCGAAGTGGAGATCGTGGTGGACCTCGGGTTCACCACGGAGATCCCGGGCTTCCAGTGCGAGGGGATCGCGTGGCGGCCGGACGGCAGCATCATCAAGGCCATCTCGCCCCGCAACCAGCACATCCCGCTGAAGCTGCTGGGCAGCGGACTCGCCGTCGACTTCTACGTGGAGGCGGCCGCCAATCCCGACGTCGCCCAGGGCTGGAGCTTCGCGCCCACGCCCTACGGGGACAAGGCTACGTCGGGCAACGCGCCGCAGTACCGCCTTGGCAGCATCGCCATCGCCGAGCTGAACCGCGCCGTGTGGGAGCTCCAGCAGGATGTGGTGACGCTCAGCGGCCTCATGCACGAGCTCCCCACCGAACTGCCGCGCCGGCACGAGATCCTGCGTGCCCTCGAACGCATGATGGACATCATGGACCCGGACGACGTCGCGGGTACGGCGCCCGCCGGGCGGGCAGCGCTGGCCGAGGTGCTGGCCCGGCCGGCCTACGCCTCCGCCCACCGGCTGCTCGCCACCGGGCACGCGCACATCGACTCGGCCTGGCTGTGGCCGGTGCGGGAGACCATGCGCAAGTGCGCCCGGACCTTCTCCAACGTGGTTGCCCTCATGGACGAGGACCCGGACTTCGTGTTCTCCTGCTCCTCGGCCCAGCAGCTTGCCTGGATCAAGGAGTACTACCCGGAGCTCTTCGCACGCATCCGGGAGAAGGTGAAGTCCGGCCAGTTCATTCCCGTGGGCGGCATGTGGGTGGAATCCGACACCAACATGCCAGGCGGTGAGGCCATGGCCCGGCAGTTTGTGGAAGGCAAAAGCTTCTTCCTCAGGGAATTCGACGTCGAGTGCAGGGAAGCCTGGCTCCCGGACTCCTTCGGATACTCCGCGGCCCTGCCGCAGATCGTCAAGGCCGCCGGCAGCCGCTGGTTCCTGACCCAGAAGATCTCCTGGAACCAGATCAACCGCATGCCGCACCACACCTTCAACTGGGAAGGCATCGACGGCACCCGCCTCTTCACGCACTTCCCGCCGGTGGACACCTACAATTCCGAGCTCAGCGCCCGGGATCTGGCCCATGCCGAGCGCAACTACCGGGACCACGGATATGGCACCACGTCGCTCGTCCCGTTCGGCTACGGCGACGGCGGCGGCGGACCCACGCGCGAGATGCTCGCCGCCGCGCACCGCGCGGCGGACCTGGAGGGCTCGCCGAAAGTCCGGATCGGAACGCCGCACAGCTTCTTCGAACAGGCCGAGGCCGAGTACAAAGCGCTGCCGGTCTGGGTGGGGGAGATGTACCTGGAGCTGCACCGCGGCACCTATACCAGCCAGGCCAGGACCAAGCAGGGCAACCGCCGGTCCGAGCACCTCCTCCGCGAGGCGGAGCTCTGGTGCGCCACGGCCGCCGTCCGCTCCGGCGGGGAGTACACGTACCCCGCGGCCGAACTGAAGCGGCTGTGGCAGCTGGTCCTGCTGCAGCAGTTCCACGACATCCTGCCCGGCAGCGCCATCGCCTGGGTGCACCAGGACGCCGAACGCAACTACGCGGCCGTGGCCAGGGGGCTGGAAGCGCTCATCAGTGAGGCGGCTGCCGCGCTCCTTGGCGAAGGGACACAGGAGTTCCTGCTCAACGCCGGCCCGCATGCCCGCCATGGGGTCCCGGCGCTCGCGGCAGCTGCGGCTGAGCCAACGAAAGCTGAGGTTGCCGCCACGCCACTGGACGGCGGATTCGTCCTGGACAACGGCGTTATCCGTGCCGTGCTGGATGACAACGGTCTGCTGATATCCCTGCGGGATCACGGAACAGGCCGCGAAGCCATCGCCCCCGGCCAGTTCGGAAACCACCTGGAACTGCACCGCGACACCCCCAACGAATGGGACGCGTGGGACATCGACGAGTTCTACCGGCGCAACGTCACCAGCCTGACCGACGCCGCGGAGGTGCGGCTGGAGCGGCACGGCGGGGACGCCGTCGTCGTGGTGGAACGGCTCACCGGATCCTCCCGCATTACCCAGCGCATCACGCTGGCGGCCGGCAGCCCGTCCCTGGGGATCTCCACCGAGGTTGACTGGCAGGAACGCGAGAAGCTGCTCAAGCTGGGGTTCCCGCTGGACCTGAGGGCCGACCGCTCGGCCGCGGAGACCCAGTTCGGCCACGTCTTCCGGCCGACCCACGTGAACACCTCGTGGGAGGCGGCGAAGTTCGAGATCTGCGCCCACCGCTGGATCCACGTCGCCGAACCCGGGTACGGCGTGGCCATCGCCAACGCCTCCACCTACGGGCACGACGTCGCCCGGTTTGTCCGGGACGACGGCGGGACCACCACCACCGTCCGGCTCTCACTGCTGCGCGCGGCCAAGTTCCCCGACCCCGAGGCAGACCGCGGCCGGCACGTGCTCGACATCCGGGTCCGCCCGGCCGCGGGAATCGCAGAGGCTGTGGAGGAAGGCTACCGCGCCAACCTCGCACCGAGGACGGTCCGGGGCGGCCACCCGGCCGAGGCGCTGGTTTCGGTGGACAACCCGGCCCTGGTGATCGAAGCCGTGAAGCTCGCCGAAGACGGCTCCGGCGACGTCATCGTCCGGCTGTACGAATCACTCGGCCAGCGCTCGGCCGGACGGCTCACCGCCAACTTCCCGGCCACGGGAATCCAGAGCGTGGACCTGCTCGAGCGGCCGGCCGAGGCGACGGGCGTCGCGGCCGGCGCGGACACCGCCGAGCTCACGCTGCGGCCGTTCCAGCTGGTGACACTGAGGCTCGCGCGCTGAGACCTGGTACTTAGAACTCGTGGAGCAGGCGCCGGACGAACTGCCGCGTCCGCTCCTGCCGCGGCGCGCGGAGGACCTCGGCGGCCGGTCCGCGCTCCACCACGAGGCCGCCGTCCATGAAGATGACCTCGTCCGCCACCTGCCGGGCGAAGGCCAGCTCGTGGGTGACGATCACCATGGTCCATCCCTCGTCGGCGAGTTCCTGGATGACGCCCAGGACGTCGCCCACGAGTTCCGGGTCCAGCGCCGAGGTGGGCTCGTCGAACAGCAGCAGCTGCGGCTTCAGGGCAAGGGCACGGACAATGCCCACGCGCTGCTGCTGGCCGCCGGAGAGTTCGAACGGATACGCATCGCGCTTGTCCGCCAGACCCACGCGGGCCAGAAGCTTTTCGGCGTCGGCCACCGCCTCGGCCCGCTTGCGTTTCTGGACCTGGACGGGTCCCTCAATAACGTTCTGCAAGACCGTCATGTGCGGGAACAGGTTGTAGTGCTGGAACACCATGGCACTGCGGTCCCGCAGCTCTGAAATCTCCTTCTTGGAGACCTTGGCGGAGAAATCCAGCGCCAGATCTGACCCGGCACCCGCGGAGGTGCCCGGCCCCGTAAAGGTGACCGTCCCGGCGTCGGGCGTTTCCAGTCCGTTGAGTGAGCGCAGCACTGTGGTCTTGCCCGAACCCGACGGCCCGATCAGGGCCACCACGTTGCCCCGGCGCACGTCGAGGTCGATGTCCCGCAGCACCACGTTGCTGCCGAACGCCTTCGCGAGGTTGCGGACGGCCAGGACCGGCCTGGCCTGCGCTCCGGCGCGGTGGGGAGCGGGTCCCCGTGTTTCGTCAGTGGGCGACATAGCGGTCCAATCTCCTTTCAAGGACGGACTGCCCGGAGGAGAGCGCCAGGCAGATCACCCAGTAGACCAGGGCTGCCTCGAGGTACAGCACCATGAACTCCTGGCTGAAGGCCGCGATCTGCTGCGCGTTGCGGAAGAGTTCCGTGACCAGGATCAGGGAGGCCAGAGACGTGTCCTTGACCAGCGAAATGAACGTGTTGGACAGCGGCGGCACCGATACCCTGGCGGCCTGCGGAAGGATGATCCGGCGCAGCGACTGGCCCCGGGACATGCCGATGGTGTGGCCGGCTTCCCACTGGCCCTTGGGGACCGACAGGATGGCGGCGCGGATGACCTCGGCGGCATAACCGCCCACGTTCATGGAAAAGGCGATGATCGCGCTGGGCCACGGATCAAGCTTCAGGCCCAGGCTCGGCAGGCCGTAGAAGATCACAAACAGCTGCACCAGAAGCGGCGTGCCGCGGATCACCGAAACGTAGAACCGCGCCAGGCCGGACACCGCCACGTTCCGGCTCAGCCGCATGAGCGCCACCAGCAGGGCCAGCGCGAGGCCGATCACGAACGACGCCAGCGTCAGCGGGATGGTGCCGGTGACTGCGCCCGTCATAATGGGGCCGAAGGAGCTCCAGACGAGATCCCAGTTCAACGGCATCTACTTGGTGACGTCCGTGGCGAAGTACTTCTCCGAGATTTTGGCCAGCGTTCCGTCGGCGCGAAGGTCATTTAGCGCCTTGTCCACCGCGGACGTGAGCTCCGTGGAACCCTTGCGGAACACGAAGGCGCTTTCCGACTTCTCCGTGGTTTCGGCAGCGATCTTCAGCCCGGCGTCCGGATTCGTCTTGGCGTAGTCCAGGTACGTGAGCTTGTCATTGACGGTCGCATCCACGCGTCCCTGGCGGACCAGCGCCACGCTCTGCGCCCAGCCTTCCACCGACTGCACGTTCGCGCCGGCATCCACCGCCAATTTGTAGAAGTTACTGGTGAGCGACTGGGCCGTAGTCTTGCCCTTGAGGCTGTCAAAGCCGGAAATGCTGTTGTTGTCCGCCTTCGTCACGATCACGCCCGTGGAGACGGTGTACGGCTTGGAGAAGTCGTACTTGGCCTTGCGTTCGGCGTTGATGGAGATCTGGTTCGCGATGGTGTCGAAGCGCTTGGCGTCGAGGCCAGCGAAGATCCCGTCGAACTGGGTCTCCTGGAAGGTGGCCTTCACCCCGAGCTTCTCGGCCACGGCCCGGGCGATCTCGACGTCGTAGCCCGTGAGGTCGCCGGCACCTTCTGCGTGGAAGCTGAAGGGCTTGTAGGTACCCTCGGTGGCGATGACGATCTCGCCCTTGGACTTCACGTCGCTGAGCGACGTGTCCGAGCCGCCGGAGGCGGGAGCCTGTGAACCTCCGCCGCCGCAGGCCGTCAGGGCCAGTGCCAGTCCGGCAAGGGTGGCCGCAAGGGCGGAGCGGCGGGAATGGACACGGTTCATGGCGGGTACCTTCTTCTTCAGGCTGCGGCGTTGGCATTGCGGCGGCCGGACCCGGCTCCCGCTGCGCCACTGCGTGCAACGCATTGGCAGAGACCTTTTATTTCGCCATCATACGGGGGCACAAAACGTGCCCTTAAAAAGGCTGAGTGGGGGCGGTCCCCAACGGCCGCCACCACTCATCCCCCCAATGTGTGATCCGGCAGGCGCCACAGCTGGTAAGCCAGGCAGCAACTGCTTTCACACATTCATGATTCTCTCACGGTCTAATGATTTTGTGAATCCCGGTCTGCTACCTTTCGGTAGATGACGTTCCGTGACCCCGGCGTTTGGCGGCATTCACGCGTGCCAGCCACACCATGACGAGGCCTGAGGTATAGAAAACCACCGCCCCGTTGTTCACGGCCGGCGCCGCCGGAAGGAGCTGGGGAGGCGCGAACTCAAGCCACAGACCGGCAACTGTGGTCACCGCTCCGGCCGCCATCAGGGCTGCCCCGGTCCTGACGAGCGGGGGCAGGCGTTCCTTGACAGTGCGGAGCAGTGCAGGCAGCAGTGCGATCGAGACATAGGCCAGGTAGCCCCTGGCCGCGGCCCAGTAGAACGGCAGCAGGGCCGCATTCCGGGTGCTGGCAGAGCCGGCGTCCCTGAAACGGACCGACGAGGACGAAGGATCCATCATGAGGAAGATGGCCACCAGGGCCACGGAGAAAACCGCGAGCATGGCCAGCCCGGGGCGGCCGGCGATCATGCGGTGTGCGTCAGGGGCTCCGAACCCCTTCGTGACGCGGACCGCGATGAGGTAGATCGCCGCAAAAACAATCAGGCGCAGCACGACGTGGGCGATGTTGATGCCGCCGAGGGAACTGTCGATGGCCACGTAGAACTGTTCGATGCTCAGGACCGCTGCGGCCGTCGCCAGCAGGAAAATGAAGAACAGGGCCGGGTTGACCCCGCGCAGGGTGCTCGGGATCCTGGCCAGGGCGGCAGCCGCGCAAACCACCAGCGTTATCCAGGGGAGAATCTCGCTCATACCAGGTTCTCCCAGATTCTTTCTGTTTGATCCTGGTCCTGTTCCTGCCGCCGCAGGGTCTTACCGAGTGCCTGGAGGCGTTCCCCGGCCAGGGCTGTGAGGTCGCCGTCGCTGAGCCGGTCCAGCGCCGCCTGCCGTGCGCCGGGTGGCCAGCCGGCTTCGGTTTCGGTCACCAGGCCGGCGGCCACGAGTCCGCCTGCCGGTCCGACGCCGGCAGCCCGGGAGGTGGCGACGGCCAGTTCCGGGGCGAGCCGGTTGGCTGTCAGCTGTGCTGAGTAGTTTTGGGGGGCGATGCCGGTGGCGGCGGAAACGCGGTGGCGGAGTTCGCCGTCGTCGATTGCGTCCACCCAGTTTTTCACAGAGGTGGCGTGCGGCGGCGGGCTGAGCTCGGGCCAGCCGGTGGAGCCCGCCGGGCCAGTGGAGCCTGTGGGTGCGGTGCGGACAATGACCGCCCGCAGGAGGTCGACGGTGGCGATTTGGCTTACCAGTTCCTTGTCGGTAGGAGGGGTGGCGGAACTGGCGAGGTCGCTGTAGGTATCGAAAGTGGCCAGGGCGGCAACCGGATTGATGTTGTAGGCCCGGCTGATGCTCACGACTGTAGTTTCGGCAACCTTTCCCCGCACCATCTGCTGGGCGAGGGTGGTGCGCTTGACCCCTGAGACCCTGCAGACATCGGCCGTGCTGGTATCCGGTGCCACGCCACTAAGCCAGCGCTGGAATGCTTTGGCGGGGAGGGGCATGAAACGCTCTCTGCTGAACGAAGGTTTGACTCATACTAGCGGCGTTCGGCGGACAGCGGCCGGTGCTTCCGGCCGGCCCGGCCACTGGCCACCCAGATGAGTGCCAGGCCGATGACGAAGCAAAGGATGGACGTGTAGTTGACGACGAAGCGAAGGAATCCCAGCGCTGGCGGGACCACCGGGAACAGCAACGACAGGGGGATGGCGACGCTGCCCACAGCCAACAGCGCCGCGCTTATCCGGAGCAGGACGGGCAGCGGGCTCCTGACGGCCCTCAGCATCCCCGGGAGAATCGCGAGGCACACGTAGGCCGGGTAGGCGCGGCCGGCGGCACCGTAGTATTCGACGAGCAGGGCGTTGCGCTGGTCCTTGGCCGCCACGTCCGCCAGGCCCGCGGAGGACCCGGAGGCGTCCATGAGGGCAAAGCACACCAGCAGCGCGGCGGAAATCACGCCCAGGGCAAGCATGCCGGCGCGTCCCCGGACCAGCTGGATTCCGCGGCTGTCCCCAAACCCGGCGGCAATCCGAAGGGCCAGGAAAAGGATGGCTCCGAAGATGATGAAGCGCAGCAGCAGGTTGGCGATATTTATTCCGCCCAGCAGGGTATCGATCGCCAGGTAGGGACCCCGGATGCTCAGCAGGATGGCCAGCGTCAGTAGCGCCAGAGCATAGAAGATGGACCGGTTCTTCCGGCGGACCAGGTTCGGGATCCGGCTCAGCGTTGCGGCGCCGGCCACGATCAGGGTGGTCCACTGCAGGATCTCAATCATCCGAGGTTCTTCCAGATCTGTTCGGTTTGTCGTTGGTCGTGTTCCTGCCGCCGCAGGGTCTTGCCGAGTGCCTGGAGGCGGTCGCCGGCCAGAACGGTCAGTTGGCCGTCGGTCAGGCCGTCGAGTGCCGCCTGCCGTGCGCCGGCCGGCCAGCCGGCTTCGGTTTCGGTCACCAGGCCGGCGGCCACCAGTCCGCCTGCCGGTCCGACGCCGGCAGCGCGGGAGGTGGCGACGGCCAGTTCCGGGGCGAGCCGGTTGGCGGTCAGTTGTGCTGAGTAGTTTTGGGGGGCGACGCCGGTGGCGGCGGAGACGCGGTGGCGGAGTTCGCCGTCGTCGATTGCGTCCACCCAGTTTTTCACAGAGGTGGCGTGCGGCGGCGGGCTGAGCTCGGGCGGTCCTGTGCCTCTGACCGTGCCCGCCTCCGGCTCGGTGCGGGCAATGATGGCGTGCAGCAGGTCCGCGGTGGCGATCTGGCTGACCAGTTCCTGCAGTGTCGGCGGAACCGGCGGCTCTGCCAGGTCCCGGTAAGGCTCGAAGGAGCCCAGCGCCGCCACCGGATTGACGTTGAAGGCCCGGCTGATCCCCACCACGGTTGCCTCGGCCACCTTGCCGCGGACCAGCTGCTGGGCCAGGGTGGTGCGCTTAACCCCTGAAGCCCTGGCCACATCAGCAACGCTGGCGTCCGGCGCGATGCCGTGCAGCCAGCGCTGGAAGGCCTTGGCGGGTAGGGGCATGGAACGCTCTCTGCTGACGGGCGGGGTGATGCGAAGTGGCGGCCCGCCGGCCTCGATTTTACCTAGCGCGCCGCTTCAACTATGCTAAGTGGTCGAACCCGCTGGTCCGTACACCCCCCAAGTCCGGACCAGCGGGTTCTTTCATGCCCGCCTGAGTTTTCGGGCGAAAACGGGCAGCGGTGAGAGGATGGATTGATGACTGCAACCCTTGTTGCGAAAGACCTTTCGGGCGGTCATGATCACCGCACCCTCTTCTCCGGGCTGTCCCTCACAGTGGCTCCCGGGGACGTTGTTGGCGTGGTCGGCGCCAACGGTGCGGGCAAGTCCACGCTGCTGCGGCTCCTTGCCGGCGTGAACCAGGCGCAGGACGGCACCGTCAGCCTCGCGCCCGCCGATGCCTTTGTGGGCTGGCTGCCGCAGGAGCACGAACGCGTCTCCGGCGAGACGGTTGCCGCCTACATCGCCCGCCGCACAGGCTGCGCCAAAGCCACCGCTGAGATGGAGTCCACGGCCGAGGCCCTCGGTTCGGGAGCACCCGGAGCGGACGATGCCTACTCGATGGCCTTTGACCGGTGGATGGCCTCAGGCGCCGCGGACCTGGACGAGCGGATAGCCCCCGTCCTCGCTGACCTGGGCCTGGACGTCGGCCCCGGCGCCGAAATGACCGGGCTGTCCGGTGGCCAGGCTGCGCGCGTGGCGCTCGCCGCCCTCCTGCTGAGCCGCTTCGACGTCGTGCTTTTGGACGAGCCCACCAACGATCTTGACCTGGACGGCCTGGCGAAGCTGGAAGCCTTCGTGCAGGGCCTTCGCGGCGGCGTGGTGCTGGTCTCCCACGACCGCGAGTTCCTCGCCCGCTGCGTGACCTCCATCGTGGAGCTGGACCTCGCCCAGAATTCGGTGGCCGTGTACGACGGCGGCTACGAAGCCTTCCTCGAGGAACGCGCCGTGGCCCGCCGGCACGCCCGCGAACGGTACGAGGAATTTGCCGCAACCAAGGCGGACCTGGTGTCCCGCGCCCGCACGCAGCGGGAATGGAGCTCCCAGGGCGTCCGGAACGCGATGCGGAAAAGCCCCGACAACGACAAAATCCGCCGTGCCGCCAGCACCGAGTCGTCCGAAAAGCAGGCGCAGAAGGTCCGGCAGATGGAATCGCGCATCGCCCGCCTGGACGTGGTGGAGGAACCCCGCAAGGAATGGCAGCTGCAGTTCAGCATCGGCCAGGCGCCGCGCTCCAGTTCCGTGGTGGCAACCCTGCGCGATGCGGTGGCGCGGCAGGGCAGCTTCACCCTGGGCCCGGTGAACCTGCAGCTCAACGCCGGTGAGCGGATCGGCATCACCGGGCCCAACGGCGCCGGCAAGTCGACGCTGCTGCGGCTGCTGCTGGGAACCCAGGAACCTGACTCAGGCGACGCCTCCCGCGGGGTGTCCGTGGCGGTCGGCGAAATCGACCAGGCCCGCGGCCTTCTGGCCGGACACTTGAAACTGGCGGACGCCGTCGAAGCCGTCCTGACCGATTACACGTCCGCCGAGGTCCGCACGCTGCTGGCGAAGTTCGGCCTCAAGGCCGACCACACCCCGCGCACGGTGGACTCGCTGTCGCCGGGGGAGCGGACCCGCGCCGCCCTGGCCCTGCTGCAGGCCCGGGGCGTGAACCTGCTGGTCCTGGACGAGCCCACCAACCACCTGGACCTCCCGGCGATTGAGCAGCTGGAGGAAGCACTGGAAAGCTACGACGGCGCCCTGCTGTTGGTCACGCACGACCGGCGGCTGCTGGAAAACGTCCGCCTGGACGTGCGCTGGAACGTGGAGAACGGCGTCGTCACCGAACTGGCGGCAGGCAAGATGGAGCAGAACAGATGAGCATGGACGGCGTCGCCTGGCGGTCGCTTTACAACATCACCCGGGCCAAGAGCGGCTCCAGGCCCTTCTCCAAGGAGACCCTGAAGCGCGTCATGGGCTTCGCCCGGCCGCACCAGGGCAGGCTGATCGCCTTCGTGGCCGTGTCCGTCGCCATGGCCTTCCTGGCCGTGGCCACGCCGGTGCTGGCCGGCCAGGTGGTCAACACGATCGTTGCCCGCGCCGATGCCGGCGAGGTGATCCGCCTGGCGGCCCTGATCGCCGGCGTCGCGGTGGCCGAGGCGGCCCTGGGAATGGTGAGCCGCTGGCTCTCCTCCACCATCGGCGAGGGCGTCATCGTGGACCTTCGGACCAGGGTGTTCGACCACGTGCAGAGAATGCCCATCGCCTTCTTCACGCGCACCCGCACCGGCGCGCTGGTCAGCCGCCTGAACAACGACGTCATCGGGGCCCAGTCCGCCTTCGCGGGAACCCTGTCCGGTGTGGTCAGCAACGTGGTGGCCCTCATCCTCACCCTCGTGGTGATGCTGAATACCTCCTGGCTGGTCACCGTGCTGGCCATGATCCTGCTGCCGATCTTCCTCATCCCCGCCCGCCGGATGGGCTCCCGGCTGGCGGACCTGCGGCGCGAGGCGGCCGAGCACAACGCCGCCATGGGTACCCAGATGACCGAGCGCTTCTCCGCGCCCGGCGCCACCCTGGTCAAGCTCTTCGGACGGCCCGACGAGGAATCCCGCGAGTTCGCGCTCCGGGCCGGCAGGGTCCGCGACATCGGCGTGCGGACGGCCATGCTGCAGTTCACGTTCGTGACGGCGCTGACGCTCGTCTCCGCGCTGGCCCTCGCCCTGGTCTATGGCCTGGGCGGCTGGCTGGCCATCGGCGGCCAGCTCGCCCCGGGCGACGTCGTGGTGCTGGCGCTGCTGCTCACCCGCCTCTACGCGCCGCTCACCGCGCTGTCCAACGCCCGCGTGGAAATCATGAGCGCCCTGGTCAGCTTTGAACGGGTCTTCGAAATCCTGGACCTGGAGCCCCTCATCCAGGAAAAGCCCGGTGCGCTGGCGGTCCCGCCCGGGCCCGTGGCCGTGGAGTTCGACGACGTGCGCTTCTCCTACCCCTCGGCGGACAAGGTCTCGCTGGCTTCCCTGGAGGAGGTCTCCACGCTGGACACCCGCGGCGGCGAGGAGGTGCTGCACGGCATCAGCTTCCGGGTGGAACCCGGACAGACCGTCGCGCTCGTGGGGTCTTCCGGCGCCGGAAAGTCCACCGTGGCCCAGCTGCTGTCCCGGCTGTATGACGTCGACTCCGGCGCAGTGCGCCTCGGCGGCACCGCCCCGGCCTCCGGCCTGGACGTGCGCGACCTGACCTTCGATTCCATCCGCGCCACCCTCGGCATGGTCACCCAGGACGGGCACCTGTTCCACGAATCCATCGCCTCCAACCTGAGGCTGGCCCGCCCCGGGGCCACCGACGAGGACATGTGGGCCGTCCTGCGCCAGGCCCGGCTCGAAACCATGATCCGTTCCCTTCCCGACGGCCTGGAAACCGTGGTGGGGGAGCGCGGCTACCGGCTCTCCGGCGGCGAACGGCAGCGGCTCACCATCGCCCGGCTGCTGATCGCCCAGCCCCGCGTGGTCATCCTCGACGAAGCCACCGCCGCGCTGGACTCCACTAACGAAGCCGCCGTGCAGGCGGCGCTGGGCGCTGCGCTCGAGGGGCGCACCGCCGTCGTGATTGCGCACCGGCTCTCGACGATCCGTGCCGCTGACGCCATCCTGGTGGTGGAGGACGGCCAGATAGTGGAGCGCGGAACCCACACCGAGCTGCTGGCCGCGGACGGCCGCTACGCCGAGCTGTACCGGACCCAGTTCGCCGAGGCCACGGCCGTGGCGGAGGAAGCGGTTCCGGAGTACTGACTTCTTCTCATCGAGGGGTGAGATCTCGGCGCTTAGCCCGGCGCAAAGCGACGAGATCTCACGCTTCGGCGCGGCAGTTCGGAGTCAGCGCCCGGATTCCGCCAGGGCCGGAAGGATGTGGTCCGTGAGCAGCGGCGCCAGGTCGCCGGGCCATTCCGCCGCGAGGTCCAGCCACCGGATCTCGGCGATCTCCGCGGAGGGGTGCGCCACCCACGTGCCCGGTGCCGTGAAGACGGTGGCTTCGATTTCCGTGGCCGCCTCGTTGGCGGCGTCGGCCAGCCAGACGCCCATGAGGGTCAGTTCGCGGGGATCGACGGTGATGCCGACTTCCTCCTCGAGCTCCCGCGCCGCGGCCTGCACCGCGGTCTCGCCGGGCTCGGGCTTGCCGCCGGGATGCATGAACTTGTCCGTGCCGCGCTTGCGGACGGTCAGGAGCCGGCCTGCGGTGTCGTAGACGCACACGGCGGAAACGATGATGCGGGGATTCACGGTTTCGAGCCTAGCCGGTTTGGTGCCGCCGTTGCGGGCAGCCGCCGCAGCACAGACTCCAGCAGGAGGTCCTTGCGGGGGCCGGTGACATCCCAGGCGTAGCTGAACTCGTCGTCGCCGTGGCGGACGTACGTGACCCGGTAGGTGTCCGGATCGCACCAGTGCCGGTCCTGGCTGGCCTCCGGCGAGAAGCTCATCCGGTGGAACGGCCGGCCGTCGGGAAACAGCATGTCCATGGCGTCCGGTGTGTCCGCGGGTCGGAGCAGGTAATCGCGGGTGGCCGGGCCGGTGAAGGTTTCGCCGTCCCCTGCTGGCAAACCGGCGGCGGGCCAGGCCACGGTCCCTTCCTCGTGGAAGCGGAGTCCGCCGTCGGCGTCGGGAGAAAAAATCACGACGCCGGTAAAGGTGCCGCGGGTGCCGGCGGCCCGGTCCAGCAGGGTCCGTTCCACGGTCCACCGCCCGGCATGGGGAACGTCGGCGGAGGAAGGGTCCGCCGGCAGGGTGCCCAGCAGATAGTCGCGGAGCCCGGGCGGGTGCTGCAGGTTCAAGTGCCCTCGATTGGAATCGAACCAACGACACCGGCTTTAGGAGAGCCGTGCTCTATCCACTGAGCTACGAGGGCGGGCGCCCGCCGCGGCCGGGTTTTGGACCGGCCCGTTCGGGCACGCTTACAAGCATACAAGGTGACGGCCCGTACTACGCTCTTGGCATGGCCGCCGCAGCTCAAGCCCCCGCCTTTCGGGAAACGTTCCTGCCAGACACCGCCTCCACACGGCAGTACATCGGGGCATGGGCGGTGCTCAGCGTCGTCCAGTATTTCGTGGCGGAGGCCGCTGTCATCGGGGCCTGGGCCGGACCCGGCCCCTACAGCCGGCGGACCGGCCTCATCAGCGACCTGGGTGCCCTCACCTGCGGGCTCTACAACGGCCGCAGCATCTGTTCGCCGCTGCACGTGCTCATGAATTCCTCCTTCGTGGCGCAGGGCCTGGGAATGCTGCTCGGCGCGCTGCTGCTGAGCTCGGCGCTGCTGCGCGTGGCCGCACGGGCCGGTGTCCGGGTGGCGGCAATCCATTCCGGGGAAGTGCCCTGGTATTCGGCGGTGGCGGCGCGGATCCTCACCGGGACGGCGGGCGCAGGAACGATCATCGTGGGGCTGGTCCCGGAGGACCTGGAGTCCGGCTGGCACTACGCCGGAGCCGTCATGTACTTCATCGCCGGGTCCCTGGCGCTGCTGCTGCTCGGCACGGTGTGGCTCCGGCAATCCCCGCTGGGCTGGTTTGTGCTGGCCTCCGGCGGGGTGTCCGCGGCCGCGCTTGTCACGGCAGCGGTCACCGGCCTGGACGTACCCGAGCCGGGAACCCTGGAGCGGCTGATGGGCTACCCCATCACCATCGGCCTCGCCGCCGCCGGCCTGGTCATCGCCCAGCGCGTCCGGCAGGAACGGCAGGCGCGCAAGGCCTTCGCCCGGGCGCAGGCGGCCCGGAGCGCCTAGGCTCCTTGATGCGTGGCTCCTTCTTGCATGGCGGTTTTCTTCGACGCCCGGCGCCCCAGGAACACGGCGGCGCCGCCGGCGAGAAGGCTGGCCACGAACAGTACCCAGCCGGCCACGGTGAGGCCCGATGCCAAGGCGACCTGGCCGCCGTCGAGGTTTACAGCCGCGATCATGGAATCAATGGTGACGTTGCCCCACAGCCGGACCACCACGAACAGCAGCGGCAGCGCCCAGAGCGCCCAGCGCAGCGCCTTCCGGGCCACGTTGGTGCCGATCAGCAGCAGCCAGGTGAAGCCGAAGATCAGCGGAAACAGGGTGCCCGCCGTCTTGTGGACGTAGTTGAGCTGGCCGCGGGCGTCCCCGTCCAGGGCACGGCGGAGCTGCTCGGCGTAGCCGGTGTCGAACCCGCCGACCACGGAATCGGGCATGGCCAGCCCGCCGGACAGCTGCGTGAGCTGGTTCAGCGTGAGCAGGTGGACGTACCAGAACAGGAACAGGCTGGCCACCACGCCGGCAATGACAATCAGGTTGGCGTTGTTCTGCGCCTTCGCGGGAGTGGGGCCCGTGCCGGGATTGATCACCGGAGGCAGGTGGTGCTGGGGTACCGCGGCCTTCGCGCCGTGCTTCTTGATCCGCTGTGCAGGTGTCTTGGCCATGCGTCCATTATCGCCCGTCGCAGTGCACAGGCCTGCTGTCAGCAGGCCCGCCGCATGCCAGGCCTGCTGTGCAGCGCATGCCCGGCGCCGATAGGGTGGGAACCGTGACGGAACTGGGCAGACACAAACTGGGCAAACACAGCGCAACCAACCTGAGCCCCGGGCTCGATGACTATGAGCTGGCGGCCCAACTGGTCCGGGAGGCCGGACAGCTGGCCCTGCTGATGCGGCAGGGCGGCCTCGACGCCCAGCGCAAGACCTCGATCTCCGACGTCGTCACCGCCGCGGACCACGCGGCCGAAGCGTATGTGCTGGAGCAGCTGCAGCGCTGCCGCCCGGACGACGGCGTCCTGGGCGAGGAAGGCGCCGCGGTGCACGGCAGCAGCGGGCGGACCTGGGTCATCGACCCGGTGGACGGCACCTACAACTTCCTCCAGGGCTCCACCTACTGGTGCTCAGCCATCGCCCTGAAGGACGAATCCGATGTGCTCCTCGGTGCCATTTTCCAGCCCGAGGAGGACAAGCTCTGGATCGGCGGCAAGCAACGCGCCACCACCCTCAACGGCGATCCCGTCACCACCTTCAAAGAGGACGGAACCAACCGCAACGCCGCAGACCTCTCCGACCTCGGCGCCGCCACCTACATCCACCCGCGCTGGCTCTCCGACCCGATGTGCGCCATGCCCTGGCACGCCGCCGCGACGTCGGCCGCCACGCTGCGGATGCTCGGATCCGGCTCGTGCGACCTCGGGCGGGTGGCAGACGGCCAGCTTGGCTGCTGGTTCCAGCACAGCTGCCCCGAATGGGACTGGCTCCCCGGGAAGGCGATCGTGACGGCGGCCGGCGGCGTCGCCGGGAGCGTCCGCGTCAACGGCCTGGAATGGTTCATGGCGGGAGGAACGACGGCGGTGCACCAGTTGCGTGCCGCCCTCGAGTCAGGCTCTGTCGACTAGGTTTCCGCTGGCTGGATCTGGCCGCGGAGCGAGTTTCGCGGGCCCAGGTCTCCGCTGCGCGCCGGGTTATCCACAGGGCGGATTCCAGTGTCAGCCCCACCGCCTAGACTTGTAGTCACCATGGATATGTTGTTTGACCCCTACGCTGACGGTCCGTTCAAGGCTGGTTCCCACACCGGTGCCAGCACCAGGTCGCGCCCCGAAACAGGGCTGATGACGCCCGCTTTCGGCGGCGGCCCGGGCGGATCCGCAGGCCGCCCGGTGGCTGGCCCGGCGGCCGGCCAGGCAGAAGGAGACCGGGCGGAGGAGCACGCCCGGCACCAGCTTCCTGACGCCGGGGCTCTGCTGGCGGGCCTGAACCCGCAGCAGGAGGAGGCGGTCAAACACTCCGGCAGGGCTCTCCTGATCGTGGCCGGAGCCGGCTCCGGCAAAACCCGCGTCCTCAGTAACCGGATCGCCTACCTGATCGCCACCAAGCGGGCCCACCACGGCGAGATCCTGGCCATCACGTTCACCAACAAGGCCGCCGCCGAAATGCGCGAACGCATCGAGGCCCTCGTGGGCGGCAGGGCCAAAGCCATGTGGATCTCCACGTTCCACTCGTCCTGCGTCCGGATCCTGCGGCGCGAGGCCGCCAACGTCGGCCTGAAATCCAACTTCTCCATCTACGACTCCGCCGACTCCCTGCGGCTGATCACGCTGGTGGCCAAGAACCTGGACCTGGACCCCAAGAAGTTCGCGCCCAAGGCCATCCAGCACAAGATCTCCGCGCTGAAGAACGAACTGATCGACGCCGATTCCTTCGCCTCAAGCGCCAACCACAAGGATCCCTTCCAAAGCGCCGTGGCCGACGTCTTCGCGGGCTACACCCAGCGGCTGCGCCAGGCCAACGCCATGGACTTCGATGACCTGATCGCCGAGACCGTGTACATGTTCAGGGCGTTCCCGGCGCTCGCAGACTCCTACCGGCGCCGGTTCCGGCACGTCCTCGTGGACGAATACCAGGACACCAACCACGCGCAGTACGCCCTCGTCCGGGAAATCGTCGGCGAGGGGCCGGGAGCGGCGGAACTCACCGTCGTCGGTGACTCGGACCAGTCGATCTACGCGTTCCGCGGCGCGGACATCCGCAACATCGTGGAGTTCGAGAAGGACTACCCCGACGCCCACACCATCAAGCTGGAGCAGAACTACCGCTCCACCCAAAACATCCTGACCGCGGCCAACTCCGTCATCTCCCGCAACCCCAACCGCCCCGAGAAAAGGCTGTGGACCGCGGAGGGGGAAGGCCACAAGATCATCGGCTACGTGGGCGAGAACGAGCACGACGAAGCCCAGTTCATCGCCAAGGAAATCGACCGGCTCCAGGACGAGGACAACCTCCGCCCCGGCGACGTCGCCATCTTCTACCGCACCAACGCCCAGTCGCGTTCCATTGAAGATGTCCTGGTGCGGGTCGGTCTGCCGTACAAGGTGGTGGGCGGCACCAGGTTCTACGAACGCAAGGAAATCAAGGACGCCCTGGCGTACCTGCGCGTGCTGGTCAACCCGGACGACGACGTCAACCTCCGCCGTGTCCTCAACGAACCCAAGCGCGGCATCGGTGACCGGGCCGAGGGTGCCGTTGCCGCCCTGGCCGAGCGGGAACGCACCTCCTTCATCGCAGCTGCCCGCCGCGCCGACCAGGCGCCAGGCATGGCCACCCGCTCCGTCAACGCGGTGCTCGGTTTCGTGAAGCTTTTGGACGACCTCGCCGAGGTCGCCGCAGGCTCCGGGGCCACTGCTGCGCTGGTAGCCGTTCTGGAACAGACCGGCTACCTCGCCACACTGCGCTCCAGCAACGATCCGCAGGACGAGTCACGGGTGGAGAACCTCGCCGAGCTTGTCGCCGTCGTGCGTGAATACGAGCAGGAGAACCCCGAAGGGAGCCTCGAGGCCTTCCTGGAACAGGTTTCGCTCGTGGCCGACGCCGACCAGATTCCGGACGCCCCAGGGGCTGACATCGACGCCGCCGTGGCGGAGGCCAAGCGGCTGGGCGTGGTCACGCTCATGACCCTGCACACGGCCAAGGGCCTCGAATTCCCCGTGGTGTTCCTGACCGGCATGGAGCACGGGCTCTTCCCGCACCAGCGTTCCGCCACAGACCCCAAGGAACTGGCGGAGGAGCGCCGGCTCGCCTACGTGGGACTGACGCGTGCCCGGAAGCGCCTCTACGTCACGCGCTCCGAGGTCCGCAGCATGTGGGGGCAAAGCCAGTACAACCCGGCCAGCCAGTTCCTGGAGGAAATTCCGTCCGAGCTCGTCGAATGGAAGCGCGAGGGCACCAGCCGGCAGGTCGGGGGCTGGGGGAGCGGAGCCGCCATCGGATCGAGCCGTTACAGCGGAACATTCTGGGGTGCCGGAACGGCCCGCGGCAACCGTGCGGATTCCTCGGCGGGCTTCAACGCCGACGTCCCTGCCGCCGTCGCGAAAAACCGCGTGCAACCGCAGAAGGAAGTCATTGCCGTCAGCGTGGGGGACATGGTCAACCACACCAGCTTCGGCAACGGCACCGTGCTCGCCGTTGAAGG
Organism: Arthrobacter sp. NPDC056691; assembly: GCF_042791415.1. NCBI lineage: Bacteria > Bacillati > Actinomycetota > Actinomycetes > Micrococcales > Micrococcaceae > Arthrobacter > Arthrobacter sp. NPDC056691. The sequence goes on from NZ_JBHTXX010000015.1 coordinate 107,176, forward strand.
CGCCGGGGACAAGACCGTAGCGAAGGTGAAGTTCGACGTCGGCGAGAAGCGGCTGCTGCTCCGGTACGCGCCGCTGACCAAGATCGACGCCTGACCGTGCCGGTGCGGCGCCTGAAACGCGTTGCTGCCGGCCTGCCGCCGGCGCTGCTGTTCGCGCTGGCCCTGTTCTCAATGACCCTGGCGGGCTGTTCGGTTACCGTCGCGGATCCGGAGTACACACCGCCGCCACCGCTGCCCGCCCTGGAGCAGCTGAACCAGGCGCCGCTCACAGACCCCGCCGCGTTTGCCGCCGGGGAGGACGTGCTGGCGTTCGTCACCGCGGACCGGAACGTGGTGTGTGCACTGACGTCCGCCAGGGGGCCGCACGTCAACCTGCCCTACGAAACCAACAACTTCAGCGATCCCGGCAATGCGAAACTCGCCACCGTGCCCGTGGCGCACTGCGAGCTCGCGGTGTATCCGGCGCCGGCAGCCGCGGACAGTGGTGACGACTGCTCCGGGACCGGACTCGGCTATCTGGGCGGCTCGGCACTCCTGACCCCTGACCGGGCACGGTACGGGGAATGCCGGTCCGGCGTCACGCAGATGGAGGCCGAGTACGGGCCAAAGGGAACACCCGACGGGCCCGTCTCCAGGTTTCCCGTCCTGCCCGATGGCGGCAACCTCGAACGGAACGGTTTGCGGTGCTCTGCATACCGCTCCGGGGTGGCCTGCGGCAACGTCTCAGGCGGCGTCGGTTTCTTTATCAGCCGGGATCATTACGAACTCATCTCCGGGAACGGCAAAAACGTCCAAACGGCGCCCGCCAAGGTCCCAAAAACCCCGTAATCCCGGGGTTTTTCTACCGTCCATAGAATAGTGTCCTTACTCACAGAACAGGTAGTCTGGAACGGGCCGGTCCCTCCAAAGGACTAGAGTTCCCAAAGGAGCATTGCGCCGCGTGGCTCGTTTCCGGACCTGCCGCAGGGCGCGTTAATTCCGCAGCCCGGTCCGCACCTTTTGGTGTTGTCCGGCTGTACAGAAACTACTTCGACGTAGAAGGACACTAAACCGTGGACCTGTTTGAATATCAGGCGCGCGATATGTTCGAAGCGCACGGTGTACCCGTGCTCGCCGGCATCGTGGCGCACACCCCTGAAGAAGCAAAGGCAGCTGCCGAGAAGATCGGCGGCGTAACTGTCGTCAAGGCACAGGTTAAGGTCGGAGGCCGCGGCAAGGCCGGCGGCGTCAAGGTTGCCAAGTCCGCCGATGAGGCACTTGAGCACTCCACCAACATCCTGGGCATGGACATCAAGGGCCACACCGTCAACAAGGTGATGATCGCCCAGGGTGCGGACATCGCCGAGGAATACTACTTCTCCGTCCTTCTGGACCGGGCCAACCGCAACTACCTGGCCATGTGCTCGGTTGAAGGCGGCATGGAGATCGAGCAGCTCGCTGTTGAGCGGCCCGACGCCCTGGCCAAGGTAGCCATCGACCCCGCCGTGGGCATCGACCAGGCCAAGGCTGACGAAATCGTCGCTGCGGCCGGCTTCGCTGAGGAACTGCGCGGCAAGGTCGCCGGCGTCATTCTGAAGCTCTGGGACGTCTTCAAGAAGGAAGACGCCACCCTCGTGGAGGTCAACCCGCTGGTCAAGACCGGCGCGGGCGAGATCGTCGCCCTCGACGGCAAGGTCACGCTCGACGAGAACGCCGAATTCCGCCACCCCAAGCACGCCCAGCTTGAGGACAAGGAATCCGCAGACCCGCTCGAGGCCAAGGCCAAGGCGCAGGACCTGAACTACGTCAAGCTGGACGGTGAAGTCGGCATCATCGGTAACGGTGCAGGCCTCGTCATGTCCACCCTGGACGTTGTCGCCTACGCCGGCGAGAACCACGGCAACGTCAAGCCCGCCAACTTCCTGGACATCGGCGGCGGAGCCTCCGCCGAGGTCATGGCTGCAGGCCTCGACGTCATCCTCGGCGACGCACAGGTCAAGTCCGTGTTCGTGAACGTCTTCGGCGGCATCACCGCCTGTGACGCCGTCGCCAAGGGCATCGTCGGTGCCCTGGCCGAGCTGGGCCACAACGCGAACAAGCCGCTGGTCGTCCGCCTCGACGGCAACAACGTTGAGGAAGGCCGCCGCATCCTGGCCGAGGCCAACCACCCGCTGGTTACCCTGGCCGCCACCATGGACGAGGGCGCCGACAAGGCCGCCGAGCTCGCCAACGCAGCTAAGTAAAGGGACGCACCATGTCTATCTATCTGAACAAGGATTCCAAGGTCATCGTCCAGGGCATCACCGGCGGCGAAGGCACCAAGCACACCGCCCTGATGCTGAAGGCCGGCACCAACATTGTGGGCGGCGTCAACGCCCGCAAGGCCGGTACCACTGTCCTGCACGGCGACACCGAAATCAACGTCTTCGGCACCGTCAAGGAAGCCATGGCTGAAACCGGCGCCGACGTCTCCATCGTCTTCGTGCCGCCGGCATTCACCAAGAACGCCGTTGTTGAAGCCATCGAGGCCGGCATCGGACTTGTCGTCGTCATCACCGAAGGCGTGCCGGTCCAGGATTCCGCCGAGTTCTGGGCACTGGCCCAGTCCACGGTTGACGCTGACGGCAACCAGGTCACCCGCATCATCGGACCGAACTGCCCCGGCATCATCACCCCCGGCGAGGCACTGGTTGGCATTACGCCGAACAACATCACGGGCAAGGGCCCCATCGGCCTCGTGTCCAAGTCCGGCACGCTGACCTACCAGATGATGTACGAACTGCGCGACCTCGGCTTCTCCACGGCCATCGGCATCGGCGGTGACCCCATCATCGGCACCACCCACATCGACGCCCTGGCTGCGTTCGAGGCTGACCCGGAGACCAAGGCCATCGTGATGATCGGCGAAATCGGCGGCGACGCCGAAGAGCGTGCCGCCGACTTCATCAAGGCCAACGTCACCAAGCCGGTCGTCGGCTACGTGGCAGGCTTCACCGCGCCGGAAGGCAAGACCATGGGCCACGCAGGCGCCATCGTCTCCGGTTCCGCCGGTACGGCCCAGGCCAAGAAGGAAGCCCTCGAGGCTGCCGGCGTAAAGGTCGGCAAGACGCCGTCCGAGACCGCCAAGCTGCTGCGCGAGGTCTTCGCAGCGCTGTAACGCGCACCCCAGACAACGCGGGGTCACTCCCAGCCCGATCCACCCCCCGGATTGGGCGAGGAGTGACCCCGCGTTTCTTTTTAACCCCTTGCCACGAGGTACGTGGAGGCCTATCGTTGTTATCAACCTAATGGTTGATAAACAGTTCGATTGATAACGAAGCCAGGTTAGAAGCAGTGGATTCCAGCAATGACGACGACCTTCTGAACGCGGCCTTCCTGGCCCTGTCGGATCCGGTCCGCCGCCGCCTCATTTCCCGGCTCAGCCGGGGACCTGCCACCGTCAATGAGCTGGCCGAACCCTTCGCGATCTCCAAGCAGGCGGTCTCGAAGCATATCCAGGTCCTGGAGCAGGCGCAGCTGGTCACGCGGAGCCGTGACGCGCAGCGCCGGCCCGTCCACCTGAATCCCGCACGGCTTGAGGTGCTCACCGCGTGGATCGACCAGTACCGGCTGGTCCGCGAAGCGCAGTTCCGGGACCTCGATGCCGTACTCCGCAACAAGACCGCCTCCGGCGGCAGCACCAGTTCAAAGGACCGACCATGAGCAACGCCCTTAAACTCACCGTCCCTGACGGCGTCCCGTTCATCGATTTCGAGCGGGAGTTCGATTTTCCGGTGGCGGAGGTCTTCCGTGCCCATCGCGAGCCCGAACTCATCACGCAGTGGCTGGGCCCGCGCGGCACCAACGTGGACATCGACCACTACGACTTCCGTTCCGGCGGCAGCTACCTGTACAACCACACCGGTCCCGACGGCGTGACCTACGCCTTCAGCGGCATCTTCCACACAGTCCGCGAGAACGAGTTCGCCATCCAGACCTTCGAGTTCAGCGGCTATCCGGACGTCGTCAGCATCGAATTCATGCACTTCGAGGACCTCGGCGGAAACCGGTGCCGACTGCGGGGCCATTCCGTCTACCCCACCATGGAAGCACGCGACGGCATGGCCCAGTCCGGAATGGAAGGCGGCATGACCGACGGCTACGAGCGGCTCGACGAACTGCTGGCCAAATAGGCAGCACAACCTAGCTTCCGACGGCGGCCGGTGACCTTTACGTTGAAGG